>JAHHSA010000032.1 GCA_020025475.1 Oscillibacter sp.
CGAACCCTTTTTCAGCGACGGCCTCACTACCGTCCGGGCCGATTACTGGTAATCCTCCGACAAGCCGTCTCTCCACCCTGAGGCAGCAGCGTGTCCGCCTTTGCCGCCGGACTGGGAAGCCATTTCCGCCCTGCTGATTCCAACAGCATAAAAAAAGGTCCCTTTCCGGATGGAAAGGGACCTTTTTTTAGTCGATCAATATCCGTAGATCATAGAGCGGTCAATGTCCGCCAGAGAGTGGGCACCGCACATGGCCATGGTGTCGGAAAGTTCCGCCTGGAGCTTATCCACATACACCTGGATGCCCTCGGCACCACCGCCGTAGACCATGTTCACGAAGGGACGGCCGATGAGGACTGCGTCCGCGCCCAGGGCCAGGGCCTTGAACACATCCATACCGGAACGGATGCCGCCGTCCACCAGAATGGTCATCTTGTCGCCCACCGCATCCGCAATGGCTGGCAGCACCTCAGCCGTAGAGGGACACTGATCCAGCACCCGTCCGCCGTGGTTGGATACCACAATGGCAGAGGCACCAGCCTCCAAAGCCTTCTTGGCACCGCCGACGGTCATGATGCCCTTGAGAACGAAGGGCTTCTCCGCCCAAGCAGCGATCTGTTTCAGTTCCTCCACCGTCTTGCTGCCCGCGGGGGGCTGCATATTCTTCAGGAAGGGCAGGCCTGCGGCGTCAATATCCATGGCAATGGCCAGGGGATCACCCGTTTTGACCAGTTCCATCTTCTCATGGACCAGCTCCATGTTCCAAGGCTTCACCGTAGGTACACCACACCCGTTATACTTCCCCAGTGCCTTGGCGGCTGCCTCCATAACGGCGGGATTCATCCCATCGCCGGTAAAAGCAGCGATCCCGGCAGCAGCGCAGCCGGAAACCAGCAGATCATTATAGGTGAGGTCGTCGTACTTGTCACCGTAGTGCATCTGCATAGCACCCACAGGCGCGGCAAACACCGGCAGGGCAAATGTACGGCCGAACAGCTCCACAGAGGTGTCCACCGGCTCGTTTTTGCAGATGGTGTCCATGTTGACACACAATTCCTGCCACTTCTGATAGTTGCGGATAAATCCGGTGCCCATGCCCTTGGCACCGGGGCCGGGAATGGTATTTTTACATGCGAGGCCGTTGCAGACCGGGCAGGACTTGCAGTAGGGCCCCATACAGCTGCGGGCCGCTTCCAGGACTTCCTGATATGTCATAGAGTTTTCCTCCGTCTTTTGTACTTTTCAGGGTTTCATTTTCTTATTTTATATCATGCCGCTGGGAAACTCAAGGGCGGTGCCGGATATCGGTTCCCGGTTGTTCAAACACCGCCAGCGCCGTGAAACAGGGACCGTTGAGGCCAGTGCCCTCCATACGGTAGCTCTCCCCCTCCCGGCTGCCGGTGAGGCGCAATTTCTCCCCCAGCGTGGCCTCCCGGCTGTAGTTGATGGTGAATTCCCGAGGCGTTCGCTCCTGAAGATCCAAGGGCAGATAATCCCACACGATCTCGCCGTAGGTGCCGCTGAACAGATGGCCGTTGCCGTCCAGATCGGACCAGCGCACCACCCGTGTGCCCAGCTCCTCCGTTTCGGCAGGCAGGACCACCTTTTGGGGAGCCGGGCAGTCGATGTCCACCTGACAGCGGGTAATGGGCCGTGCCGTAAACTGGCTGGGGCGTAAAATCTTCCGGGTGACGGGGTCCACCAGAATCCATTCACTGCGGATCGAAACACACAGCTCCCCCTCCCGGGTGCGATACTCATACACGCGCTGCATATGGGCGCCCCTTGCTCCATCCTCCCAGGTGGTAATCCGCAAAATGTCTCTTACACGCGGACAGCGGTGAATGCGAACGGTGATCCGGGACAGCAAAAATACCTCTCTCTTGTCGTAGAGCACCTCATAGGTCAGTCCCCGGGCATCATAGTCAAACCCCGCAAATACCGCCGCGCAGGTCAGCATGGCTCCCACCCGCATCCGCTGATTGCGGTCACAGTGGGAGAAGTCCACCTCGATCTCCCGCCAGTAGCTCTTCTCTGTCAATTCCTGCCGAAAGGCATCCAATTCCTGCCACATCCTTTCCTTGTGGGCCAGTCCGCCCGCAGGCCTGTTTATCGTTTTTACTATAGCATATTTCTGTTAGTTTCACAAGCGCCACGGATTGACTTTTTGTGCATTTGTGTTATGATATCTGTATCAAGAAATTGAGGAGGTTTTTTCCAATGGACAAGAAAGTTATTGAAACTACCAATGCTCCCGGTGCTATCGGCCCCTACTCTCAGGGCTGGGTCGTGGGTGATTTTGTTTATGCTTCCGGCCAGATTCCTGTGGATCCCGCTACTGGTGCTGTCGGCGAGGGTATCGCTGCTCAGACCGAGCAGAGCTGCAAGAACGTGAAGGCAATCATGGAGGCCGCTGGCGTCACCATGGACAACGTGGTCAAGACCACCTGCTTCCTGGCAGAGATTGCTGATTTCGCCGCTTTCAACGAGGTGTACGCAAAGTACTTCACCTCTAAGCCCGCACGCAGCTGCGTGGCTGTCAAAGATCTCCCCAAGGGCGTCCTGTGCGAGATTGAGGCTATTGCCGTTAAGTAATTTTTGCAGCTTAAAAGAGGGCTGATCCCGGGATCGGCCCTCTTTTTTTATTTTTCCAGCACATGCTCCAGTCAGCCCCTCCCGGTCCCTTTGTCTGTGTATCAGCGACACCCGCTCAGGCAACTGATCACGCCAGTGCCCGCGCAGCAGACAGCCTGTCAGTGCTGCCCCGCCGGGAAATTTGTTGAGAAAACCGGGAATCTTCAAAAGCACAGCACGCTCTGTGGCATTCTGCCGCAGAGCGTGCTGTTGTTCTCAGCGGAGTCGAAGCACCGCCGCACAGGCCGTTTCCGCATCCCGCATATCGTGTGTGACCAGCAGCACCGGTTTCCCCGCGCCATAGGTGCCAATTGCAGTCATTGCCTTTTTGCGGCTCTCGTCGTCCAATCCCGTAAAGGGCTCATCCAGTGCCAGGGCATCACTTTCTGCCAGCAGTGCCCGCGCCAGAGCCAACCGCCGCTTCATGCCGCCGGAGTAAGTTCGAACCGCCTTGGGTTCCTTCAAATCCAGTCCCAGGTCTGCCATCAATTCGGCGGCCTTTGCCGGGTCATAGGCCGTACCCAACGCAAATCGCAGATTGTCTTCTGCCCTCCAATGCTCCAGCAGACGGTCCTCCTGGAATACCACCGCCCAGCGGCAGTGATCCGGTGCGGAAATCGTGCCACTGTCCGGCGTATCCAGCCCCAGGAGCAGTCGCAGCAATGTGGTTTTGCCCACGCCGGAGGAGGCCATGATGCACAAAATCCCTGGTCCGGCGCTGAAACTCAAATCCTGTAAAACCGGTCTGCCGCCATAGCTCTTGGAGAGATGTTCCACACGCAGTTCCATCAGCACCCCACCTTTCCAGCCACGCGGTCAATGGCCATCAGAAACAGTTTTTCAAATACCATTGCCACCACCACGATAACAGTGGTCCAGGCAAACAGGTCCGCCGTCATGAAATAGACCTTGGCCTCAAAAAGACGCTCTCCGATGGAGCCGGTGGGCAGGCCGATGACCTCCGCCGCCACGCCCGCTTTCCAGCAAAGGCCCAGGGCCAGAGACACCGCCGCCCGGAACTGAGGCACCACCGCCGGAAGATAAATCCCCACCAGCTGCCGGGAGAAGGGGACGCGGAATACCCGCGCCATCTCCAGCAGTTTCCGGTCCGTGTGGAGGATGGCTGTCAGCACATTCAGGTAAATGGGTGGAAACACCATCAGTGCCGCAATGAAGAGGGGCAGGGCGGAGGAGCGGAGCCACACCAGGGCCAAAATGATGAAGCTGACTACCGGGGCAGCCTTTACCACCGCCACCAGCGGGGCAAGCAGGTCCCGCAGGAAGCGGAATCGGGCAGAAAGGGCCGCCAGCACCACTGCCAGACCGCAGGCCACCAAAAATCCTCCCAGGATGCGGACGGAGGAGCAAGCAATCGCCATCCAGAATGTCACCGTCCCCGCCAGCTGACAGAGGCACACCAGGGACTCCACCGGAGAGGCCAGCAGCACATGCCCGTAGGGATACACAGCAGTCATCACCATGCTGCCCGCCTGCCATACCAGCAGCCAAAACGCCACGGCCCACCATCGTAGCTTGGGGTGTATCGGCTTCATATCACAGTCCTCCTTGGAAACCAAGGTCCCCTGCGTGGTTCGCAGGGGACCAAATAATCTGTTTTGATGTTATGCGCCAAAGTAAAAATCGTCAGCAGGCAGAGCACCGCCCACAGACTCAGGCGCCGCATCAAAGAGCACCTGCAAATAGCCGGAGAGGGCATCCTTCATGGCAGTGCCGGTAATGCAGACAATGTTGCAGTAGGGAATGGCCTGTTCCGCCACGGCAGCAGCCACAATGTCCAGCGCCCCGATGCGGGCGCCGGCAGCGGCAGGATCAGCATTCACTTTCTCCACACTCTCGGCGTAGTCCACCAGGAAGTCTGCCACAGCCTGGGGATTCTGCTCCACAAAGTCCCGGCGGGCCACTACAACACCGGTGACCAGCTGAGAGCCGTCGTTCAGGTTCTCCCAGGCGTCATTCAGGTCCAGTGCCATCCGCAGACCCTGGATCTTGCTCTGTGCCACGGTGACAAATGGCTGTGGCAGCATGGCAATGGTCGCTGCACCGGAGGCCAGAGCAGCCACGCACTCGCTGTGCTCGTTCTTCCACTCGATGGTGACATCCTTGTCGGGGTCGATGCTGTTCTTGGTGAGCAGATATCGCAGAGTGTACTCTGGCGTCAGGCCCTTGCCGGAAGCCACGATGGTCTTGCCGTTCAGGTCCGCCATGGACTGGACGGAATTGCCGTTTTCCACCACATAGAGTACGCCCAGGGTATTGACTGCCAGTGTCACCAGGTTGCTCTCCATCTTCTGATAGAGAACGCTTGCCATATTGGCGGGCACACAGGCCATATCAACCTTACCCTGGATCATCAGAGGCGGCACATCCGTGGGAGCCGCAGCAATGGTGAGAGCGTAGCCATCCTCAGTCTCTCCGTCCTCGTTCTGTGCCAGATAGGCCATTCCCATACCGGTGGGGCCCTTCAGTGCAACCACGCGAACGGGGGTCTCCTCCTGATTCACCACAGTATCCTCCACGGGTGGCTGCTCTGCCGGCTTCTGCTCTTCCATGTTCTCCTTCTGGCCGCAGGCAGTCAGAGACAATGTCATCGCCAGGGTCAAGCCCAGGGCAGTCAACTTCTTCCAAACCTTCATTTCAAAAATTCCTCCTTGCATGATTTCATCTCTGCGGGTCAGAACATCGGATGCTCCAGGGAATCCTCGGGAGCGTAAACCGTCTTAGCCGTGACACCGCTCAGCCGCCCCAGCTTCCCTGAGAGAGCTGAGATCATGTCACCTGGCGCATCCACCGCCACGCAGATGATGTTGACTCCCCGCTGGTGGTAAGGCACGCCCATCCGGCCAATAATATACTGTGCATACTGGTGAAGCAGCTCATTGATCGCAGTAACGTCAGTCCCCTGTCGGACAATGACAGACACAACAGCAACCCGATTTTCCATGATTTCCTCCTTGTTTTAACGCAAAAGCGCCCCACTGTCGCAGGACAGAGGGGCGCGGAAGCAATGATTTTAAACGCAGAAACTTCCCTGCGTCTTGGTACTCCCGTCTTTTGGCTTGGCAGACCTCACCGTCAGAACGATATACTTGATTCCAGCGTCGGCAGTCAGAAATCACTTTCCGCAGACATCGGTTAGAGAATACCACATTGCAGAGCCAACGTCAACTTTGAAGATCAACCTTTTCAGCAGCGGCTGTATGCCGCTGTCAGCACATGGATTTCCTGTGCCAGCGCATCCGTGAGATGGCCGGAGGTGAGCCGCCACTGCCAGTTGCCGTCGGCTACACCGGGGACATTGGTTCTGGCATCCGACCCCAGCCCCAGATAGTCCTGGAGCTGGGCGATAAACAGCTCTGCCACACTGGACTGACCGGCCCGCAGCAGTGCCTTGCGTACATTTTCCGTACCGGAGACCCCCAAATACTGCTCAGCAAAAGCCCTCTCCGCCTGACCGGCACTTTCATACCAGCCCACCACGGTATTGTTGTCGTGGGTGCCGGTATAGCAGATGCAATGTGGGTCGTAGTGATGGGGCAAATACCCGTTATCGGGACCTGAGAAGGCAAATTCCAGCACCTTCATGCCGGGCAGGCCGGATTCCTCCCGCAGCTGATGAACTTCGTCCGTGAGAATGCCCAGATCCTCCGCTATGTAGGTGATCTGAGGAAACCAGTTGGTGAGGACCCGCAGAAGATCCATGCCGGGTCCCTTTTCCCAGGCACCCACCTTGGCCGTCTTTGCCTCCGCAGGCACAGCCCAATAGCTCTCCAGTCCACGGAAGTGATCAATGCGGATGGCGTCGCACAACATAGAGGCCCCCTCCACCCGGCGAATCCACCAGCCAAAGCCATCTTTTTTCTGGGCGGCCCAGTCGTAGAGCGGATTGCCCCACAGCTGACCATCCTCAGAGAAGTAATCCGGTGGTACGCCTGCCACCTTGGTGGGATGGCCGGTGCTGTCCAGCAGAAACTCCTTCCGCTCGCTCCACACGTCGGCGGAATCCAGCGACACGTAGATGGGCAAATCGCCGATCAGCTTCACGCCATGGGCATTGGCATATGCTTTCAGTTCCGCCCACTGGCTGAAGAACCAGTACTGCACCGTGGTGTGGAAAGCCACATCCGCCGCCAGCTCCACCCGCCAGCGCTCACAGGCCTCCGGCTCATGTCGCCGCAGGGCCTCATCCGGCCAGTCAAACCAGGCCATGTTCCCGAAATGCCCCTTTGCCGCCCGATACAGAGCATATTCCCGGAGCCAGGGATGCTGCTGCGCAAAGGAGCGCACCGCCTGAGCCTGTTCCCCGCTGAGACGATCAAAAGCCCTGCGCAGCAGCGTCTCTCGCCCTGCGTTGACTGCGCCATAGTCAATTTTGGCCTGTTCCGGCAGTTCTGCGCTCTTCAGCTCCTCCGCCGTCAACAGGCCCTCTTTTTTCAGCATTTCCAGATCCACAAACAGTGGATTTCCCGCAAAGGTCGAGATGCTGGTATATGGCGAATTCCCTCCGCCCACAGGTCCCACCGGCAGGATCTGCCACCAGTGCTGGCCCGCTTTTTCCAAGAAATCTATGAATTCCCGGGCTTCCAGGCCCAGAGAACCGATGCCATACTTGCCCGGCAGAGAAAATACGGGCAGCAGGATACCGGCAGAACGATTCATATTAGCCCCCCTAGTTTAGTATATATGCCTATATTCTACGGATGTTTCCCGTTATTGTCAAGGCAGAATGACGAACGTCTGAACAAAGTTTTTAATTGTTGCTCTCCTGCGGCGTACAGGTTCCGTTTTTCCGCTCCCACCGCAAAGTGTCTTGACTTATATAGATTGTCGATATATTATATAGATAATCTATATATAAGGAGACGAGAGCACATGGATCAATCTTTGATGAAGGGCAGCACCGCCATGTTGGTTTTGAAGCTGCTGGATGGTCAGGACCTCTATGGCTATCAGATGATTGAAGAACTGCGCCGCCGCTCGGATCACACTTTTGATCTCAAAGCGGGCACTCTTTACCCCCTTCTCCACAGTCTGGAACAGCAAGGCTTTGTGACTGCCTGGGAGGAAAACTGCGGCACTGCCCGCCCCCGGCGCTACTATCACCTGACCGACGAGGGCCGCGGCCAGCTGGCAGTCCGGGAAACAGAGTGGAAGAGCTACGCCCACGCCGTAATGCAGGTATTGGAGGGAGGTGCTTCCCTTGCCTGAAATGCTGACCGCATATCTGAACACCATCGGTGCGCAAATCCGCTGGAAGCAGGCCCGCTCCGTGCTGCTGCAGGAATTGGAGTGTCACGCCGCGGAGCAGCTGGACGAATGTCTGGCTCAGGGGCTGTGTCAGGAGGAGGCAGAAGCTGAAACCCTGCGTCAGCTGGGCGATCCGGTGGAAATCGGCCAGGAACTGGACCGGCTGCACCGCCCAAAGCCCCAGTGGGGTCTGCTGGCGCTGACGTCTCTCCTGGCTCTGGCAGGCACCATCCTACCCATTCTGCTGCCAAAGAACGCAGCAGCAGCCCTCTTTTTCCAGCCGGAGCGCATGCTTCTCTGGGCAGCGCTTGCCTTTGCAGCCCTGCTGGGCGGCTATTTCCTCAACTACAGTTCCCTGATCCGACACAGCATTCTCATTTATCTGGGTGCTCTCGTCACAGGTCTCGTCCTGCTGTGGTGGTCCCCCACTCGAAACAACGCCGCTCTCTACCCTCACTATGCAGCCATGCTGTTTCCGATGGTGTACGCCCTGCTGCTCATTCGCCTGCAGGGTCACCGCTGGCGGGGCTTTGGTGCCGCCGTGCTGGCCATTCTGCCCCTCTGCGCGGTGCCGCTGCTGGCCCCCCGGCTGTTGGATGTGGCCCCCCTGCTGCTGTGCAGCGCTTTGCTGCTGGTACTTGCCGCCAAGAGGGACTGGTTCGGTATCGGTAAAAAATCAGGGCTCGCCTGTACGCTGGCCCTTCTGGGCACCAGTGCCGCAGGGATTCTTTGGTTTGGACACAAGAGCCTTTGGAGCCGTCTGTACCAGATTCTCCACCCGAATATGGATCCGCTGGGCCGTGGATACATGCCCATGACCATCCGCTCCGCCCTCGCCGGGGCCAAGCCCTGGGGCACCGGGGAGATGACCGGACGATGGAGCGGAATGTCCTTCTGGTCAGTGGTCCCCAACGGAGGCAGCGACACCTTTCCGGTGGCCCTGATCCATTTTATGGGCTGGGTCCCCTTCCTGCTTCTCTACGGCAGTCTCTGTGTCCTGCTTTTGTGGGCAGCGATAAAAATCATCCGTCAGAAGAACAGCGCTGCCCAGATGCTGGCTCTGTCTGTGCTGGCGATTCTGGGCATCCAGGCGCTGCTGGGTCTGCTGCTGACCTGCAGTTTCATCTTGTGCAGAGCCTCCTGCCCGCTGCTGCCCATGTCCGCAGAAACCATCATCAACATGGGCCTGATCGGTCTGCTGCTGTCTATCTTTCGTCAGGAGACGCTTCCCTACACGCCGGTCAGCACCCCCAAACCGCCCAGGGGGCACTGGAAGCTCGTTTACATACCGGCCAACTCCTGACTGCATCCACCTTCCTGTGCAAATTGTCACACTGTACAAAAAATCCCGGAGCCGCTAGGCTCCGGGATTTTCATCCGTGCACTCTTTCCTTTATCGGTCAGAGATGGTCCACTGGTTGGGACTGCTGTAAGGCTTATAGGCGGAGGTCAGCACCTTTTCAAAGGAGGGTGCCTCCGGGTTTTCGATGCGGGCCAGAATCTGCTCACCGGCAGCCGCGCCCAGCTCCTCTACAGGCTGAACAATGGTGTCCATGCAGTCGGAATAGAGCTGATAGAAGTTGGACTCATAGTCCACAAAGCTCACCAGGTCGATGTCCTTTGCCAGCTGCATTCCCTTCTGGCTGAGATAGGTAATCGACTCTGCCGCCATCAGACCCTGGCAAACAATGATGGCATCGCATCGCTGCTCCAGCAGCTGATCCAGACAGGCCTGGGCACTGTTCTCCATGGAGTCACCGTAGACGATCAGGCGTTCATCCTGGGGCAGACCGCAGTCCGACACCGCCTGCTGATAGGCAGAGATACGCTCCTTGGTGGAGCTGAGGCGGGGCAGACCGCCGATGATGCCGATGCGGCGGTCCCCCTTGCCTGCCAGACGGCAGACGCTGCGGTAAATGGGCTGGAAGTTGGAGACGCAGATGGAGGGATAGGTCTTATCTTCAAAGATCCGGTCCACCAGCACCACCGGGAAGCCATTGGGAATCAGAGCCTGGAAGCGGGCTGCGTCATCCATGGTGCTGGCGACCAGAAGGCCGTCCACCAGACCGGCAGTCAGCAGGCGCAGATGGTTTTCCTCCCGCTCCATATTTTCCTTGGTGTTGGCGATAATCAGATGATAGCCGTGCTCTGAGAGGTAGTTCTCTACGGACTCAATCATAGTGCCAAAGAACTTGTTGGAGATATCGGGCACAATGAAGCCCACGGTCTTTTTCTTGCCGGTGCGAAAGCTGCGGGCAGAGGCGTCCGGCGTGTAGCCCAGCTCCTCAATCGCCGCGTAGACCTTCTCCTTGGTCTCTCCGGAGACATAGCGTGTATTGTTGATGGTATGCGATACGGTGGCCGTAGACACGCCTGCGCGCCGCGCCACATCGCTGATGGTGACTTTCATATTCTTCGTCCTTTTGCGTAAAGCATATTTACCGGTTGCGTAATTGCTCTTGCGTAATCATTTTACCAGTATAGAACACTGCTTGAAATACGTCAAGGCCTTTTTTCGTCAGATTTGTGGGAAGTTCCCTACAATTCTGCCTCTTTTTATCGAAAACTGACAAGTGTAGATTATGAATGTTATCAGAAATGACAGTTGCGAAGAAGCTTGACTATATGATAAGATATGCGAAGTGAATTAAATAGCAAAATCGTTTACGCAAACGATTCGACGGTATCTTCAGTACCGCCAAAATCGAAAGGAGTTCATTTACTATGAAAACCCAGATCGGTATTAATGGCTTTGGCCGTATCGGCCGTCTTGTCTTCCGCGCTGCTCTGACCCGCGACGACGTTCAGGTCGTTGGTCTGAACGATCCGTTCATGACCCCCGATTACATGGCATACATGCTGAAGTACGACACCACCCACGGCAAGTTCGACGGCGAGGTTTCCTTCACGGAGAACGCACTGGTTGTCAACGGCAAGGAGATTCCCGTATTCACCGCTAAGGAGTGCAAGGACATTCCTTGGGCCTCTGTGGGCGCTGAGTATATCTGCGAGTGCACCGGTCAGCACCTGACCGCCGAGCTGTGCAAGGGCCACATTGAGGCCGGCGCAAAGCACGTTGTCATGGGCGCTCCCGCAAAGGACGACTCCCCCATGTTCGTCATGGGTGTCAACAACAAGAAGTACACCTCTGACATGACCTATGTGTCTAACGCCTCCTGCACCACCAACTGCCTGGCTCCCATTGCCAAGGTGCTGAATGAGAAGTTCGGCATCAAGGAAGGCCTGATGACCACTGTTCACTCTGTGACTCCTACCCAGAAGATTCTGGACGGTGCTTCCCTGAAGGATTGGCGCGGCGGCCGTGCTGCCTGCGGCAACATCATTCCCTCTTCCACTGGTGCCGCCAAGGCCGTGGGCAAGGTCATTCCCGAGCTGAATGGCAAGCTGACCGGTATGTCCATGCGTGTTCCCACTCTGGACGTGTCCGTTGTCGATCTGACCGCCATCCTGGAGAAGCCCGCTACCTATGAGGAAATCTGCAACGCCATGAAGGAAGCTTCCGAGGGCGAGCTGGCAGGCGTTCTGGGCTACACCGCTGACCCCGTTGTCTCCTCCGACTTCTTGGGCGATCCCCGTACCTCCATCTTCGACGAGAAGGCTGGTATCGCTCTGAACGATCACTTCGTGAAGGTTGTCTCCTGGTACGACAACGAGTGCGGCTATTCCAACAAGATGGTCGACCTGATCCGCTATATGTCTTCTGTGGATCACCAGTAATTCAAACTGTCGAATATGACGCAACGCAAACCCGCCCGGACACTGCCCGGGCGGGTTTTTCTCTCACACTTCAAAAGAGTTCCCCAATACAGAATTCTGCCCGGAAAGAAGGCTTCGATCCCGCTCTCTGGCAAAAACTTACCCCCCATTCGCTCCAACGACGAATGGGGGGTTCACTTCTGGATCGGATTATCCATTGGACCATACCTCTACTTCCTGTAGATTACCGTTCGGATCTTCTTACTTACGTCTGGATCGTAAAACTCTTGGAACTCAGTGTATTCGCCAATCCATAAAACTTCTTTTACACGCAGTCTGCTCTGGTCATTGCCAAAACTTTTGGCTCGTGTCTCTCATCATAGTGAGTGTGTTTCGTCTTTGGGAGTGCGCCGAGTTGGTCTGTTCTATCCTGTATCCACTGTTTCCGAACGGTGCTGGGTAGGTGATATATGGGAACCTCCTAAGCGGTACCAGCTTAGACGATTCACTCCTTTCCTGTGTCTACAATATACAAGATTTGAAAATAGTTGTCAACTGTAATTGTGCATTTTCAACATTTTTAACAACGTGCTGCCCTGTCTTATAAGCATTGCGCACAAATGTCTTTATTTGGTGTACACATGGTGAAAACAGTTTTCCAGAGACAGTGCGCCATGGGTCCAGAATGCCTGCAGCAGGGCCTCCAAATTATTATCGCTGTGCTCGATTTCACAGCTGAGACGGCGCAGCGCCTCAGGAATCCCGATCACAGCGCCGATTCGCTCCGCGGCCAATGTCAGAAACACACACAGTTGGGCACGGCCCAGCAGGTCGCCGTCGTTGACACATTTGAGGAGATATCGGAAGGCAGCGTACTCCGCTACCCGCTGCAGTTGGTGATCTTGTCGGGGTGGCAGCTGTGCTCGGGCCGCCCGGTCCAAAAGTTCCTCCCAGTCCTCTTCCATCTGTTCCAGCGTCTTCAAAAATGACAGTCCCTCCGGGAAGATGCCGGCGCCAGGCTCCGGTGTCCGGTGCCGTACCTGTGTCAGGTCCAAAGTAGCCACTGCCTTTAGCTCTTCCTGTTCCAACTGCTCCTGGGCCGCCTCCGCCATCGCCAGAAAGTCTCCCAGACGGTCATAGATGGGGCGGGTCCCATCTCCCAGAATGTGCAGCATGGTCTGCCGCAGAGGCACCAGCCCCGTCAGCCAGGGGTCCCCTTCCTCTGTCTCCTCCTCCGTAATCCGACAGCCAAAGGCCATGGGGCCATCCCCCTCAAACAGCAGCCGGTTTGCTTCCGGGCAGCTGGCAGACAGGGTAATCTCCCGGAAGGGACCGTAGTCTTCGATGAAGCGGGGATGCTCCTGGCAGGTGACACTGGTGGCCTCCTGTCCCAGAGTCCGATGAATCTCACAGAGATTTTCGTGATCCAGGAACGGGCACCGGCCGCCGTTCAGGGGAAAGCACACGTCTCCGTCCCCATCCACCGTCATAATCGCCCGAAGGCGCTCTCCCAGCTCTCCGGAAAGTGCCCGGTACCGCTCTGCAGTATCCGGATCCAGAACCACCTCCCACTGTGCGCAGCAGGTGTGGGGGCAATCGCCGCCCAGGCAGGCAAACTCTTCGTAAAACTTTGGAAACCTCTCCAGCATAGCCATCTCCCCCTTTCTTTGATTGGACTATTGTACCACGCCTGCTTCAAAAGGCAAGATGATTGAAATTGCGCTCAATCGGACAAACTACTTCCGTCTTCCCTGAACAAGGAAGCGGAAAGGAGGGATTCCATGCACGCAGAGGTCCATGAGGGCTGCATTGGCTGCGGCCTGTGTGTCGGCGTCTGCCCTGCCGTTTTCCACATGGTAGACGGCGTCTCACAGGGCGGCTCCATCCCGGAAAATCAGGAAGCTGCTGCCAAAGAGGCAGCAGAAGGCTGCCCCGTTGCGGTCATCTCCATTGAGGATTGATGAAAAAAGTCCCGCCATCCGGCGGGGCTTTTCTCAGGTATTATCAGGACGGGCGTGCTCACGAATCAGCAGACGCCGCAGTGCCTTGCCGTTAAAGGGGATCAGGGGATAGAGATAGCCCCGGCCAACCAGCGGTTTAGTGGTCACCAGAAGTACCAGAATGCCTATGGTCCCGAACACAAAGCCCCAGATGTCAAAGGCCGCTGTCACCAGCAGCAGAGCAATGCGCAGCAGTTTGAACGCATAGCCCAACTCGTAGCCGGGCTGTGTGAAGGCCGCTACAGACACGAAAGCCATATAGACCAGCACCTCCGGCCCCAGCCAGCCAGATTGCACCGCAAAATCGCCCAGCACCAGTGCGCCTAACATGGAAAACGAATTGGCGAGCGACGTAGGGGTATTCAGGGATGCCATTTTCAGCATATCTATCAAAAATTCCACAACCAGAAGCTGCCATAGGAGTGCAGGCCCCGATGGCGATGGCTCCTGCAAAAAGTGCAGCCACGCCGGAATGCGGTCCGGCTTCACCACCATCAGATACCAGACCGGGGTCATGAACAGTGACACGACAAACACGATGACCCGCAGCAGCCTGAGATAGGTCCCCACCAGCGGCGGAAAGTAATATTCATTGGTCTCCTGCGTAAAGTCAAAAAACCTGGTGGGCAGCAGCATCACAGACGGCGAATTGTCCACGATCACCACCACATTTCCCTCCAGCACGCAGGATGCGGCACTGTCGGGCCGCTCGGTGTACCGCACTTTCGGAAACGGATTGTACCACTGTCTGGGGCGAATGGCCTCTGCCAGGGATTCTTGGGCCATGGTGAGCGCGTTTAAATTGATCTTCGACAGTTTTTCCCGCAGCTCTTCCAGCAGCTCCCGGTCCACACGATCCTCCAGGTAGCACAGCACCACATCCGTTTGCGAGCGCAGCCCCACTTTGTGGGCCTCCATAGTCAGCTGCGGGTCCCGGATTCGGCGGCGCAGCAGCGCCATGTTGGGTACCACCGCCTCCACAAAGCCATCATGTGGGCCTCGAAGCACCCTGCCATCCATCGGCTCGTTGATCCCACGGCCCGGGTAGTTCTTCACATCAATGAGCGCACCGCCGCCCAGCCCATCGACTAGCAGCAGTGTCTTACCCAGCAGGACTGATGTGACAATCTCCTGCAGATCCCAGCTGACCGACACCTCTGAAAAGCTCACAAACCGATCTACAAAGGATTGCATGGTGGTCTCCACCGCCATGTCTTCCTCATCTGTTCGCAGCCAGAAGGCGTTCATTCGCTCCAGCACCGCATCCAGGCCAAAGCCATCCACCAGCCAGATGCGCCCCCGCCTGCCGCCAATGCTGAGGTCCCGGCTAATGAGATCGCAGCTTCGTCCCACCCCCAGAGTCCGGTCCAGCCAGCTTACATTTTCCTCATAGTCTTGCGAAAGCACCTCCATAGACGCTCCTCCCTTCCATTGTGGAGAGTGTGCCCAACAGCAGCGTTTCTATACCGCTTTCAGGATTTGCCAGATCTGCTACAATAAGGGAGTAGTCTGTTTCGTCCAATTTTGCAAACTTGGAGTGTACTGCTATGACCAAATTAAACCGTGACAGAGGTTCTGCCGTACTGGAAAATGCCTGGCAATCCATCAGTGACTGCCGGTCTGAGCTGATGGGACTTGCCATGCTGTGGGTCATGTTGTTCCACGCCTATCAATTTTATTTTCAAAGCGCCCTGCCGGAGTTTTTCAAGAGCATGGGCTTCTTCGGCGTGGATGTGTTTCTCCTACTCTCAGGCATGGGTCTGGGCAAATCTCTTCTGAAAAAAAGCCAGGAACCCATCAAATCCTTTTACAGCCGGCGGTTCCAGCGGATTCTGCCTACCTACTGGCTGCTGGTCGGCCCTTACAGCCTGCTGCTGGTACTGGCCGGACGGATTCCTATCTCTACGGCAGCCTGGAATATGACCGCTCTTCACTACTGGTTCCACATTCCCAACAGCTTCAACTGGTATGTGCCGGCCCTGCTGGTGTTCTATCTGCTGGCCCCCTTCTATGTCCGTCGCTTTACACGCTGCCCCTATAAGCGGCTGCTCTCCGCTTCCACAATTTCCCTCTCCTACCTGCTCTATCGCCTCAGCATCCCTCTGAATCTGCTGCATTTGCAGGACTTCGTCTTCCGGATTCCCTCCTTTGCCCTGGGTGTTCTGCTGGGGTGGTTCCTGTTCACCCGCCACAAGTGTACCCGAAGCGATCTCCTCTATGTATCTGCGCTGGCCCTGGTCGGCGGCACTCTGGGCGGTCTGCTGGCCGCCAGAAAGCTCTACATCCACCCCTGCTACATCTTTAATCTACTGTTGCTCTTCCTGGTGCTCCTGCTCAGCGTGCTGCTGCGCCCCTGCCGGAAGACTCTTCTCTGTCGCGGGCTGGCCGCGCTGGGTACCCGCAGCTTTGAAATCTATCTCATCAATGTGATCATCACCCGGGAATTTCCCGTACTGGTGGCACGGATGGGACTCTCTTCCTTGCCCATCTGGGCCGCCTATGGTGTCCTCTATGCAGGCAACCTCATGGGCGCCTTCGTGCTCCATCGCCTGGTAGCCAATCTGCACCTGCGCCCCAGAAATCAGTAACTTGCAGCTCCCCGCAGTCCGCCGGACTCCGAGGGGCTTAAATTTTTCGCCATGAATGGCTTCACTTCCCTCCGGTTACAAAAAGTTCACAAAAAAACATGTCACTTTTTTCTTTTTCCATCAGTCATAAGTAATGACCAGCCACAAAAGGTCCGGCCAAATTCATTTTCAAAAGTGAGGAAATTGTTATGAAGAAGTTATTTGCTTTGTTGATGGCTCTGTCTCTGCTGATGGCCAGCGGCTGCGGTACGAAGGACAACACTCCTGCCGACGGCGAAACCAACGATCCTGTCGTGGAGCAGCCCCAGGAGAACAACGATGCTCAGGAGCAGGAGAATGGCGGCAACCAGGAGCAGGCTGAGGAGAACACCTTCACCGGTACGCTGGGCGAGGTCAAGGACTTCATGTTTGAAGTGACCGACGATCAGGGTGTGTGCTACGCTTTCGCCTTTGAGGGTGAAAAGCCCCAGGGTCTGGCCGATGTGAAGACCGGCGACAAAGTCACCGTTACTTATACCGGCGAAGTCTCCGAGGTGGACCCCTTTGAGGGCACCGTCATTTCCGTGGCAGCTGCCGAGTAATCACCCGGCTTGTACGGCATCTGACAACCGGAGAGTGGTCCCTGTACTTTGTATGATTCCATCCAAAGTCTCCCCATCCCCGGCACACTTAGTCC
>JAHHSA010000033.1 GCA_020025475.1 Oscillibacter sp.
TTATGGGGCGAGGGTGTTCCTCTTTATCCGACGAGCATTGTGCGGTATTGCCCTATATTCATTTTACATATTGCAAAGGAGTCATCCATATGCTGTACGAGAATTTAGCGTTGAATGAGCGGGGGCACCTCACCATCGCGGGATACGATGCTTCAAAACTTGTTGCCCAGTTTGGGACTCCGCTTTTCCTCGTGGATGAGGCTGTTATCCGCCGTCAGTGTCGGACCTATCTCACGGCAATGCAGGAAAGTTTCCGGCAGGGATCTTTTCCGCTGTACGCTAGTAAGGCACTTTCCTGCAAGGCCATATACCGACTCATGGCTGAAGAGGGGATAGGGGTGGATGTGTCATCCGCTGGAGAATTGTATACCGCCCGAGCAGCAGGTTTTCCCATGGAACGGATCTACTTCCATGGGAATAACAAGACGGACGCAGATATCCGCTTTGGCATTGAGTGCGGTGTAGGCTGTTTTATCTGCGACAGTGAGGATGAACTTTTGGTCGTTGATCGGCAGGCACAGGACCTGGGCACCTGCCAGAAAATCATCCTTCGTTTAACGCCGGGGATTGATCCTCATACTCACGAAAAAATAAACACTGGCCGCATTGACTCCAAGTTTGGTGCAGCCATTGAGACTGGACAGGCGGAGAAATTGGTGCAGCTGGCCCTACGCTTATCTCATGTGGAGCTGCTGGGATTCCACTGCCACATTGGTTCTCAAATTTTTGACCACAAGCCTTTCTGCGATGCTGCGATTCTCATGGTGGACTTTATTGCGGAGATGAGTTCCCACTACGGCTACAAGACAAAGGTTCTGGATTTGGGAGGAGGCATGGCCGTACGGTATGCAGAGGGAGACCCCGTGATCGATTATGGTAAAAATATTCGCCACATCGGTATCCTGATTCGAGAAGCCTGCGCCAAAGCCGGAGTGGAGGAACCGATTGTCCTTATGGAGCCGGGACGCAGCATCGTTGCTGCCGCTGGAATCACCCTTTATACGGTGGGAAGTATCAAGAAAATCCCGGGATTCAAAAACTATGTTTCTGTAGATGGTGGCATGACAGACAATCCACGTTACACGCTCTATGGGTCTGCGTACACGGTCCTTGCAGCTGACAACATGAATGCCAACCTGGATTTCTGCTGCACGGTAGCAGGCCGCTGCTGCGAGAGTGGTGATCTTATTCAGGAGAATGTGCTGCTGCCAGAGATGCACCGGGGTGATCTGCTGGCCGTCTTGACCACTGGCGCTTACAATTACTCTATGGCGTCCAATTATAACCGTGTGCCACGTCCACCGCTGGTATTTCTGGGGGAAAATGGCCCTTGGACAGCAGTACGCCGGGAGACGCTGGACGATATGATAAAATTGGATCTGTAACATTTTCGCTTGTGAGAACTGTTAAGTGAAAACAGGTCATCATACTCGTGAAATGTACCCTGTTCAACATCTGATTGTGGTCATGGAAAACAAGAAAACCGCCAAAGCACAAAAGTGCTTTGGCGGCAAACCCATCGGCGTGTTCCGCTTCAAGGCTGTATCAATGCGAGTAAAACTATAAGCCGGGTTCTGTATTTGACAGTCATCTATCTCGACGCACTGTTGCCAGTACGCTCAAGCCACCCCGGGAGCGGTCGGGCCAACCAATTGCTCCCATACCGGTGTTGCTCCGAATAGAGTTTACAGCGATGGACACTTCCGAGCCATCGAGTGCGCTCTTACCGCACCTTTCCACCCTTACCAACGCAAGCGCTGGCGGTATTTTTCTGTTGCACTTTTCCTGAAGTCGCCTTCGGCGGGCGTTACCCGTTATCCTTGCCCTGTGGAGCCCGGACTTTCCTCATGGACGACCTTTCGGTCTGCCCACGCGACTGCCTGTCTTACTCGCTCATCTATTTTACAGGATGTGAAGGGGAATGTCAACGGAAAGAATCAGAATAAAAGGAAAGGAGAAAAATCCTGCCCGCCGTTGTAAAATCTATTTCCATGCGGTATAATTTCCAAAGTATGAATCCATCGTGTCTGCGATGTCATGGATAAGGAGCGAACTCATGGAATTTGAGGAATATCTGCAATCTCTGCAAAATAAAACCGTGGCAGTCATTGGAATCGGCGTCAGCAACAAGCCTCTGGTGGAGCTGCTGCTCTCCCGGGGGATTGCAGTGACCGCCTGTGACAAAAAGAGCCGGGAAGCTCTGGGCGATTTGGCGGCGGAACTGGAGCACAAGGGTGCGAAGCTGCGTCTGGGTGAAACCTATCTGTCAGATCTGACAGAGGATGTGATCTTCCGCACCCCTGGTATGCGGCCGGATCTTCCTGAGCTGGTGGCTGCGGTCAAACGGGGCAGTGAACTGACCAGTGAAATGGAAGCCTTTTTTGAAGTCTGCCCCTGCACCACCATTGCAGTGACTGGCAGTGACGGAAAGACGACGACCACCACGATCATCTCTGAACTATTGAAGTTGGCAGGGAAGACCGTCCATGTGGGTGGAAACATTGGACACCCGCTGCTGCCGGAGACCGCCTCTATCCGCAAGGAGGATGTGGCTGTTCTGGAACTGTCGTCGTTCCAGCTGATGACCATGACCCACAGCCCGCATATAGCTGTGATTACCAATCTATCACCCAATCATCTGGATGTTCACAAGGATTATCAAGAGTATATTGCTGCAAAGGAAAATATCTTTACACACCAGTCAACACAAGATATTGCTATTTTTAATGCCGACAATTCCGTCACGGCGGAACAGGCTGGCCGGGCATTGGGCCACGTTCGTACCTTTTCCCGGAAAACAGAGCCTGCCGACGGCGCATTCCTCCGGGGAAACGCTGTGATGGTCCGACGGGACGGTGCGGAACGGCAGGTCATGACGGTAGAGGACATCAAGCTGCCCGGTGTTCATAATGTGGAGAACTACCTGGCTGCTATCGCAGCTGTAGATGGGCTGGTACCGGATCAGATGATTCAGAAGTTTGCCCGGACCTTCGGCGGTGTGGAGCACCGGATTGAGCTGATCCGTACACGCAAGGGTGTGCGTTGGTTCAACGATTCCATTGCCTCCAGCCCTGCCCGCACGATCGCTGGACTGAATTCGTTCCGCGAGAAGGTAATTCTGATTGCTGGTGGTAAGGATAAGGGCATCTCCTACGATGACCTTGGTCCTGCGGTCAATGAGCATGTGAAATTCCTGATCCTCTGCGGCGCTACTGCGGGAGTGATTCGGCAAGTGACGGAACAGGCCTCTAACTACAGCGGCTTGGAGATTGTGGATGTGGAGGATTACCATCAGGCAGTTGCCCTGGCTGACAGCTGGGCTCAGGAGGGAGATGTGGTCATCTTATCTCCTGCCAGCACCTCCTTTGACCATTTTGCCAACTTTATGGAGCGTGGAAGAGTCTTTAAGGAGATTGTCAACGCGCTGGAATGATCCTCATAATAAGTCCAACCCCTGTCTGCATAGAATAGCGGGAACGGGGGTGAGGGATGGTGTGGAGACGGCGTTTCTATCTGCGCGGGCCCGGTACGAACCACCGCAGGCAGGTGCGCCTGGCAGCGCTGTTTCTGGCAGGATCACTTCTGGTCATGGCAACTTTTGCCGCCATGCGGCTAAAACCGCTGCTGGAGAAAATGGCCACAGCCAATGTTTCCAGCACAGTGACTCGTGTGATCTCGGATGCTGTGGATGCGGCAGTTCGTCAGGGGGAGATTCAGTATCTGGATCTCATCTCCTTTGAAAAAGATCAGGAGGGACACATTACAGCCCTTCACAGCAATATGGCTGCATTCAACCGGCTGCAGTCCATGATCCTGGACATGGTGGTGGAGCGGATCGGAGAGGTCTCCTCCAGAGAACTGTCGATCCCTCTCGGGAACTTGACGGGCTCTGCGCTGCTGGCAGGCAGGGGACCCCGGATTCGGGTTCGCATGGAGTCGATGGGCTCCTCTACAGCCCGGTTTGAAAATGAATTTCTCTCTGCGGGAATTAACCAGACAAAGCACCAGATTGTCCTGCATGTCGATGTCTATGTGACGATTTTTCTGCCGGGGATGTCTACGGCGACCAAGGTCTCCAATGCTATTACCGTGGCGGAGACTGTGATTGTGGGCACCGTACCGCAGACCTATACGTATTTTGCAACGGACCCGGCATCCTTTCAGGAGGATGCCAAAGACTATATGTTGAACAACAGTTGACCGGCTATGGTTCCAGGAGGAGCTAGCAGTCCGGGTGCGTTTGGAACCGGAGATGCCGATCAATTCCCGCTGGAGCCATTGGACGACAGGGAATAAAGTCCTGCCTTTTTGAAAAAAATGAAAATCAAGCAATGATATTAGGTGGATAAAATATGGACAAAAAACAAAAAATCGATGAACTGGTCCGGCAGCTCAACGAGGCTTCTGAGGCCTACTATGGCGGGCAGGAGGAGCAACTGTCAAACTACGATTGGGACGCTCTGTTTGATAAATTGACGGTTTTGGAGAATGAGACCGGCTACATCCGGGAGGACAGCCCAACCCATACGACAAGCTACTCCAGCAAGGAACTCTCCGACTCCGGTGACGGTGAGAAGGAGGCTCACGAATATCCGGCGCTGTCGCTGGCGAAAACGAAAAAAGTGGAGGACCTGCAGAAGTGGGCTGAGGACCGTGATATCTGGCTGAGCTGGAAGCTGGACGGCCTGACACTGGTTGTCACCTATGACGGCGGCAAGCTGACCAAGATTCTGACTCGCGGAAATGGTATCATTGGCACCAATATTACCTACATGCAGGGCGCCATCAAAGGCATCCCTCTGACAGTGGCGGACCAGGGTCATCTGGTTGTCCGGGGCGAGGCAGCCATTTCCTATACGGATTTTGAGATGATCAACGACACCCTGGATGACGCTGATGACAAGTATGCCAATCCCCGGAATCTGGCCTCCGGCACGCTGGCGCTGGATAAAGCCAACCTGGATAAGGTGAGGGAGCGGAATGTGACCTTCAACGCCTTCACGCTGGTACATGCTGACCAGGACATTGTTTCCTGGGGAAAGCGGATGGACTATCTGGATCAGCTTGGTTTCATTACTGTGGAGCGGCAGCGTACCTGTGCAGCAGAACTTCCTGCTGATGTGGAACAGTGGACCGTGAAAGTGGACAATGGCGAAATGGACATTCCGGTGGACGGCTTAGTGATTACCTATGATGATACCGCATATGCCGCCACCGGCAGTGTCACCGGACACCATGCCACCCGTGCGGGCTTCGCCTACAAGTGGGAGGATGTCTCCGCCCAGTCCATGCTGGACCACATTGAGTGGTCCTGTGCTGCCTCCAACATTACCCCTGTGGCTGTGTTTGAGCCGGTGCAGCTGGAAGGGACCACTGTTTCCCGTGCCTCCCTCTGCAACATCAGCGAGCTGGACCGTCTTGGCATCGGTGCCAACGGCAAGACGGTGCTGGAAGTCATCAAGGCCAATAAGATCATCCCCAAGTGTATTTCCGTGGTTCAGGCGGAGGGAACGGTGGAAATTCCGGAACAATGCCCCGTCTGTCACGAGAAAACCGAAATCCGCATTGGCAAAAACAGCGGCGTTAAAACCCTGCGCTGCACCAATCCAGAGTGTCCTGCCAAGCATTTGAAGCGATTCTCCCGATTTGTCAGCAAAACTGGTATGGATATTGACGGGCTTTCCATTGAAACGCTGAAGGCATTTGTCAATCAGGGCTTCATTCACGAGTTTGCGGATATTTATCAGCTGAAGAACTATGAGGGCACCATTGTGGAAATGGATGGCTTCGGAAAAAAGTCCTGCGATAAGCTGCTCTCTGCCATTGAAAAGAGCCGCTCTGCAAACCCCGTCAACTTCATTTTTGCCCTGTGCATCCCCATGATCGGGATTGATGCCGGCAAAAAAATCATTGCTGCCATTGGTACAGATGGTTTTACTGCCAGGGTGGAGGCAGGGGAGGCCTTTGACGATATTGATGGGATCGGTTGTGAGAAGTCTGCAGCCATCATTGACTGGTTTGCCGATCCACGCAATCGGAGCATCTATGAGAATCTTCTGCGGGAAATCAAGCTGGATCACGTCGAGCCCAAGACTCAAACAGGGGGGAAGTGTGAAGGAAAGACCTTTGTCATCACCGGTGATGTTCATCACTTCGCCAATCGGGACGCCTTTAAACTATATGTGGAAAGCGAAGGCGGTAAAGTGACCGGAAGTGTCTCCCAAAAGACCAACTACTTGGTGAATAATGATTTGGAGTCTGCCTCCTCAAAAAACCGCAAAGCAAAGGAACTGGGAATCCCCATTCTCTCTGAAGAGGACTTCTTAACAATGTTCCAGTAACACTGCCAGACAGCCGCCTCCACTCTGTGGGGACGGCTGTTTTTCATGCAGATACAGATTAACAAAAGGATGCGGTTACCTTGCACAAATTTACTGAGATCATTTCGGCAGCTGCTTGTCCGTTGTTTCAGAGCGTAGAAGTGTATGTGGACATTTTTTTAAAAATTGTCCACAATAATTCAAATTAACGTCTTGTATTCAATTTTAAAGGATCGTTTTTTGTAAATTGTGCACGAGAGATGGATAAAATTTTCTTGACTAAAGCGTTGAAATATTTTATACTGAAATAGCTGTGTCCAAGAAAATGTATATATACAGCCAATGTGTATATTTTCAGAGATCACAGGTAAAATTCATAAGAGGGAGAAATTACTGTGGAAGAAAAAAAGTTTCAACCCTATATCCCCGCAGATAAGGTGATGCCAGAATTTACGGTCGTCTCCGTGATTCTGGGTGCACTGCTGGCCATTGTGTTTGGCGGTGCCAACGCTTACCTAGGTCTGCGCGTGGGTATGACCGTTTCCGCTTCTATCCCTGCGGCTGTCATCTCTATGGGTGTGATCCGTAAGATCCTGAAACGGGATTCCATTCTCGAAAACAACATGGTTCAGACCATCGGTTCTGCCGGTGAGTCCGTGGCCGCCGGTGCCATCTTCACCCTGCCTGCGCTGTTCATGTGGGCAGAGGAGGGTATCGTGGAAGTCCCTTCTCTGGTTGAGATCGGCCTGATTGCTCTGTGCGGCGGTGTCCTTGGCGTTTTGCTGATGGTGCCTCTGCGCAAGGCTCTGATCGTGCAGGAGCACGGTGCACTGGCCTATCCAGAGGGGCAGGCCTGTGCCGAGGTCCTGATTGCAGGTGAAGAGGGTGGCGCTAAGGCATCCACCGTGTTCACTGGCCTTGGCATTGCCGCGATTTACAAGTTTATCGCAGACGGCCTGAAGCTGTTCCCCAGCGAGGTCGACTATTCCATTCCTGCCTACAAGGGCTCCGGGATTGGTATGGATGTTCTGCCTGCACTGGCTGGTGTCGGTTACATCTGCGGTCCCAAGGTGTCCTCTTACCTGTTCGCAGGCGGCACCGTGGCTTGGTTTGTGATCATGCCTCTGATTGCTCTGTTCGGTAGCGAGCTGGTCATCTATCCTGCAGAGGTGTCTATTGCACAGCTCTGGGCAGAGGATGGCACCTGGGGCCTGTGGAGCAACTACGTCAAGTACATCGGCGCCGGCGCCGTTGCTACAGGCGGTATCCTGAGCCTGATCAAGTCCCTGCCTCTCATTATCCGTACTTTCCGTGACGCCATCGGCGGCTACGGCAAGAATGGCAGCAGCACGCTGCGTACCGAACAGGATATGCCCATGAAGGTTCTGGGTATTGGCGTTCTGGTGATTGCTCTGGCACTGTGGCTGGTCCCCAGCATCCCACTGAATTTCTTCAGCGCCCTGCTCGTCATCGTCTTCGGTTTCTTCTTTGCAACCGTTTCCTCCCGCATGGTCGGCCTGATCGGTTCCTCCAATAACCCTGTCTCTGGTATGGCAATTGCAACGCTGCTGATTTCCACCATGCTGCTCAAATATTCCGGCGTGGAACCTGCTGAGGGCATGGTCGCTGCCATCACGATTGGTTCTCTGATCTGCATCATCGCTGCTATCGCAGGTGATACGTCTCAGGACCTGAAGACCGGCTTCCTGGTGGGCGCCACTCCCAAGAAACAGCAGATTGGTGAGCTGATTGGCTGCATTGTTTCCGCTCTGGCTGTCGGCGGCATTCTGTATCTGTTCAATGCTGCCTGGACCTATGGCGGTGACGAGCTGCCTGCCGCTCAGGCTTCTCTGATGAAGATGGTGGTTGAGGGCGTTATGGGTGGTCAGCTGCCCTGGGCTCTGGTGTTTGTGGGTGTGTTCATTGCTCTGGTGGTTGAGGTTCTCGGTGTGCCCGTCATGCCTTTCGCCATCGGCCTGTATCTGCCCATCCACCTGTCTACGCCTATCATGGCCGGCGGCATCCTGCGCTGGTACCTGGAAAAGCGCAAGTATGCCAGCGAGAAAGCCAAGAACGACTGCATCCAGACTGGTGTCCTGTACACCTCCGGTCTGATCGCCGGCGAGGGTGTTGTGGGTATCATCCTGGCTCTGTTTGCAGTGATTCCCGCAGGTGTTGACGCTGCCGGTGAAGCGCTCAAGTTTGCAGATAAAATCAACCTGACGCATGCAGATGGTTACCTGGCTCAGCTGATGGGAAATCCCTTTGCTGGTCTTGGCAACATTGGCGGTCTGGTGTTCTTTGCATTCATCCTGTTCACGGTTTACTTCTTCGCTCGCAAAGGCGAAAAGGCATCCAAGGACTAATTCATTTTCCCACTTGCACAAGTTTCTTCCGGGCTGTATACTATTTAAAGTATGCAGCCCGGTTTTTATAGGAGTAACATATGGCAAAGAAGAACAGTGAAAACTATCTCGATTATATTCCCGTTTATCATCCGGACAATACCTGGGATGAGAATGACGGCAAAGTGACGATCAACATGGTTCACAAGGGCATCTATGACAAGATCGCCCAGAAGTTGTTCCACAGACCCCGCGTCAGTCACATCGATCTGGACGAATACGGCAGTTTTCTATGGCAGCAAATCGATGGAAAGAAGACCATTGGGGAGCTGGCCGTGGACTTCAAGGCTCAGTTCGGAGAAAAGGCAGAACCGCTCTATGACAGGCTGGTCCATTATATGCAGGTCCTGCGGAACAATCACTTCATTCTGCTGAAGGGAAAGGACCGGATTCCTGAATGAGCAAAGGCACGATCATTGTGGGCATTCTTCTGTTTGCCATCGTCACTGCCATTTTATATATGTGGGGACTGCGCAAATCCATGCTGCAGAGAGAGGATTTGACCCGCATTCTGCTGAACCGGTGCGGTAACAGAGTCGTCAAATATCTCAAAAAACATGAAACCATGACGGAGGCTGAAATGGCACTGGCAATCAAGGGCGTTACTGCCAGTGAGTTCTGGTCCAAGAAGCGGCTCATGGTGCAGAATCCTGAAAAATTTGTACATGAGGTGATTTCTTTCCTGCTGGATCAGCAGTATATCGAAGCTGTCGGCAAGAAAGAATATCGCTTGAAGAAGTAAATTTGAACAATATGTAATCCGAAAAGGAGCGTTTTGACAATGGCAGTTCTGGAAAATCTTGAACCAAAATCCGTATTCTATTTCTTTGAGCAGATGTGTGCCATTCCACATGGTTCCGGCAATATTCAGGCAATCAGCGACTGGCTGGTGAAATTCGGCGAGGATCGCGGCCTGGAGGTGCACAGAGACCGCATGAACAACGTGATTCTCATTAAGGAAGCCACTCCTGGTTATGAGAATGCCGAGCCTGTCATCTTGCAGGGGCACATGGATATGGTCTGCGAGACGGCACCTGACTGCAGTAAAGATATGGCCAAGGAAGGGCTTGATCTGGCAATCGACGGCGACGTGGTCTACGCCAAAGGTACCACGCTGGGTGGTGACGACGGCATCGCTGTGGCCATGGGACTGGCTGTGCTGGACTCCAAGGAACTACAGCATCCCCGGGTGGAAGTGGTGGTTACCGTGGACGAGGAGATCGGTCTGCTGGGTGCCGCTGAAATTGATGTCACTGCGCTGAAGGGCCGCCGCATGATTAACATCGACTCTGAGGCAGAAGGCATCTTCACCGTCAGTTGTGCCGGCGGTAATGATACCCGCTGCTGTCTGCCTGTTTCCCGTGAGGCCTATGAGGGCACCGTGCTCAACATTAAGGTAGGCGGCCTGATCGGCGGTCACTCCGGTGCCGAGATCCACAAAGGCCGTGCCAACGCCAACATTCTCATGGGGCGTGTGCTGCGCAGCGCTAGCCTGAACGCCGATCTGCGGTTGGTTTCCGTCAATGGCGGTCAAAAAACCAACGTGATTACAAGAGAGTCCTTTGCGACCCTGGTCACCACCAACGCCGAGGCTGTAAAAGCCGCCTGCGCACAGGTGGATGCTGACCTGAAGAGCGAGTATGCCTCCACCGATGCCGGCGTGTTTGTCACCGTGGAGCAGGGCAAGACAGAGCTGATTCCCATGGACGCATGCTCTACCCAGCGCGTCATCACCATGCTGCATTGCTTCCCCAATGGCATCGAGGCCATGAGTGCCGATATTGAGGGGCTGGTGCAGACCTCCTCTAACCTGGGTGCTCTGTCCACTACCGAAACGGAAGTCCTGGCTGCCAGCGGCGTCCGCAGCAGCATTGGCTCTCAAAAAGACCTGATCTCTGACCGGATGGCCAGCCTGCTGGAGCAGCTGGGCGGTTCTGTAGTCGTTAATGGCAGCTATCCCGGGTGGGCTTACAGCAAGGAATCTCCTCTGCGTGATCTGCTGTCAGAGGTCTTCACAGAGCAGTACGGTCATGCGCCCAAGATCGAGGCCATCCATGCTGGTCTGGAGTGCGGTATGTTTGCCGGCAAACTGCCGGGTCTGGACTGTGTCTCTATCGGCCCTGATCTGGAGGAGATCCACACCTGCCGCGAGAAGCTTCACATTGCCTCTACCCAGCGCGTATGGAAGATGCTGGTGGAAGTTCTGGCCCGCATGAAATAACCTAACACCAACACGGCGGCAAACTGCCGCCGTGTTTTTTACTTGTATACTTCTACGTGTAGAGTGCTTGCAGATTCGATTACTTTCTGCAAAATATTCAGTAAAATAGTGCGAATTGTCAGAAAAAAGAGACGTTTGTGCGAATCGGTGTGCTCTCCGCTCCCCAGGGTCTGCTGCGGCCTGCCATGTGGAAAAGCAGACGATTACTCCATAAGGAGGACATATGCAAATTATCATTTCTCCGGCTAAAAAAATGCGGGTGGACACGAACAGCTTTCCTGTGGATGGACTGCCGTACTTTCTGCCGCAGACAGAGCTCCTGCTGACACGTCTGCAGGAGCTCTCCTATGAGGAACTAAAGGATCTGTGGAAGTGCAGTGATGCTCTGGCAAAACTAAATTGGGAGCGGCTGCAAATCATGAATCTCCACCGAGAGCTGACCCCAGCTCTGCTCGCTTACGAAGGTATCCAGTACCAGTACATGGCTCCCAATATTTTTACCGACGAGGCCCTGCGCTATGTGCGGGAGCATCTGTGGATTCTCTCTGGCTTTTACGGTATTGTACGGCCCTTCGACGGTGTTGTACCATACCGACTGGAAATGCAGGCAAAGCTCCGGGTAGGAGAGGCAAAAGATCTTTATCATTTCTGGGGCGAAAGTCTGGCAAAGACGCTGCTGAAGGAATCCGACTGCATTCTGGACCTTGCCTCCAGAGAGTACAGCATCAGCATCTCCCGGCATCTCCCAAAGGCAGCCCGCATGATTACCTGTATCTTCGGTGAGCGAAAGGACGGAAAAATTATAGAAAAGGGAACTATGTGTAAGATGGCACGCGGAGAAATGGTCCGGTTTCTGGCTCACCATCAGGTACAAACGCCAGAGGATGTTCAGGCCTTTGACGGGCTGGGCTATCGGTTCTCTCCTCAGGACTCCGACCAGACCAGCTTTGTATTCATCAAGGGGAAGTAGTCATTAGACGGCACCGAGCAGGCTGCCTCATTTGCGGAGGCCTTCACGATTTCCAGAATAAACCCTGTAATCATCCTCGCTGAATCACGCACTTTATGAAGCTGCTTTGTACATTTGTGCAAAGGGGCTTCACCCTTTGACGCCTGGCGCATAGACTGGATTGAAAGAAAACATCTTTCATCAGTTACTTATTTAGGAGGTATTGCAATGCCTGAAAAAGTTATGCCCGGTCCCGTTGAGGACGCCAGAGGCATCCGTGAGGCGGTTTGCATCCATACCATGAAGATCTTTGACCAGGCTCGGGATAAAGACTGCGTTGAAAATCTTCGCTTCTATCCCAAGCTCAAGTATGTGGATGTGATCAACCGCGCCATCTCCGTCAAGGGCGGCGAGGCAAAGCTGCTGCACGTCTATGTAGATGTGGAGCCGGTAAATTTCAACCGGGGCTTCTACTCGGTGGATATGCGGTTCTTCTACGAGGTGACGCTGCAAGTGTATCTGGGCTGTCCTTCCCCCGTGCGTGTTAAGGGCCTGTGTGTCTTTGATAAGCGGGCCATTCTGTTTGGCAGCGAAGGTAACGCAAAAATTTTCTCTTCGGAAATGGTTGCAGGAGATATGGATCCTCAGGCTATGCGCCAGTCCAATACTCCAACGGCGGTCGTAGAAATAGTTGCCTGCATTTAGGTAATTATAAAAAACCAACCTATATCAATAAATATGGTTAAAATGTTGAAAATCTTCAACTTTTTAAGAAATTTTAAAAATGAGAATTTTGTCAGAGCACAAAACCAAACCGGCGTGAGGAATTTCACAAGATGAGTGCTAAAGAAGATAATTTTTCCTATTACTACGGGTATGAAGCTGAGCAGTACTCTTACTACCGAATTCCCAAGTTGCTGATGACGGATGAGCGTTTTCAGGACTTGTCTGTTGAGTCAAAATTGCTCTACGGAATGATGCTTGACCGGATGAGCCTGTCCGTCAAAAACGAATGGATGGACGATGACGGAAAAGTCTACATCTACTTTCCAGTGGAGGAAGTCATGGAGAAGCTACATTGCCGAACAGAAAAAGCAACGCATCTGTTTGCAGAGTTGGACGGAAAGAAGGGCATTGGCCTGATTGATCGAATCAGACAGGGACAAGGTAAGCCGTCCCGTATTTACGTCAAGAACTTCTCAAGCAGTGGGTATCTCACAAAGAAGACAAAATCCATCGGGAATAGGAAAAAGAAGGCTTAGTGGACAAGCTTTTTCGGAAGTTAAGACTACGGAAAATCGAAATTTAGGACTTTCGGAATACAAAGGTCCTAACCTTCGGAAATCGAACGGTAATAATACTGATAGAGTAAGACTGAGTGAGTAATAGAATATTACCTACCGAAAGAAGAATACAGGGTAGGAGTTAAGGAGAAGCTGAAAGGCTTCTCCTTTTTTGTTGGAGGTGTTTTGATTGAAAACAATCGCATTGGCAAACCAGAAAGGTGGCGTGGGGAAAACTACCACGGCTGCCTGCCTGGGAGTTGGTCTTTCTCGGCAAGGTAAAAACGTCCTGCTGATTGACGCCGATCCCCAGGGAAACCTGACCCAAATGATGGGATGGCAGCAGCCGGATGATCTGGAACAAACGCTGGCCACACTCATGGAGCAGATCATGCTGGAAAAGCCCCTCTCCACAGAGCAAACCATTCTGAAACAGAAGGACGGTGTGGATTTGATCCCTGCCAACATTGAGCTTTCGGCACTGGAGGTGAGCCTGGTCAACGCCATGAGCCGGGAGACGGTGCTGCGGCAGCTGCTGGACACGGTGAAGGACCGGTACGACTACGCAATCATCGACTGTATGCCCTCTTTGGGGATGCTGTCCATCAATGCGCTGACCGCAGCGGACAGCGTGATCATTCCGGTGCAGGCACAGTACCTGCCCGCCAAGGGCTTGCAGCAGCTGTTGAAAACAGTGGTCCGCGTCAAAAGACAGTTGAATCCCAAGCTGGACATTAATGGTATCCTAGTCACCATGGTGGATCAGCGCACCAATCTGTCGAGAGGGGTTCTGGAGCAGATACGCAGCGCTTATGGCGGCAAGGTGTTTCAAAGCGTCATTCCCATCTCCACAAAACTGGCGGAGACAGCGCTGGAAAACTGCAGCATCTACGACCACGAGCCGGGCGGCAAGGCTGCAAGAGCCTATGAAAATCTGACGGAGGAGGTCATGAGCCATGGCAGGAGCAGAGAAAACCGCAAACATGAAGCTGTCCAGGTTAGATGACCTGTTTAAGACGGATGCAGAGCGGGAGGCGGACCTGGAGGCGGAGCAGGCAGAAAAAATTGTGGAGTTGCCTGCTGACCAGATTTATCCCTATGCAAGACAGCCGTACAGCATTGACCGTCCCACACCGGATTTGGTGCGGCTGATGGACAGCATCGAACAGATTGGGATTGCAGAGCCGCTGATTGTGCGGCCTCGCACGGAGGGCGGCTATGAGATCATCTCCGGCCACCGGCGCGACTACTGCGCCAGAACGGTGGGCCTGGAAACCCGTCCTGCAATCATCCGGAATTATACCGACGAGGAAGCGGACATCCTGGTGGTTGATTACAACATCAACCGGGAGGACCTGCTTCCCAGCGAGAAAGCAAAGGCCTATAAACTGAGATTGGATGCCATGAAACGTAAAGCTGGAAGACCTGCAAAAAATTCTGCCCAAGTTGGGCAGAATTTTAAAGGGAGGGTTTCAGTTGAAATATTGGCAGAACAGGTAAACGAAAGCCGAATGCAAATTCAGCGCTATATACGGCTGACATACCTGCTTCCAGGGCTTTTAGAGAAAGTGGATAGCGGCAATCTCAAATTTGTCCCGGCAGCAGATTATATCTCCCACCTGTCCGAGAAGGAGCAGACCTACTTGGAGATGGTGATGGAGCGGGATGAGCTGTGCCCGTCACTGAATCAGGCCAAGCAGCTGAAAAAGCTGAGCGATGAGGGAAAGTTGGAAAACGCCGCCATCGACCTGATCATGCGGCTGGAAAAGCCTTTGGAGCGAAAAGTGACCCTCCGCAATGACAGGCTGAAAACCTACTTTCCCGAAAGCTATACGCCCAAGCAGATCGAGAATGTGATCATTCGGCTGCTGGAGGATTGGCAGAGGAAGCGCAAACATGAGATGACGCGATAAATGCTCTGCCGAGGGTTTTGAAAGGACGTGAAAACATGAGCTTGAAACTGCCGGAGGTGTGCTTTTCAACACTGCCCACAACCGGGGAACTGGTTCTTCTCAAACGGGGAGAGCGGGGATATTACCGGACGGATTTGAATGGCGAGAATCGGGAGCAGAACCAGATGACTGCTGAGGAAAACAATCGGAAACTTGGTATCAATAAACCGCAGCGATTGGCGATGGAGTGCGGGTCCATGTTTGGCTGGAAGGTGCCTGGGGCTGATCCCCAGACGTATTTGGACACCATGGAGTTTTTCCCAAACTGGGTAGATCGGGGACAGCTGAAGCACCCCATCCTGAGTATTGGGTATCCATTTCAGGGCCACCTTTTCCAGAACATCACGGCCGGAGAAGTTATCAGCTATATCGGGCTGGACCGTGTATCGGAGCACCTGATGGGCGAAGACAGCGATGTGGTGATGCTCCCGGATCTTGTGAAGGGAAAGCCCATGCTGCCCGTCCGGGTGATTTTTGAAAATGAGTTCGTGAAGAACCTGGCCATTGAAGAAGGTGCATCTACACGTGAGCAGGAAAAGGTGGGGGATTATTCCATCATTGCCAGAATTCACGTGGGAAGAGCGGAGCTGGCCCTGGGGGAATCTGCAAGGAACCCAAGCAGATTCGGAACGTGGAAGCGCATTCCGGAGAATGAAAAAGGCGGACAGCATGAATTCTTCTGGGGGCATTATTTGAATGACCGGGATACCGCGCTGAAAGACTTTGAGAACCGCGTTCAAGAGGAAAAAGAGTATCAGGATTTGATTGTTCAGCAAAATCCGAAACGCAACGGAAAGGTAAGGTAACGATGACTGACAACATCAACGAAGCAGCGGAAAGCTCGCCGGAATGCCAACATTTCCAAAAGGTGTCCCTGTACGGACCTGCTGATGTTTGCGTAATATGCGGAGCATATATGGCGGAAGGAACTGGCATGGTGTGCCAGGAATGTATGGACGAAATCAGAGCTGAGATCGTGGAAAGAGGAGGTACATACAGATGAGCCAGGAACCTGTGGAACTTCACGGGGTGATTGCATTTCCCAATCCTAACGGGGAACGGGAAATCCGATTCATTGATTCTATCTACAATGAACTGTTCAAGGTGCCGGACGGCGGCTCCATCATTGTAACGAACTTTGAGGGCCAGCGGAAAACACTGACCTGCAAGTACATTGATGACTACCACGCACTCATTGGCGGGAGCACCTATCATATCTGCCAGTTTGC
>JAHHSA010000034.1 GCA_020025475.1 Oscillibacter sp.
GTTGGGAGATTTTTTGTTCTTGATTTCGTTTTTGTCGGCCTCGGTTTCCACAGGCCAGGCGCGGCCGTCACCCTCGTTGGCGGTGAGCAGATAGTCCACACCATTCACCGTATACAGGGCGATGCCATCAGGCATGCGGATGCCCAGAAGGTTCTTGTAGGTTTGTGGCGCGTAGCCGCCGTCATCGTTGCCCAAATCGATGGGGGTTTCTGCATAGTTCTCAAATCCTACGGAGTGGATGCCTGTGAAGGTATTGTTGGACAAGTCCAGCACGGCAATGGCATTGGCCTCCTGCAAGGAGATATAGGCCGTCTCATTGGTACATGCAATGTACTCCGGTTCCAGATCCACGGAAGGGTTGGTATTCTTTTTCAGAACAATGCCTTTTTCCACAAGGGCAGCCCGCTTCGCGTCAAAGGCTGCAAAGCCCACGGTAGCAGCTTCACAAGTATCGACGGCAATGACGGTCACGGAACCGGCCGGGTCAACGGCTTCGCTGCCGTAGCCCAGACGGGGCTCGCCCTCATTGGCCGTGAGGATCTTGGTCCCGTCGGGGGTAAAGGTCACCATATCGGGCTGCACACCCGCCTCCACAGCCTGCATAAAGGTCAGGCTGCCATCAGCTCTGCAGGTAAACAGAGCCACGCGGCCATTGTCCGCATAGTTCTCCGCCTGAATGGCCGCAGCCAGGGTGGTACCGTCAGGAGAAACGGCCACAGAGGTCATATCGCCGTAGGTAAAGCCATCCACATTGACCAGGTTCTTTACGTCGATCTCCGTGCCGGACAGCTCCTGTACAGTGCTGCCGGAGGTCAGGCCATCCAGATCCACACAGTCCAGAGTACCCTTGAGACCGTTGACCACATAGGCGCAACCATTGGCATCGTTGTAGACCACAATTTCGGTGCTGCCGCCGTCTTCACTCATGGCTTTGGCATTGTACCGGCCAATCTGTGTCAGGTTCAAGGAAGATGCATTGTTTTCATAGCCGGTATACTGGACGCCGGTGGTCTCCGCCGCTTCGAACGTCTGTTCCTTTGGCTCTTCGATGTTCACATTGACGCTGTTGTGGGGGCCATCCTCGCCGGAGCGATACTGTGTGGACCAGCCGTCCCGGGTTCCCACTTCACCGGTGGGATGATACAGCTCACGAGAGCTGTGGCTGGCGTGGCCGTCATCAGAGCCGCCATGGACCTGATTGACGAGGACATGATCTGCAGACGCTGCCGTCTGCTCCGCTCCCGCCGCTTTCACAGGCATCCCTGTGAACAGCTGGCCCATCATGGTCAGCGTCAGCGCCAGCGCAGCAAACCGCTTGGTTGGATTTCTCATACTGCTTGTCTCCTTCTGATTGTACGCAATACCAATGGTTTTGGGAGCCATAAGTCGGCGAAATACCCTCCCCCATTGTGGATGAAGCGTTGATTTCCATCCACCTATTCATTATAGAAATACTTTGTAAAATTCAAAAGCGGTCCATTGTAAAATCAAATTGCACACATAAAAGGATCCAAGTAAATTGTTGCAAACGAAAATTTTACAGGTCTCTTCATCCATTTTTTCCGGTTGCCATAAAAACCATCCCGGAGCCACCGGCTCCGGGATGGTTACTCTCTTATTGCAAAGTCCCCCGCTCGTACGGCAGAATCTCGGCTAAAAAGCCCTTTTCTTTCAGCTTGGCCTCGATCTCTTCCAGAATCTCTTCCCGCGGGGCAGAGATATGGTGGAAGTGATAGCCCGAGGTGATATTCAGCAGCGGTGTGGACTTTCCTGTGCGAATCCGCTCCATAAACAGCTGCACATCCCGTCGGCTTTTGATATCCAGCGGTGCGGTGAGTTTTCCATAGGCCCGATGGTTCACCATGACATCCACCACCGTTCCACCCAGGTCCACCACAATGTTCAGCTCCTCCTCTGTCTGCTCATTGGTATGGCAGACCTTCACGAGCCGCACAGCATCCGTGGAACAGTCCAGCAAATAGCCTCTGGTAGTCGCCAGAATGGGATAGCCCTCTGTCCGCAGCAGGGCGATGTCCTGCACCACCACCTGACGGCTGACGCCAGTGGCCTTGCCCAAGGCGCTGCCGGACAGCGGTGCACGGCTGTTTTGCATCAACTCGATGATCTTTTTCCGTCGCTGTGCGCCGGTCGGTTCCGTTTCCATGGCTTTCTCCCCTTTCCTGGTATCGTATCCCGTCAGCCCTCAGTCACCCGAAGGTGCTTCAGGCTGATATCCATGATGGGTGCGGAGTGGGTCAGTGCGCCGCTGGAAACGTAATCCACACCCAAATCTGTGATCTTTTTGATGTTCTCCCGGGTAATGTTGCCGGAGCACTCGGTCTCCGCGCGGCCGTTGATGATGCGGATGGCTTCGGCCATCTGCTCGGTGGTCATGTTGTCCAGCATAATGATGTCAGCGCCGGCCTCTGCGGCCTCCCGCACCATGTCCAGGTTCTCCACCTCCACCTCGATCTTGCGGACAAAGGGAGCGTAGGCTTTGGCAGCCAGCACAGCCTCCCGGACACCGCCGGCGGCGTCGATGTGGTTATCCTTGAGCAGGACGCCGTCGGAGAGGTTATAGCGGTGATTGGATCCGCCGCCCAGCCGCACAGCGTACTTCTCAAAAATCCGCATGCAGGGCGTGGTCTTTCTGGTATCCAGCAGCGTTGTCTTGGTGCCAGCAAGCAGGTCCGCCACAGATCGGGTATAGGTGGCAATGCCGCTGAGACGCTGCAGGTAGTTCAGGGCCGTTCGCTCACCAGAGAGCAACACCCGGATATCGCCCTTCACCGTAGCCATCAGCTGGCCCTCCGTCACACGGTCGCCGTCTTTTACAAAGAAATCCACCCGGGTTCTGGGGTCCAGCAGCACAAAGACACGCTCAAAGATCTGCAGGCCCGCAATGATGCCGTCCTCCTTGCAGATCAGGTCTACCTCGCCGGGCCGGGCTTCCGGCATGACGGCGTTGGTGGTGACGTCCTCGCTGTTGATGTCCTCTTCCAGGGCAAGGCGGATATACTTGTCCGCCACAAGCTGCATGGTGATGGGATTCATCGTGTTTCCTCCATTCTCAGCTCCACAATGTGATGGGCCGCCCGCTGGGCAAACACCATGCTCTCCAGCAGGCTGTTGCTTGCCAGCCGGTTCTTGCCGTGGACACCGTTGCAGCTGGTCTCACCGACTGCATACAGGTGGGGCATGGTGGTCTGGGAGTCGCTGTCCACATGGACGCCGCCCATAAAATAGTGCTGGGCTGGAACCACGGGAATGGGCTCCTTGGTGACATCATAGCCCTCCTCCTTACAGGTGGCCATAATATTGGGAAAGTGTGTACGAATCTCCTCCTCGGGAATGGGAGCCAAAGAGAGCCAGACGTGCTTTGAGCCCTCCTTTTCCATTTCCCTGAAAATGGCCTGGGCCACCACATCACGGGGCTGCAGCTCATCCACAAACCGCTCGCCCTTGCTGTTGAGCAGCACGGCGCCCTCACCCCGGACGGACTCGGAGATCAGGAATCTCCGGCCTGGCTTTTCGCTGTAGAGAACTGTGGGATGGATCTGCACGTAGTCCAGATGCTCCAGTGCCACACCGTGCTTCTTGGAGATGTCCAGCGCGTCACCGGTGAGGCAGCGGAAGTTGGTGGAGTGCTCATACCGACCGCCGATGCCGCCGGTAGCCATCACGGTATCCCGGGCATGGAGCACCAGGTGCTCGCCGTCTCTGGTCTCCGCCAGAACCCCGGTGCAGACACCGTTCTCTTCCAGAATGTCGGTCATGGTGGTGTACTCCATGATCTCCACGTTGGGAAGCTGATATACCGCCTCCCGCAGCTTCGTGGTGATTTCCTTGCCGGTGGTATCCTCGTGGAAGCAGATGCGGGGGTGGGAGTGGGCCCCCTCTCTGGTGTAGGCCAGGCTGCCGTCGCTGTTGCGGGCAAAGTCCACCCCGTAGCCGATGAGCTGGTCAATGACGCTGCGGCTGGAACGGAGCATGATATCCACACTCTCCTTCCGGTTCTCATAGTGACCGGCCCGCATGGTGTCCTCAAAGTAGTCGTCATAATCGTCATCGTCCAGCAGGACGCAGATTCCGCCCTGGGCCAGCATGGAATTGCAGCTTTCCACATCCTCCTTGGAGAGCATCAGCACCCGCTGATCACGCGGCAGGTGGAGGGCCGTAAACAGTCCGCCCACACCGCAGCCCACAATAACGGTATCATAAGTCAATTCACTTTCCATTTTATCGCCTTCTAGATATTATAAACTATTCCCATCCGGTGGTCCAGCCCATGTTGTGGGACTGACCGCCGGAATCAGGAGGAATCCGCTTTTATTTGGATAGCTCCAGCATCCGCTCCAGAGGCGCACCCGCGCGGGCCGCCACATTCTCAGAGACGCTGATGTCGTTTTCACCGGTTTTCAGGACATGGAGAATCTTATCCAGGGTGATGGCCTTCATATCCGCGCACACGGGGCGCGTTTTGGGGAAGTAGAAGGTCTTGCCGGGGTTCTTCCGCTCCAGGTCGTAGCAGACGCCCACCTCGGTACCGATGATGAACTCGGTGTTTGCGCTCTCCGTAGCATGCTTGATGATGCCGGAGGTGGAGCCCAGATAGTCCGCCATCGCCCGGACCTCTGCCGAGCACTCAGGATGGACCAGCAGCTCTGCCTGAGGATGAGCCTGCTTCAGCTCCTGCAGCTCCTGCGCGGAAATCTGATCGTGGATGGGGCAGCAGCCGTCCACCAGCATCACATTCTTCTCCGGCACCTGCTCGGCCACAAAGTGGCCCAGGTTCCGATCCGGAATGAAGAGGATGTCGTGGTTGGGCAAGGCCCGGACCACCTTCACCGCATTGGCAGAGGTGACACACACATCGGACCATGTCTTGATCTCAGCCGTGGAATTGATATAGCAGACAACTGCCAGATCCGGATATTCGGCCCGGAAGCGGTCCACAGTCTCCTTTCGGACCATGTGCGCCATGGGGCAGTCTGCGTGCAGGTCAGGCATCAGAACTTTCTTGTGTGGAGAGAGCAGCTTTCCGCTCTCACCCATGAAATTCACGCCGCAGAAGACAATGGTGGAATTGTTCAGTCCCTGAGCCAGCTTGCTGAGGTAAAAGGAGTCTCCGATGTAATCCGCAATCTCCTGGACCTCCGGCTCCACATAGTAGTGGGCCAGGATCACGGCGTCTTTTTCCGCCTTGAGCTTTGCGATCTCCTCCTGTTTTGTCATATCATCCTCGATTCTCGCGCCGATGGCGCGGCGTTCTTTTTGTGCATTTGGGGCATGGAATTCTTCCCGTGCCCGCCATAGTATAGCACATTGCCATACATCTGACAAGACATATGTATAGATATATTTTATTTCTTACTTTTTATTAGCATAACACTTGAAATCATGTTTTTAGCGTGCTATACTGCAACTCAAAAAGCGTATTGTTAAATAATAAGCCATCCTGTTTTTCCCAGTTGCAGCAGGCTGGCTGTGTAGAGATAAGGAGCATCGTTGTCATGGAGCAAACACGCATCGAGCGGGACTGCATCGGAGAAAAAGCCATTCCTGCCGACGCCTACTACGGCATCCAGTCCCTCCGGGCGCTGGAGAACTTCTCCATCACCGGCACCCGGATGCACAGCGAGATGATCCGCAGCCTGGCAATTTTGAAAAAGGCCTGCGCCATCGCCAATGCCCAGGCCGGCGTCCTGGACTGGGCGCGCTCGGACGCCATCTCCTGGGCCTGCGATCAGATCGTTAAGGGCCGCTATCACGACCAGTTTATCGTGGACCCCATGCAGGGAGGCGCAGGTACCTCCATGAACATGAACGCCAATGAGGTCATTGCCAACCTGGCCAGCGTCCACATGGGCGGTGGCCTGGGCGCGGACAGCCTGGTCCACCCCAACGACCACGTCAACTGCGGTCAGTCCACCAACGACGTCATTCCCACCGCAGGCAAAATGACCACGCTGGTGCTGATGCGGCAGCTGGAGCAGTCTCTGGATAGCCTCCGGGATGCTCTGGAAGAGAAGGCCGGTGAATTTGACTGCGTGCTGAAAATGGGCCGCACCCAGTTGCAGGACGCGGTCCCCGTGCGGCTTGGCCAGGAGTTCCACGCCTACGCCACCTCCGTAGCCAGAGGCCTGGCCCGTGTACATCACTCTGGCCATGAGCTGCTGACCATCAACATGGGCGGCACCGCCATTGGCACCGGACTCAACGCCGACAGCCAGTATTTTTCCAGTGTGACGGAAATTCTCTCCGCCCACATGGGCGCTGACTTCCATCAGGCCACAGACCTGATTGACGCCACCCAAAATGTAGACTGCTTCGCTGCGGTATCCAGTGCCGTTCGCAACTGTGCCCTGGCCCTTTCTAAAATTGCAAACGATCTGCGGCTCATGTCCTCCGGTCCCCGGACCGGCTTCGGAGAAATCACCCTGCCCGCCCGCCAGAGCGGCTCTTCGATCATGCCCGGCAAAATCAACCCCGTCATTCCTGAGGTGTTGAATGAAGTGGCTTTCCGGGTAGTGGGCAACGATGTGACCATCTCCATGGCTGTGGAGGCCGGTCAGATGGAGCTCAATGCCTTTGAGCCGGTGATTTTCTGTTGCCTGTTCCAATCCATTGATGAACTGACCCAGGCCGTCCGGACCTTTACCACCAACTGCGTCTGCGGTATCACCGCCAACAAGGAGCGGTGTGTGGAACTGCTGGAATCCAGTATCGGTATTGTCACTGCGCTCTGCCCCTACATCGGCTACAGCCGGGGAGCGGAGCTTGCCAAGGAGGCTCTGGCGAAAAATGTCTCCATCCGTCAGCTGGTGCTGGAAGAGGGGCTGATGGCCCCCGAACAGCTGGACAGCATTTTGAACGTAGACGGCATGACCCATCCCGGCATCGCCGGAAAGGTCCTTCGCTGAGTCCTGCTGCCTCCGCATCCCAACGCCCCGGACCATGGTCCGGGGCGATTTTCTTTTTCAGCGTGGTGGTCCCTGGTATGTGCAGAGCAGGATCCCCACATCAACCGGTCTTCGCCATCCTTCTGACATTTTGTTTTGTTTATCGATTGCAAAGCAGCAAGTTAGTGGACTATACTGAACCTATGTGTCAATCCCTGACATCATTTCCACTCGCCCCAAAGTGGGGCCCCGTGTCCTCCCGGGTGGGGATGCGGGGACATGTTCTTGAGATAGGACGGGGGCCAAACACACGGAGGTGTCTTTTTGAAAATTGTTCTGGTCATCGACCAATTCGACCACAGCAACAACGGAACCACCATGACAGCCCGACGATTCGCAGAACAGCTGCGCCGCCGCGGCCATACGGTCAAGGTTCTGGCCGCCGGCGCCCCGGAACCCGATAAAATCACCGTTCCAAAGCATCACATTCCCCTCTTTCAAGGGCTCATTGAGTCCCAGGGGATGTACTTTGCCCAGCCGCTGGACGAGGCCTACTATGAGGCTTTCCGTGATGCGGATGTGGTCCATTTCTATATGCCCTTCCGCTTCTGCCGCCGGGGGGAGTGCATCGCCCGGCAGATGCACATTCCCACCGTGGCAGCCTTCCACGTTCAGCCGGAGAACATCACCTCCACGCTGTACCTGGGCCGCTGCAAATGGCTCAATGAGTTCCTGTATCGCCGGTTCCGGGATACGTTCTACAACCGCTTTGACTATATCCACTGCCCCAGTCAGTTCATTGCCGATCAGCTGACCCTCCACAATTACGGCGCGGAGTGCCGGGTCATCAGCAACGGGGTGGACAGCGCCTTTGTCCCCGCCGCAGCCCCGGTGAAGCGGACGGATCACACCTTCCGCATTTTGATGATTGGTCGTCTCTCTCAGGAGAAGCGGCAGGACCTCATTATCCAGGCCGCCGCCCTCAGCCGCCACAGCAGCGAAATCCAGCTGATTTTCGCCGGTAAGGGTCCCCGGCTGCGCCACGACCAGCGTCTGGCCCGGCACCTGCCCCGGAAGCCGGTATTTGGCTTTTACACCCAGGAGGAGCTGGTGGAACTGATTCACAGCTGCGATCTCTATGTCCACGCCAGTGACGCGGAAATTGAGGGCATTTCCTGCATGGAGGCCTTCTCCTGCGGTCTGGTTCCGGTAATCTCCGACTCTCCCCTCTCCGCCACCCACCAGTTTGCTCTGGACGAGCGGAGTCTGTTCCGTGCCGGAGACGCCCAATCCCTGGCCGAGTGCATCGACTATTGGATTGAACATCCGACGGAAAAAGCGGAGCTGGGTGAAAAATACGCCGCCTATGGCAGCGGGATGCGGGTGGAGCAGTGTGTTGCACAGGCGGAGCAAATGTACACCGATGCCATTGCTCACTGGAAGCAGTCCGGCTACCGCCGGGTGGAAGAGCCTCGGTGGAAGCGCTGGCTCCACCCTGACGCCCAAAAGGCGGCCGCCCGCTACCGGGCCGGAAACCCCATGCGGGAGTCGGCCAAAACACTGCTTGCAAACCTGCTCTCCCCCATTCTCTTCCTGTTGGACACCATAGTCTGGGGCTGCAGCGTGGAGGGCCGGGAGCATTTGAAACAGGTGCAGGGCGGCGCAGTGACGGTGATGAACCACATTCACCCCATGGACTGCACCATGGTGAAACTTGCCACCTTCCCCCGCCCCATTCGCTATATCAGCATGCGCAGCAACGTGGAGATCCCTTTTGCAGGCTGGCTGACCCACGCACTGGGTGCCATTCCCCTGCCTGAAGATGTGGCAGAGCTGATGAGTCTGGAGCACCGCCTGGAAACAGGAATCCGACAAGGAGACTGGATTCACTACTACGCTGAGGGCCTTCTGGTCCGGTACCACCAGGAGGTTCGCCCCTTCCGCAAGGGGGCCTTCCTGACGGCAGTCCGCGCGGACTGCCCTGTGGTCCCCATGCGGATCATCTGCCAGCCACCCCACGGCATTCGAAAGCTATGGCGGCACAAGCCCTTCCTCCACATCATCATCGGGGAACCGCTCTGGCGTGACCCTGCTTTGAAACAGGGGCAGGCGGTGAAGGATCTGATGGAGCGCACACACAGGTCCATTTCCGCACTGGGCACCCCCATTCCCGCGAAGAACCATAAAACAGGCGGCTGACGCATCAGCATCAGCCGCCTGTTTCTCTCATTGCACATAGATTCCGAATTTCTTTTTGTGAGGCTCGGTGAAGTCCCCCAGACGGATGTCCATGGCGATCTCAAAGGCACGGTCCCAGGGGAAACGGTAGTTGGAAAGCTCAATGCCACCCCACCCCGCCTCGGTGTAGGGGGCCAGGGAAACAATAAAATTGCTTCGTTCCAGATTTTTGATCAGCGGCCGAACTGCGGTATTCATAGCGGCCGCCAGCCGGACGGTGTAATCCTCAATATCGCCCTTGGGATTCCAGAAGTTATCCGGGTTGCCGCCCTGCTCCTGCACGTAGGCCAGAAGCTCCGGCCGGACCACATGCTTGTACGCAAAATCCTTCAGCACACTGTCCGCCAAGGTGCGGGCAAAGGCCCGCTCAGTGGACTCTGTCTGCTTCCCAGTCTCCAAAAAAGCCAGCCGGGCTGCACCATGGCTCAGTGCCGTCCCGGAGACGATGGCCATATCCAGGAAACCGGAGTAACTCAGCAGCCAGCCCAGATCCACCTCTTTGGTCAGCGTCTCGTGGAAGGCAGTGCCATAGCGGCCGTTTCCGGCGTCTACCAGGGTCACTGGAATGTGGTCTTTCCGGTACTGCTTCAAATCTGCCAGCAAGGCACCGTAATAGTCCGTCCGTTTGCTCTCATCGGCAGGCTGGGTCAGCACCAGCACCGCCATATCGGGCCGTTCCTCTGTCTCCGCCAGGCGGAAGAATGCCAGATGGTCGTCCATGATCTTCTGAAGGGGCTGGAAGTCATAGGCGCAGGCGGCCTCCTGCTGCATATCCCCATAATACCGGACCGTCACGCCAGCTCCCTGCCAGTGCGTCTCCTCCAAATAGAGCTTTGCCACCGCCTTGAAGGCCAGATCGTCCACGCCGGAGAGCAGGGCATCACCAGTGCGCAGACGGCTGCGCAGGAAGGCAATCTCATTTTTCTGGATGCACTCCTCTGCAGAGGAGTCGTCAATGCCGATGAGCATCCGAAAGTTTTCAAAGCCGGGGCCCGACAGCACTGTCTGTACCCGGTCGGTCAGCTCCAGCTTGCGGCTGCGGGCAGAGAGGTACTCTTCCACCTCGCCGTCACGCAGGCCGAAGTCCGCTGGGGCGATGGGCTGACCATCCTTTCCCAGAGGATAGGTCTCCTCCAGGCGGGAGAGCGTCAGCGACTCACCGGACAGGTCCGGGCGGCCCAGGATGCCGTAGTCCCGGAGCGCGTTATAGCCTGCTAGATCCCAGTGCTGATAACCCACGGTGGGGGCCAGACGCATGACGCTGTCCAGCAGCCAAACCTCATTGTTCTCATCAGCGGCCAGGGTGGTGAGCAGCAGATCCACCGCCTCAAACTCCGTGAGGACAGTGCCGTCGGGCAGCGCAATGTCCTCATGATCTGCCATTGCCCGGGAGTTTACCAGACCACCAGAGAGCAGCTGGTCCAGAAACAGCACATACCGGTCACAGCCTGCAGCTTCTTGATCCAGCACCCACTGTAACTGGGCACCCCGGTCGCCGTACTGAGTGCCGTTGGCGTTGGTTGGCTGGTCATTGAGCCGGGTGCGGAACAGATCCGGCTCCGGCATCGTCAGCTGATAACCCAGGGACTCCGCCAGATACACCACCCGCTCCCAGTTGTCTGGCCGATCATCCAGAGGCACATAGGCGATGGTCTCCTCCTCTGCAGCTGGTTCCTGTGTCAGCGGTTCGGTGGACTGTACACCGCAGCCGGTGAGCATCGTCAGCGCTAAAATCAGGGGCAAAAGTCTCTTTTTCACTGCATTTTCCTTTCTGATTTGAAAATAAGCGGAGCCGAAGCTCCGCTCATTGTCGCATCTCTTACAGGCCGAAAGCGCCCAGATTCAAACCGCCGGTCAGGCTGTTCATGCCGTTCTCCATGGCCTCGTCAGCCTGGCGAATGGCCTCGTTCACCGCGGAAATCACCAGATCCTGGAGCATCTCCACATCCTCGGGGTCCACAGCCTCTGGCTTGATGTTCAGGGACACCACTTCCTTCTTGCCGTTGACCTTGACTTCGACCACGCCGCCGCCCACGCTGGCGGTGAACTCCTGGGCCTCCACGGCCTCCTGGGTCTCGGTCATCTTCTGCTGCATCTCAGCAATCTTTGCCTGCATCTCGGCCTGGCGCTGTGCGCCGGAGGCCTTGCCGTTGGTGAATCCACGACGTGCACTGTAACCCATAGTAAAAATCTCCTTTAATGTTAAAATGTCGCGCGATTGAAACGCCTTCCAGAAGGCTGTTTACCGAATCGTCACATTGTCGAACTGACTGCCGAATTTCAGCAGGTTCTTGAAGTTGTCCTCCGGAGAGACCTTGGGAGGCTCACCGGTGCGGAAGCTGATGCGAGCGGTGGTGCCGGTTGCTTTGGCAATCTCCGCCGTCAGAACCCCCTTGACCCGGTCGTTGTCCAGGCGGCCCACGGTGATATCATCAGGGGCATACACCGTCACCAGATCGCCCTCCAGCACTCCCATGCACATTTCCAGGAAGGCCCGGTTCATGGGGGGCAGCTGGGGCTTGGCGGCAGCGACTACATTTCGCCACCAGCTGCTGTCCAGATTCGCCCTCTCCGCGGCAGGGCCGGCAGGGGCAGGCCGGGGAATGGCGGTGCCATCCGACGCTGGACGGACCGGTGCGGGGATTTCCCCAGCAGGCACAGCGTCCGCTGTGGAAGCTCCCGTGGAAGCAGGTGCAGATGCCTTTTCAGGCTTTGCAAACTCTTCCGGAATGTCAAAGACCCGGACACCAGGTTCCTCCCGCATGGGAGGCTCCTCCGGAAGTGGTGGCTCTTCCCAAGGGGGGCGGTCCTCCACCGGTATCTCCGGCTCCGCAGACTGAGGTACCGGCGCAGTTGCTGAGGCAGGCTGCTCCTCACGCCGGGCAGGTGCTGCCACAGGCTCGTCCCCGGCAGGACGCTCCTTCTGCATTCGCACGGATTTCGCAGGCGGGGCGGGGCGGGCTGCCACGCCTCCCTCTTCCAGCAGCGCAACGCGGGCTTCCAGAGCCGTCAGGTCCCCGGAGAGAGATTCATCGCACATCCGCAGCAGGCATAGCTCCGCATCCGTGCGGCGGTTGGTGCTGGCATACAAATCCGCTGTAGTCTTTTGCAGGGTAGACGCCAGAAACAGCAGCCTCCGGCTGCTGGCATCCAAACGGTCCAGCACTGCGGCGTCATAGCCGCCGGAGAGTAAAGCTTCACCGCCCCGAGGTGCAGTACGCCGCAGAAGCAGGTCCCGGGTCAGCGTGGAGAGCTCGCCCAGCACTGCGCCCACGTCCTTACCGTCGGCATAGAGCCGGTCCAGCAGCAGCAGAGCGCTCTGGGCATCCCGATTCAAAATATGTTCCATCAGCTGGGCGGTCTGCAGATTGCCGGCGAGACCCAGTACGTCCAGCACCGCATTGGCGTCAATGGTACCCCCGGTAGCCGCGCACTGATCCAGCAGGCTCAGACCGTCTCGCAGGGCACCATCCGCCAGTCGGCTCAAAAGCTCTGCGCCATCCGGCCGCAGATCAATGCCCTCCTGGCTGGCCACATAGCCAAGCCGCTGGGCTATATCATGGGGCTGAATGCGTTTAAAGGAATAACGCTGGCAGCGGGAGAGAATAGTGGCGGGGACCTTGTGGAGCTCTGTAGTCGCCAGGATGAACATCAGGTGCTCCGGCGGCTCCTCCAAAATCTTGAGCAGCGCATTGAAGGCAGGGACAGAGAGCATATGGACCTCGTCCACGATGTAGACCCGCTTCTTCACATGGGCGGGGGAGTAAATGGCCTCATCCCGGAGGGCACGAACCTGATCGACGCCGTTGTTGGAAGCTGCATCCAGTTCCAGCACATCCAGGAAGTTTCCGCTCTCAATGCCCAGGCAGGAAGGGCAGCAGTTGCAGGGATCGCCGTTGACCGGGTGTTCGCAGTTGACTGCCTTGGCCAGAATCTTGGCGCAAGTTGTCTTGCCGGTGCCCCGTGTGCCGGTGAAGAGATAGGCATGGGACGTGCGGCCCTCCGCCACCTGCCGCTGCAGAGTCTCTGTGATATGGGACTGGCCGATGACGTCAGAAAACGCCTTGGGCCGCCATTTGCGATATAGCGCCTGGTACATGCTATTCCTCCCCGGTTCCCAGTGCTTCGATCAAAAAAATGGACCGATTTTTTGAACAAAGCAAAAAATCAGTCCTCCGTATACAGCTGCGGAACCGGCGCCCTCGCGGCACATGGAAAATCCCGCTTAATGCTGCTCGGTTCCCCGCCTGACATGATTTGCGGGCATCCATTGCGCGAGACCGGCTCCGCAGCTGTATGCGGAGGACTTTTCATAACTTGTTTATCTTACTATAGAATTCCCGGTTTGGCAACTACAAAATCTGTTTTTTCTAAAATTTTCGCCGCTGGAAAACGGTGTGGGACTATGTGCAGGGCGGCAGGAGCCGTGCTCATGTCGACACGCCCGTTTTCAAGCGCTGAAATGGGAAAACGATGTGGAGGCTCTTCGCGCCGCGGAGGCGCGAAGGTTCTCCTTGCTTGTGGCAGTCAGCGCTGACACGAGCCTCAGGTGCGCAAGGCCCGATCCTGCTTCTCTGCCAGAACCAGTCTGTCCGCAATCATAGCGATGAACTCCGAGTTTGTTGGCTTTCCCTTCGTGTTGCTGACGGTGTAGCCGAAGTACTTTTGAAGCGTCTCCAAATCTCCCCGGTCCCATGCCACCTCAATGGCGTGACGAATCGCACGCTCCACCCTGGAGGGAGTGGTATCAAATCGACGAGCCACTTCCGGATAGAGGACCTTCGTCACAGCATTGATGACTTCCATATCATCTACAGCAATCATGATGGCCTCACGCAAATATTGGTAACCCTTGATGTGGGCCGGGACGCCGATCTCGTGGATAACCGCCGTCACCAGATTTTTCAGAGCGCCATCTTCCGCAGGAGTCGCTCTGCACTCAATAAATACCGCGTGCATCCGCTCCAGCAGAGCGTCCAACTCGCATGGCTTGGGCAGAAAGTAGCTCACCCCAAGCTCTCCCGCCTCCGCCAGGACCCGATCACCGCAAAATGCGGAGAGCAGAATCACCTTGGGACTGTAATCGCCCTGCTTCCGGATACGGCGCAGTACACTCAGCCCATCCAGCCCCGGCAAAACAGCATCCATCACTACCAGGTCCGGTTTCTCCTGCTCGATCAACTGTAAAGCTTCCAATCCACCCCCTGTGGAGCCCACCATGGTAAACTCCTCTGTCTCTTCCATTGCCGCACTCAGCATCGTGCGGAATTCTTCATTGGCATCAGCCAGCAATACAGTTTTCCTTTCCATGCTTTTCCATGTCCTTTTCCACAAATTTTCGATTTGCGACAGATTACCGAGTCATCAAATCCTGCCTGCTATAAATTACCATAATTTTACACCCTTTTCAAGGAAACCCCCGGAAATAAAGTCTAAAAAAGTTCGACATTTTTCACGGGACAGGGTCAACAGCTAGAGCCATAAGGGTTACAGCGTGTGGCTTTTTTCAAAAAGCCACTTCCACTGAAATTTTTAGAAATCATTGATTTCGGCAGCTCCGCCCAAATACAGTGCCCCTTCTACAAGCCCTCTCAAATTTTTCCAGTATTCCCCAATTTGTCAGTCCCGTCCACTTTTCCACACGATCTTGTGGAAAGCAGCAGGTGTGCTGACCCTGTCAAGCGGTAACTTCCATGGTATCGGCCAGTACACTCAGTAGCGTTCCGAAGCCCTCCGCCGCCTCTTCCGGGTAGCGCTCCATCAGGAGGTATGAACCCTGTTCCGTCTCAAAAAAGCGGACATTCAAAAACTTATGGTCCAGGGTGTCTTTGCCTGACAGGCCGTGTCCCTGTTCCTGATCGAATTGGTAGTCGTCCTCCTCGGCCTGTACCCAGAACCGGGCTGCCTTCAGATCTCGCCCCGACAGGTACACAACCTGCAGCTCGACATCTTGATTCAACTGATTTTCCCAGGTTTGCACAGAAAGGCCGTCGTCCTGTTCAGACGCAAGGTTCCAGCCCTCGCTGGGAATGTAGAGGGAGTAGCCGTCTCCGCTGTACAGCAACCCCTCAACAGAAGTTTCCTCACCCTCCGGGAAATAGGTAAGTGTGGTGTTCTGCTCCCGTGTCTGGGTAGCAGTCTGCGGCATGGGACGCGCCATTTGCACCGGTGGATTCTCCGGCTGCTGCTGTGGTTTTTCACCGCAGGCTGTGAGTGAAAGGGACGCCAACAGTGCCATCACAATCGCTGTAAGCCGGTTTGGGCTGCGCATCATCGCTTCCTCCCTGCCAGAGTGTATTGAATATTTTAAACATATCACAGTCACTGACAGAGAGCAACGAAAAATCTGGCAAGCGCCTCGTGTGATTGGCACCCCAAATGCACAGCGGCGTCTGAACATCTCATTTTCCGCTCTCCATCTGAGGCCGGATTCCCCAGTCCCGCTTCTTTGCATTAAGGCGGTCACACCCACTTATATTTAAAGAATAATATCATACTCCAATACAGACCGCAACGAAAAATCCATCGATTTTTACGGCATCAGTTGAAGAAGTCTCTGCCGCTCATGAATGAATTCTATCAGAGTCTACAGGCTCTATGATTGCAAAGGATACAACATTTTACAAATGCCGCTGTGCTGCCATGACGATTCCGCTCATCTCAAACGGGTATGCTGATACTCCCGGCTTTTTCAGAACTGCCCCAACCGCCGAACTATCTGTACACAGATTTCTTGCACGGTTTCTCAAATTCACATGAATT
>JAHHSA010000035.1 GCA_020025475.1 Oscillibacter sp.
TTACCCGATCAAACAGAAAAAGCCCAGCATAAGCTGGACTTTTTCGACAGTCTGAGCGGCACTGCCTAAGCAGTGCCGCTGTTTTTAGCAAGCATCCATGGGCAGCGAGGCCTTAGTTTTTGGGGGAATGATCGAAGGAAGGATTCGTGTAATACACATTTTTCGAATTCAGCCGGTCTTTTGCCAGCTGTAACCCCTCACCAAAACGCTGGAAGTGGACAATCTCCCGTGCACGCAGGAATTTAATGGCGTCGTTGACATCCGGGTCATCGGAAAGACGCAGAATATTGTCATAGGTAACCCGGGCTTTTTGTTCTGCCGCCATATCCTCAGACAGGTCTGCGATGGTGTCTCCTGTCACTGCAATGGACGCCGCAGTAAAGGGTGCGCCAGAAGCAGCGGTAGGATACACACTGGTGGTGTGATCCACAAAGTATGGGGCAAAGCCGCCCTCCCGAATCTGCTCTTCTGTTAAGTTGCGTGTCAGCTGATGGACAATGGTGCCAATCATCTCCATATGACCCAGCTCCTCGGTTCCAATATCGGTCAAAAGACCTTTCAGCTCAGGGTAGGGCATGGAATATCGCTGGCTCAAGTAGCGAAGAGAGGCGCCGAGTTCGCCGTTAGGGCCACCGTACTGTGATATAATCAGGTTGGCCAGCGTTGGGTTGACGTTTTTAATCTTGACCGGGTATTGCAGCTTTTTCTCATATACAAACATCAGTTGTCACCTCCGTACTCCCAGGGCCAAGGATCTTTTAGCCATACATAGCCCTGATCCGGCGTCAGATCAGTTTGAGACAGGGGACCGTACAGCTTTTCATAACGTTTCCGGCCCTCTTTGGCCAGCTCAATATACTGCCAGTAGAGGGAGAGCGCCTCCTGATCTTGGGCGTGGGTCACCAGATACAGTCCCAACTCATCAATTGCAAAATCAATTGCCATCAGCTCAATCAGGGCTGTGTTGGTCAACTGTGTATTGGCTCGAATCGCTGCATGAAAGGGGAGATCCAGACCGGGAAAGAGGGTTCCAGTCTGCAGAGCTTCCATATTACCATATCGTTCCGGATTCTGATTTTGCATGGGAACATAGGGAAACGCCAGCGCCGCACAGTGCCCGGGTAGGGAACCCTGGCCGGCACCGCAGGTGGAAACAGCAGGCTTGGTTGTATTTTCCATTGCTGTTTGATGCCTCCTTGTGAAATAGTGGCGCAAAAGCGGTGCGCCTAGTTCAGTCTATGCAGATGGGGGAGGATGTGCCCTTGATTTCAGCCGTGGTTCCAGCTATAATTTGCATATGCGCACTGCAGACTGACATAGTCTTTTCTGGAGGTGTCGCCTGTGATGATCGTATTACGTAAAAAAACCGTTGTCCGCGCTCTGTTCCTGCTGGCCGCTGTTTGCGGTGTTTTCTTTCTGCAATCGGTGGAAAAGCCGTGCGTTTCCGCATTATCTGCTGTAAATGCCGGGGGCACTGTAATCGTGGTGGATGCAGGACACGGTGGGGAGGATGGGGGAGCTGTGTCTCCAGACGGTGTAGAGGAGAGTCAGATTAACCTGGCCATTGCCAGGCAGGTTCAGGATCTGCTGCTATTGAGCGGTCAACCAGTGGTTATGACGCGTACAGAAGATGTCTCGTTGGACAATGGGGAAGCAACAGTCCGAAAGCGAAAAAGGGCAGATTTAAAAAATCGCGCTGCCCTGGTAAACGGTGTGCAGCACGCAACTCTGCTCAGCATCCATCAAAACAGCCTTCCATCTTCTCCCGTTACCCATGGAGCCCAGGTTTTTTGGAACCAGCAGGGGGATGCCCAGGAGCTGGCACAGGTAGTGCAGGATTCTCTGAATCTCTGTATCAATCCAGGTAATGAAAAACACTGCAAACAAATTCCATCCAGTGTTTATCTGATGAAAGAAAGCAAGGTGCCGGGCGTTTTGGTCGAATGTGGGTTCCTCTCCAATCCACAGGAGACAAACGCCCTGCAGGATATCACTTATCAACGAAAACTGGCGCTGGCCATTACAGCAGGATTGCTGTGTGGAATTGCCTGAGAGGAACAAGCATGAAGCAAAAGACGCTCTTTTACTGTACAGAATGTGGAAACGAAACTCCAAAATGGGCAGGGAAGTGCCCTGCCTGCGGTGCATGGAACACCATTGTGGAACAGCCTGATACACCGCGGATGGCCGGAAAGGGAGGCAGCAGAGTCGTGCGTTCTCCGCTGGATGTCCGACGGGCGTGTCCTGTGACAGAACTGGAATCCAGTGACGAGATCCGATTTCCAACAGGAATGGGGGAGCTGGACAGAGTGCTGGGCGGCGGCGCTGTTAAGGGCTCTCTGGTGCTGGTTGGCGGTGCTCCTGGTATTGGAAAATCAACACTGATGCTGCAAATTTGCAATAAATTATGCGAATTTTCAAAGGTTTTATATGTATCCGGCGAGGAATCGGAGCATCAGTTAAAGCTGCGCGCCCGCCGTCTGTGTGTGGAGAGTGACCAGCTGTTTGTTATCTCCGAGACCTCTTTGGAGGATCTGTTGGAGTCTGTTACACTGGAAAAACCAGATGTCCTGATCGTGGACTCTATTCAAACACTTTATAACAGCAAGTTGGACTCCCCAGCTGGTAGTGTCAGCCAGGTTCGAGATTGTACAATGGCCTTGATGCAGCTGGCAAAAGGCCAGAATATTACGGTGTTTGTCATTGGACACGTGAATAAAGAAGGCTCCATTGCAGGTCCTAAAGTGTTGGAGCATATGGTGGACTGCGTGCTGTACTTTGAAGGCGATCAGCACACTTCCTATCGCATTCTTCGGGCTGCTAAAAACCGCTTTGGCGCCACAAACGAGATCGGTGTCTTTGAAATGCAGGATTCCGGCCTGGTTGAGGTGGAAAATCCCTCTAAACTCCTGCTTTCTGGCCGTCCTGAGGATGCGCCTGGAACCTGTGTCACCTGTGTGATGGAGGGAGTACGGCCGGTTTTGGCAGAGATTCAGGCATTGGTGGTCTCATCCACCAGTAATAATCCACGCCGAACCAGCAATGGATTTGACTATAATCGTGCGGCCATGCTTCTTGCGGTATTGGAAAAAAGGGGAGGGCTGAAGGTTTTCTCCTGCGATGCCTATTTAAACATTGTTGGAGGCCTTTCGTTGGATGAACCAGCGGCTGACCTGGCGGCTATCGTAGCGCTGGCATCCAGTTATTTGGATCGCCCTGTGTCAAACAGTCTGGTAGCGATTGGAGAGGTGGGCCTGACAGGTGAATTGCGGACTGTCAATCAGCTGGCACTCCGAGTCTCAGAGGTTCATCGACTTGGATTTAAGCAGTGTATTATTCCGGCTTACCGGGCGGGGGAACTGCCAAAGCCGAACGGACTGGAGCTGATCCCGGTGCATAATATAGGTGAGGCGATCCGAGCAGCGCTCCGTCTGTAATGGGTGGTTGTAGACACGCACCGCCAAATGAAGGCTGTCCAACGGCGTCTGTGCTGTCCAAAGTGCAGGCGCCGTCGAGCTGATACACACACGGGTTTTTACAAGCACGCATCATAAAACTCCTCACGTAACATGATGCTTTTAGTATTTGCTATCTGCTGTAGGCTATGCAGTAGATCTCGAACCGCCTGCATGAGCGGCGGATTTCAAAGGGAAGGAGCCATTTGTAAAAACACACATAATTGAACAAAATAAAAATTTTGTTCAATTCAGGGGAGACGAAAAACCGCTTTCCCCCAAAAATGGCTGTTTTGGCTGGATTTCTGCCGATTTGCTCCTATGGCTGTTTGGTGCTGTTTTTACATCTCAAATTACAAATGAATGATTATCGTACAGAATCTCCGGAGATTCTCCGTGACTTTTTATCGTATCATGAGACGGTCAAAGCTCATTCTAAATTGACTGTGGACGAATATTTTCTGGATCTTCGAAATTTTTTCCGCTATCTCAAACAATCCCGTGATCCGACACTTGCGGCGCTGCCGCTGGACGAGATCTCCATCATGGATGTCGACCTGGACTTTGTGGCCAGCGTTACTCTGACAGATATTTATGGCTACATGACCTATCTCAGCCGGGATCGTGTGCTGCATCAGAACAGCCGAAATTCTGACTACGGCCTGAACCCTGCGTCCCGGGCCCGCAAGATTGCGACCATCCGTTCGTTCTACAACTACCTTACCAATAAAATGCATTTACTTCGTGAAAATCCTGTCAAAGATATTGACTCCCCGAAACTGAAAAAAGAGCTTCCGAAATATCTCACTCTGGATGAAAGTATTCAGCTGTTGTCAGCTGTAGATGGGAAAAATCAGGAGCGCGATTACTGCATTCTGACGTTGTTTTTGAACTGCGGTCTGCGAATCTCTGAACTGGTGGGATTAAACCTGAATGATCTGCAGGAGGATTCCATGCGCATTCTGGGCAAGGGAAACAAAGTGCGGATTCTCTATCTGAATGACGCCTGCAAAGATGCCATTTCACAATATCTGGCCGTCCGAAGACCTATTCACGGTAAGGATGAAAATGCATTGTTTCTGTCCACGAGAAACGAACGCATCAGCCGATCTACAGTTCACGCTCTTGTGAAAAAGCGACTCAGTGAGGCGGGGCTTGATGCTACAGAGTATTCAGCTCATAAGCTTCGGCACACAGCAGCAACTCTGATGCTGCAAAACGGCGTGGATGTCCGTGCTGTGCAGGAGGTTTTGGGCCACGACCACTTGAATACAACTGAGATCTACACCCACGTAGACAATGATGCACTGCGAACTGCTGCAAGGGCAAATCCCTTGTCACATGTTGAGAATAAACGAAAAAAGAAAGAATAAGAGAACGGTGGCTTCCCTGCTCTCCCTCCTTCTCTTGAGGAATAAAAAAGTGAGATGTTCTCGACGAAACATCTCACTTTTTTCAGCAATACTACTCATTTTTCCGCACCCCCAACATATGAATACATCGACTTTCTTCATAGGAATAGGTTTGCAGCGGTCGGTTGTCAGCATCTAAACTATGGGCAGCAACCAAGATCGTCATCGACGAATAAGGCCATGCAGCAGAGACAACTAGAAGGTTATGCTGATAGGTGTTCCCATCGAAGCTGAGTTGGATTACATCTCCGGGACGCACCTCCCACAGCGCACAAGGACGGCCAAATGGCCCAACGGATGGACTCTCTCTGGTCATGAAATTATAGAAGTATGGCACGCCAGTCCAGGATGGTGATTTCTGATTGGCGTCAATGTAGTACCAGCCATATGTCTCTTCATAATTCATCACACCGCTACCTGCATAGATGCACTGGGACACAAAGCTGGTGCAGTCCCCACCCAAGTTCTCATAGTCATAGAACAACGGATTTCTGGAATATGCCCATCTGTGGGCGTAGGCAACTGCATTGTCCCGATGGTACAGTTCTGTGATCATGAGACCACTCCCCTCTCCTGCTTCCATACTATGCCTAGGCGCTGCAAGCCGTGCTGATCCTTGCTCTGCTCAGTGTCTATTTGAATCGTTCTTGAGAAGAATTCGAGATCAGTGATTGACAAGCCTTAGAGGTGGATTGCATGAATGTTGCCTGAGTATCTCAGAATATTTGTTCGATTTTCACTTGACAAGAACTCATGTTCGATGTATGATAGTTTCATCAAGAAGAACAGCTGTTCGATCGGAGGCTTTTTTATGAGTGCTTGGAGCTTTTTCTTTATTTTGATTGGTGTTTGCTTCCTGACAAGCCAGGTATTTCGGCTGATTGATGCCATTGAACATCCCAGCCGTCACTCCCGCCGCAGTACTGCTGGCCGCGGCTGACACGCCGAATCATGGTTTGGTTCCATCTGTTTGATTCCAACCGCACAGATGCCTGTTCTCTTTTCCCCAACAGGGCAAAACGACTTTCGCTGCTATGGCAGGGGAAGTCGTTTTGCTTATTTTACTATGGTGCATCAAAATACTTTCGCAAGTGCATCACTCCTTTTCGTTCCAGACGTGAGATCTGCACCTGTGACACTTGGAGGACTCTGGCTGTCTGCTCCTGTGTCATCCCACGGAAGTAACGGAGCAAAATTGTCATCTTCTCCTTCTCCGGCAGCTGCTCTATAGCTGCCCGCAGATCAATGTGCTCTACCAAAGACTCCTCCTGGGACTCCGTGCCCAGTACGCTCTCCAGCGTAAATCCATCAGACAGCTCCTGCTGCAAAGATTCCGGTGTGCTGGTGGCCAGCTCCGCCTGGGCAATCTCCTCAGCCCCGATGCCAGTGGCCTCCGAAAGCTCTGAAAGTGTGGGTTCCCGTCCAAGCGTGTGACACAACTGATTTCTGGCAGCATAGACGGTCTGGCTCAGTTCTCGGATGGTCCGGCTGACCTTGATGGTGCCATCATCCCGCAGAAAACGTCGAATCTCTCCGGCAATCTTAGGAACAGCGTATGTGGAAAAGCAGGTGCCATAGGAGAAATCGAACCCCTGCACCGCTTTCAAAAAGCCAAGACAGCCCAGCTGATAGAGGTCATCTGGCTCCACGCCTCGCCCATAATACCGATGGACGACACTCCAAATCAATCCGTTGTTCTCCACCACCGCCTGCTCGCAGGCATCCCGGTCGCCTTCCTGCGCAGCACGCAGCAGCTCCAGTGTGGCGCTCACTGTCCTCGATTGACCCGAGGGGCCAGCTTCTTTTTCATAATGACTGTGGTGCCCTTCCCCGGGGTGGAACGGACCGTTAGCTGATCCATAAAGCTTTCCATGATGGTAAACCCCATGCCGCTGCGTTCCTCACCGCCAGTGGTAAACATGGGCTCCCGTGCCTTCTCTACATCCGGTATTCCCTTTCCATGGTCCCTGACCACCAGTTCCAGTACGTTCCCACTGCATACCCGGAGCTTGATCTGCACATTGCCGATGGTCTCCGGGTAGCCATGGACAATGGCGTTGGTCACCGCTTCACTGACAGCGGTTTTAATGTCCTCCAACTCATTGAGCGTCGGATCCAGCTGGGCTGCAAAACAGGCCACAGCGGACCTGGCAAACCCCTCGTTGCAGCTTCTGCTGGGAAACTCCAGCGACACCTCGTTGATTGCCTTGGTTCTCATGGTGATGTACTCCCCCTTTATCGTATGGTGACCAGTCTGCTGATCCCCGCTGCATCCAGTACACGCTTGGCCTGTGGCGGCACATTGCATACCAGCAGAGAACCGTCCAGCAGCTGCATACGCTGCTGCGCCCACAGGATCAGTGCAATGCCGGAGCTGTCCATAAATGTGACGCCGTTCAGGTCCAGCACCAGCTTCCGTGGGAGCGCCGCATCCACGGCCAGCTCCATTTCACGCATGGCATTTCTGGCACCGTGGTGGTCGATGTCCCCTTTCAGCTCCAGCAGTAAATTGCGGTCAACACTCTTTGCTTCCAATTCCATTGTCTCGCCTCTTTCGTCAAAATACGGAACTCGAAGAACTCCAAACACCACACGGTGTTTTTCGGAGCTCTGTGCGTGTATGTCGCATGGTATATGCGAATTGTCTATCAAATCCCAGGAAGGCAGCTTGTCTTACGATGATAATATCATGTCCTATCTGCTGATTCTGTCGAAATGCAAGCCTGTTCGGCGATTTTCTGAATCCCTGAAACTGAAACATGAAAAAATGGGATCTCTGCGAAAAAATCGCAGAGATCCCACAGATCCACTCAAATTATGCCTGCTGCATTGCCTTTGCAGATTCCTCCAGCTTGGCAATCAGCTCCCTGTATTTTTCAGCCTTCTCACGTTCGGCGTTAACCACAGCCGCAGGAGCCTTGGAGACAAACTTCTCGTTGTTCAGCTTATTCTCCACGATCCGCAGGCCGTTTTCGGCCTTCTCCTTCTCCTTGGCGATGCGGTCCAGCTCCGCCTGAATGTCCACCAGCTCTGCCAGAGGCATATAGGCGGTGGCATTGGCAGTAACAACGCTCACCATACCGGTGAGATCTGCGGGAGCAGTCTCAGAGAAGGTCACGTTGCTGGCGTAGGCCAGACGCTGGATGAAGTGCAGACCCTGGGTGTAGATGGCGGGGGTAGCAGTGACGATCTGCACCTCTGCCTTCTTAGAGGGGGGCACATTCATCTCGGCGCGACGTGCGCGAATCCCCTTGATGGTGTCCATCACGGCCTCCATAGCAGCTTCTTCCACAGGGAAGTTCAGTGCCTCCTGATACTCAGGCCACTGAGAGGTCATAATGAATGCACCCTCGTGAGGCAGAGCCTGGAAGATCTCCTCCGTGATGAAAGGCATGAAGGGATGGAGCAGCTTCAGAAGGTCGGTCAGCACGTAGCACAGCACGTTCTGAGCCACCAGCTTGGCCTCCTCATCCTCGCCGTTGAGACGGGTCTTAGTCAGCTCGATATACCAGTCGCAGTAGGTATCCCAGATGAAGTCGTAGACCTTGGCGGAAGCGACACCGATCTCGTAGCTGTCCAGATTCTCAGTGACCTCGCGGATCAGGGTGTTCAGCTTGGACAGCACCCACTTATCCTCCTGCTCAAGCTTGTCGGCGGAGGGCAGCTTGCAGGAATCGATGGTCAGGTTCATCATCACAAAGCGGCTGGCGTTCCAGATCTTATTGGCAAAGTTGCGCATAGCCTCACACTTCTCGGTATAGAACCGGGTGTCGTTGCCGGGGCTGTTGCCGGTGATGAGGTTGAAGCGCAGAGCATCGGCACCATATTTCTCAGCCATCTCCAGGGGGTCAATGCCGTTGCCCAGAGACTTGGACATCTTGCGACCCTTGTCGTCGCGGACCAGGCCGTGAATCAGAACGGTGTCGAAGGGGATCTTCTTCATCTGCTCGCAGCCGGAGAAGATCATACGGGCCACCCAGAAGAAGATGATGTCGTAGCCGGTAACCATGACGGAGGTGGGATAGTAGAAGTTCAGATCCTCAGCGTCCTTGTCAGGCCAGCCCAGGGTGGAGAAGGGCCACAGGGCGCTGGAGAACCAGGTATCCAGCACGTCGGGGTCACGAGTCAGATGTGTGCAGCCGCACTTTTCGCACTTGGTGGGATCCTCACGGCTCACATTAATATGGCCGCACTCATCGCAGTACCAGGCAGGAATCTGGTGGCCCCACCACAGCTGACGGGAGATGCACCAGTCATGGACGTTCTCCATCCAGTTCACATAGGTCTTGGAGAAGCGCTCGGGTACAAACTTGACCTCGCCGTCGTTGACCACACGCAGGGCCTCCTTGGCCAGAGGCTCCATCTTGACGAACCACTGAGCAGAGATCAGGGGCTCCACGTCGTTGTGGCAGCGGTAGCAGGTGCCGACGTTGTGGTTATAGGGCTCGGTCTTCACCAGATAGCCCTGCTCCTCCAGATCCTTCACGATCTGCTTACGGCACTCATAGCGGTCCATGCCGTTGTAGGGGCCGCCGTTTTCGTTGATCTTGCCGTCGTCACCGATGCAGCGGATCACTTCCAGGTTGTGACGCAGGCCCACCTCAAAGTCGTTAGGGTCATGTGCAGGGGTCATCTTCACGGCGCCGGTACCGAAGCCAAGTTCCACGTAGTCATCAGCAACAATGGGGATCTCACGGTTCATAATGGGCAGGATGCAGGTCTTGCCCACCAGATCCTTGAAGCGCTCATCCTCAGGGTTCACAGCAACACCGGTATCACCCATCATGGTCTCAGGACGAGTGGTAGCAACCACCAGATCGCCGGAGCCGTCAGTGAGAGGATAGCGGATATGCCACAGATGACCGGGCTTATCCACGTATTCAACCTCAGCATCAGACAGAGCGGTGGCGCAGTGGGGGCACCAGTTGATGATGCGGCTGCCCTTGTAAATCAGGCCCTTGTCATACAGCTCACAGAAGGTTTCACGGACGGCCTTGGAGCAACCCTCATCCATGGTGAAGCGGGACCGGCTCCAGTCGCAGGAAACGCCCATCTTCTTCTGCTGCTCCACGATGCGGTTACCGTACTGCTCCTTCCACTGCCAGACGCGCTGTAGGAACTTCTCACGGCCCAGGTCATAGCGGGTCTTGCCTTCCTTGACACGCAGCTCCTCTTCCACCTTGATCTGGGTAGCGATGCCTGCATGGTCCGTGCCGGGCAGCCACAGGGTGGAATAGCCCTGCATCCGCTTAAAACGGGTCAGGATATCCTGCAGCGTAGCGTCCAGCGCATGGCCCATGTGAAGCTGGCCGGTGACGTTGGGAGGCGGCATCACAATGGAGAAGGGCTTCTTCTTGGGATCGGGATCGCCGTTGAAGCAGTCGCCGTCCATCCACATCTGATAGATGCGAGACTCGACCTGCTGCGGCTCATAAACCTTGGGCAGTTCTTTGTTCATGTCTTGTACTCCTCGTTTTTAAAATGTGCAGAGGCTGGCGCGGCAGCAGAAATAAAAACGCCCCGAGCCAATTGGCTCAGGGCGAACAAAAGTCCGTGGTACCACCTGAGTTCGGAAAAAACCGCACTCGTCGACGCACTGCGTCATACCCCGATAACGGTGGGTAACCGTTGAACTTATCTCCGAACAGAGTTCAGTCCAATGCTCCGGGACGACTTCTTCGACAGCCTCACAGGAACTTACACCAACCGTTCCCTCTCTTTGCTTCTGCTGGCCAAATACTGCTTCCCATCATAGCCTTTCCATATATAAATTTAATATATCATACCTGTTTTTCCTTGTCAAGGAAATCACATCCCCATTTTTTCGTTAAATTTTTTCGACGTATTTTTCTTCCTTTTTACAGGAAATGATGTATAATATTCGTATAATCTCGTCAGCAACTCTGGAACAAGTCAAAAATTTAGTACTTTATAGCATTATAGCAAGAGTGTTCTTTTTAAAGCTTGATACCGGAGAATGCTATTCTGGTTTCCATCATACGGTGCAGTGAAAAGGAAGCATCCGCCCCATCGCACCGCCCGTCTTTTTCTGTGCAAATGAGAATTTTGGCGATCTTTTCGTTCTCCTTCGCAGCTGGGATCTTTCTTCTGCAATATGGTCTGCTACCGGCTGCCTGGGCGATTCCTTCCGCCCTCTGCTGCCTGCTGATTGGCTGGCTGAGTGTTTGGCTGCGCCATTTGCTGGTTCGCTGGCACATTGTTTTAATCACTGCTGGATTGACTCTGGGGCTGTGCTGGAACTGGCTCTATGTCCGCAGCGTTCAGGCACCTATGTTGGCCCTGGATCACACCGAGCAAACTGCAGAACTCACACTTTGTGACTATCCATCTGCCACAAAGTATGGCGCAAAAGTCCCTGTAAAGGTATCTGGCCTCACATTCGGGAAAGCCATATACTATGGCAACACCACTCTCTTAGACATGAAGCCAGGCCAAACGGTACAAGGTTTGGTACAATTCAAAAGTGCTTCCCACATGAAAGACGAGAATGTCACCACCTTCACCTCACAGGGAATTTATCTAATGGCCTATCAACGGGGCGAGGTCTCTTATGGAACTGGAAGTTCTGAGAGCATCCGCTGGGTGCCCAATCATCTGGCCCGGAATATGCAGGCACGGATTCAAATTCTTTTTGAAGGTGATGTCGCTGCGTTTTTGACTGCGATTCTCACCGGTAATAAGCAGCAACTCAGTACACAGGCCGCTGCAGATCTTTCTGAAGCAGGTCTCCTTCACATACTGGCCGTTTCTGGTATGCACTGCGGCTATCTTTTGGCAATGACAACCCTTTTAATTGGAAAACACCGCCGACGGGCCATGGTGCTTTGTACCATCCCGCTCCTGCTGTTTTACGCCGCCCTCACCAGCTGCTCCCCATCTGTGCTCCGAGCCTGTGCCATGCTGTCTCTCTTTATCATTGCGCAGCTCCTTAACGCACCGGATGACGGATGGACTTCTCTGGCATTTGCACTGTTCCTGATATTGCTGCACAACCCATTTGCGGTTGCCTCAGTCAGCTTTCAAATGTCATTTGGAGCTATGGCGGGCATTCTATTTCTCACATCCAAACTGGATTCGATCCTCTTGAGAGGCAAAGCTCATGGCAAGGTATTTTACTTTATCGTTACTGGTGTTGCAGCTACTTTTGGTGCTTTGTTCTTTACAATTCCCCTATGCGCACAGTATTTCAACATACTGGTCCTGATTTCTCCCATCAGCAATCTGCTCTGCCTTTGGGCAGCGGGGCTGATCTTCACAATCGGGCTTTGGTCTGTGGTGCTCCATTTTATTTGCCCGCCGCTGGCAGCAATTGTGGCCATTGTGCCTGGGCTTCTGGCCCGGTATATTTTAACAGTAGCCCATCTGCTGGCCTCCATTCCTTTCCACGCCGCCTATTTCTCCAATCCCTATCTTCCACCATGGGTCCTATTTATCTATCTGCTGGCTGCCATCCTCGTATTGACTAGAGAAAAGCGCATCCGCACGCATATGCTGGCCCTGGGTCTCAGCACTGGCACCCTACTCCTTTCTCTATGTCTTGGTGTCTGGCGCTACCATGCCGATCTGGATGCCATTATATTAGATGTGGGGCAGGGAGAAAGCGTCCTGCTGGCCTCACACGGTGATTTTGCGTTGCTGGACTGTGGCAGCGCCCAGGATTGGAAGGATCCAGGAAAGCTGGCGGCTGAACAGTTGCGAAGCATGGGATGTCTGGAGCTGGATTACTTGCTCCTGACCCACTATGATACAGATCACATCTCTGGCATTGCAGCTTTGATGGCTCGTCTGCCAGTCAAAACCTTGCTGCTTCCATCTCTGGATGACGACGAAGGCCTGCGAGATGCGGTACTGGAAACCGCCGCCCACTATAACGTTCCTGCCCGGGAGATTAACACACTGGAACACCTCCCGCTGGGCGCTGCCCAATTGACCATCTACCCGCCGTTGGGAAAGTGCGGCGACAACGAGAGAGGGCTGAGCTGTCTGGCTACCTGCGGTGACCAGGACCTGCTTGTTACTGGTGATATGAGCGACTCCACAGAGCAGATCTTGTTGGAGACCTATTCCCTGCCGAATCTTGAAGTACTGGTAGCAGGACATCACGGTTCTAAATTTTCCACATCAGATGTCCTGCTGGACCATTTGACGCCTGATATCGCCGTCATCAGTGCAGGTGCCGGCAATCGCTATAGACATCCGGCCGATGAAACCCTTTGGCGTCTCGCTGAGCACAATTGCACCATTTATCGTACGGATCTGAATGGCAGCATTCATTTTACATTCAACTAAGGAGACCATAATGGCATATAAAAGGAAAGCCCCTTCCACCAACGAGGCACTGCAAAAACTGAAAGAAGATCTGGCTGGCGGTACCCCCGGCTGCGCCTACATTTTTTATGGTGAAGAAAGCTATCTGCGGGAGCACTATCTGGAACAGCTGCGGAAAACACTGATTCCCGCAGGTTTCGAAGAATTCAACTACCACCGGCTGGACGGCAAGGATCTTACCATTCAGCAGCTTACGGAAACCGCAGAGGCCATGCCAATGATGGCAGAGCGGACATTGATCGTAGTCACAGATCTGGACCTTTTCAAGCTGAATGAGGAACAGCGGGAAAAGCTGATTGCCCTGCTGGAAGACCTCCCGCCCTATTGCTGCATTGTCTTTGTCTATGACGTTCTGGAGTATAAGCCAAACCGCACCATGAAGAAACTCTGCAAGGCTATATCCACCTATGTCACACCGGTGGAGTTTCGGGCTGCCAGCAGCAACGATCTTGTCACCTGGATTGCTCGACGCTTCAAGGCCCTGGGCAAGGAAATCAACCGCCAGAACGCCGAATACCTAATCTTCCTCTGCGGTGGCCTGATGACCGGATTGGTACCGGAAATCAATAAGATTGCCGCCTACGCCAAGGGAAAAGCCATCACTCAAAAGGATATCGACGCCGTTGCAGATCCCATTCTCTCGGCTGAAGTCTTCAAACTCACGGATGCAGTTGCTCAGAAGAACTACGATCTGGCCGCATCTATTTTGGGCGATCTCCTGAAGATGCAAATTGAGCCCATTATGATCCTGGCCGCCCTGGGCAGTCAGCTGCGCCGTATATACACCGCCCGCATGGCCATCGACAGCGGTAAAGATAACTACTGGCTGATGAAGCTATGGGAGATGAAATCTGACTATCCGGCCAAGCTTCTGATGAGCGCCGCCAAGCACACCACCTCTGACTGGTGTGCCGACGCTGTGACCATGTGTCAGGTGCTGGATCGCCGGATGAAGAGTGAGCGTGGCCTGGATGCTGCCGGCGAGCTGAAGCTGCTGCTGGTGCGATTGGGGGCGAAGTGAGATGTATCAAATCAAAGAAGTTATCGTCGTAGAAGGGCGCTATGATAAAAACACCCTTAGTCAAATCGTGGATGCCACAGTGGTAACACTGGGTGGTTTTTCTGTATTTAATAATCGGGAAAAGCTGGAATTTTTGCGCAAGCTGGCTGAAAAGCAAGGACTTATCGTCCTGACTGACAGTGACGGTGCCGGTTTTGTGATTCGAAACTATTTAAAGGGAAGTTTACCAAAAGATCGGGTCAAGCAGGCCTACATCCCTGATATTCACGGCAAAGAGCGGCGCAAACGAGCACCAGGGAAAGAGGGCAAACTTGGCGTTGAGGGCATGAAGCCTCAGGTGATTCTTGACGCTCTGCGGCGTGCCGGTGCCACCTTTTTGGAAGAAGACATCTCCCCTCCTGCTGTTTCTCGGGAGCCGCTCACCAAGGGAGACCTTTTTGAATTAGGACTCTCCGGCGGTCCAGGCAGTGCAGCCAAGCGGCACACTTTGCTCCATGCTTTGTCGCTGCCGGAGCATCTAACCGCAAATGGACTCTTAGAAGCGCTGAATCTACTCTATACCCGCGAAGAATTCATGCGAATCCTGCAAGATTTGACATAAACAACAGGCGGTCCGGTTGCCGCTCTGTAAGGAGGTAATTGTCATGGAAACACACATTGTCGGTTCTTGTGAATACCTTGGAGTTCCCATCCGTTACACGCTCATTTACGGTCCATCGGACGAAAACGTGAAACAATATGGTATTTTGGCAGAATATCAGGAAGAGCGGGTCTGCATTCCTGAAATCACTGCCGTCCTGGAAGATGCTCAGGCACTTGCAGAACAGATGCTATCCAACTGCGTTCCCCTCTCCGCAGTACGGGATGTCGTTGATGACTGGCTACTGCGATGATCCCTCCTCTTGTATTAAAAAAACAGACAGGCATGTGACTGTATAGGTATATTTTGTGATCTGCATACGTTCGGGCTAAGAGGCGGGCGGCGAACAGCCTGTGGACTGATCATCTGTAGTAATACGCCCAAGGATATTCCCCTCATAGAGCCACTTAAAAAGGGCCGCCAGTTCATTACTTCTCCACCGTGCGGTATCAGCTCTCAGCGGAATTCTAAGAAAAAGTACCGCATATAGGCCGAAAGATCTCACTTACGGTGAGATGCTGTCCTGCTGATTGAGGACAATCCAGTTATTTATACAAATCACAAGATTTCTCGAATGGAACGTGAAAACCCGCTTGACAACCGCAATGCTTTGCTGTACCATAAACGCAAGTGAATAAATCTTCAGGGCAGGGTGAAATTCCCTACCGGTGGTATAGCCCACGAGCCGTAAGGCATGATTCGGTGAAATTCCGAAGCCGACAGTTAGAGTCTGGATGAAAGAAGATGATATCCGAAGGTGTAGTTCTTTGGCTGCACCGTTCTGATGTGTGCTCTGGAATCATCGATTCCAGAGTTTTTTTATTGGAGACTTTCGGATATGAAAAAGCCCTGAACATCATGTTCAGGGCTTTGCTGTTTGGAGGCGATTTGATTGAATGATCAGGACTGGATGCACCATGCATTAAATCTTGCGGTCCGTGGTGAAGGATGGACATCCCCCAATCCTATGGTT
>JAHHSA010000036.1 GCA_020025475.1 Oscillibacter sp.
GCGCCACAGAGGGCTCGGAGGGCTTCACCGGGCGGATGTGACCGCCGCCGGAGCCGGAGCCGCCGGAACCGCCGCCAGACTGGCCGCCGGAGCCTGCCCGGGTGATCTGCACGGTGAATGGGGCGGTGGAGGTGTCTCCCACTGTCTGGTTGGAGGCCTCGTCGATGCTGACAATCTTGGAGGAGTCCAACGAGATGGTACGGGGAGCGCTGCCACTGTAGGTGTAGGTCACCCGCGCCACGTCGTAGGTACCTGCCTCATACTTGTTGTCCCCGGCAAAGAAGCCGAAGTACAGGACGCCATCCTTCACTGTCTTGACAGTGGCCTCGTTCTTTGTGTCATCCAGATAGGTGATGGAGGAGAGCTGCACGTCTGAGGAGGAGGGGCGAATGCCAAATTCCGCACCTGCGAACTTTTCGTCTGCTTCCAGCCTGATGTCGAAGGAGAAGGTGTTTTCCCGGCGGTCCAGCTGGATATTAGACACTGAGGGAGTGATCTGCGCCGCAAAGGCGCTGGACGTCAGCAGGCACGCAGCCACAGCACCGACGCCTAGGTGTTTCATATAATGATTCATAATACCTCCGGAAAGGGGGGCGGTACGGCCCCCCTTTTTTATTGTGTGTAATGTCAATCAGCGGCTGACAGTGAAGTTCTGCAGGATCTGGATGAAGTCCGTAATGTCAATCAGCTGATCCTGATTGAAGTCGCAGCGCTTGGCGGTGTTCCAGTTTGCATCCCCGGAAACGGCCCGGTAGAACTGCTGGGCCCAGGTAATATCCAGCTGATCCACAACGCCGTCTTTGTTCAGGTCAAAGCGCATGGGACCGACAAAGATGTCCTCATCGGGCTCGATGCCGGTTACCTTGCCGTAGGCCACCTGCTCCTGGCTGTCCCAGCCGGAGATGGTCAGGCCGGTGACCTTGAAGCTGGGCTCCTCACCGATGACAGTGAACCGGGCAATGGACTTCTCTGCCTCCGTGGCGAAGAGACCGGGGCCGTCCTGCAGGTAGCAGAGCATGGCACTGCCAACGAACTTGCCGCCCTTTTGCTGGCCGTTCACCTGTCCCAGAAGCACGAAGCCGCTCTGGCCCTGGACCTCCACATCGGTGCCGGTGGTCTCAAAGTTCACCTGGACCGTTGCGATGCGAGAAGCCTTGGAGAGGTTCACGAAGAAAGGAATCTTGCCGGTCTCCGTCACGTCGTCGCCTGCCCGTACAGAAGCAGCGGCGGTGATGGCGTCCGTGGGAGTGGGGGTGGGCGGAGGCGTTACGGAGGAGGGCGTCACCGTGATTTTGCAGGTGGCCTCCAGGCCGTTGGCGGTGGTGGCAGTGATGGTGGCAGAGCCCTGGGACACGGCTGTTACCAGGCCTCGAGAGCTGACCTCTGCCACGGAGGCGGAGGAGGTCTTCCAGGTGACAGACTTGTCCGTTGCCGTATCGGGGAGTACGGTGGCAGACAGCTGGAGCTTCTGGCCCTCGGTGAGGGAGGCTGCGGTGCGGCTCAGTTTGATCTCGGCGGGAATGGTGGGATCCACCTGGCTATCTCCGCCGGAAGCTTCTCCGTCAATGACGGCGAAATAACCAAGGTCGTTCACCTGTGCCATCAGAGTGCCGGAAACGGTGTTGGTGGGAACCAGGGTGACCTGGGAGCCTTTCAGGGTGTAGAGCTTGGCTCCGCTGCCCATGTCCTTGGGACGGCCCACCGACAGCGCCATGGTCTCAGGGGCGGAGGCACCGTTGGCCATGGAGATCTGATAGACGGCCACCGTACCGTTTGTGGAATTCCGGAAGGCGTCAAACTGGGGGCCGCTGGTGACCTGCTTCACGTTCAGAGTCTCTCCCATGTGGAAAGCACCAGTGACCTTGACCTTCTTGCCCATATCCAGCAGGCTGATGGTTCCCACGTCCAGGTCCGTCAGTGCCTGGGGACCGGAGACGGTCTGGTACTGCCAGCCGAATTCCTCTGCGTGGTTGATGGCCCACTTCTCACCGTTGGAACCGCTGGCCACATAGACGATCAGGTCGGAAGCTGCATCCTCAAAAGGATCGAAGTACATACCGTCCACAGAGGGGAAGGTAAGCACGCTGCGGGGGACGTAGACACGCTGCAGATTGGTGCAGCCGTCGAAGATGGAGGAGCCCATGGTGCTCATGCCTTCGGGCAGGATCAGGGTGGAGATGCTGGTGCAGTTCCGGAAGGCATACATGCCCAGGGTACGCAGGGTAGATGGGAAGGTCACCCGCTGTAAGCTGGTGCTGCCGTCGAACATGCTCATCTCCAGGTCAATGATAGGAGCCTCAATGACAACATCCGTCAGATCCTTGCAGTTGGACAGCAGCCCTGCGCCCATACTGGTGACTGTGGAGGGAATGGTGATCTCCCGGAGGCTAGTGCCCTCAAAGGCATTGCCGCCCAGAATGGTGCAGCTGGCGGGGATTTCGACAGAGGTCAGGCCTTTGGCCGTGCGGAAGCCGCTGGCCCAGATCTGGTTGATGGGATGGCCATTGACCTCGGAAGGAATGACATAGCTGCCGGTGCGGCCGCAGGGATAGGCGATCAGTGCGCAGTTGGGATCTTCGTACTGAGGCTCACCTTCGTCCACCCAGGGGCCGAACATGACGCCATTGTCATCGGTGAAGTAGTAGGGGTTGCCCGGGTCCACCTGGATCTCCGTCATGCTGGAGCATCCTTTGAAGACGTTGCCGGTGATGTACTCGGCGCAGGCGGGAATGGTGCACTCGGTCAGCTTGGGGCAGTTGATAAAGGCGCTGACCCGAATGGTCAGGTTTGCACCGTTGTCAGGCTCGGAGAAGTAGATGGCCTGCAGCTCGGTGCAGCCCTCAAAGGCGTTGTAGCCGATGGTGCTGACGGAACCGGGGATGGTAACGCTGGTGACGTTGTCGTTGTTTTTGAAGGCCTCCGGGGCAATGGTGGTAACGGTGTGGGGGATGGTGATATCGCCGCCGGGGCCATAGTAGCCCAGTAACTGGCCGTCTTTGATATTGGCACCCACCAGGCCGTCATTGGCGGCGTAGGCCGCGGAAGTCAGCAGGAACAGGGAGCAAAGTGCCGCAAACAGGCCTACCGTCCAGAGTGCGGCGCGGGATCTTGTTGTTGTCTGCATAGTAAAATCCTTTCTTATCTTCAGAAATTGAGCAGGCTGCGGAAAATGGCCACCAAGTCCTCCAGATCTACAGTACCATCGCTGTTGACATCTGCCTTGGAGGCATTGTTCCAGTTGTCTGACTTGGAGGTTTCCTGGTAGTAGCGCTGGGCTTCGGTAATGTCCACCTGGTCCACAGTCCCGTCGCCGTTGACGTCGTAATCAGCAACCAACACGGAAGCACTGTCCTGATTCACAGTCACAGTGCCGCTGGCAGCAGGACTGTCCAGGCCGGTGATGCCGCTGACGGCGGTCTTGGCAATGGTGAGGGTCAGTCTGCCGGTGATGTCAGTCTCGGGAATCAGGGTGACGGTGGCGATCTTCATTTGCTCGTCTCCGGTGTAGCCCAACACGTTGTCCAGCTGGTTAAACATCAGATCCACAGTGCCTCTGACATCCTCCTTGTGGGTCACATTGCCGAACACCTGGCCTGTGCCGGTCGCCGTGTCCAGCGTCATCCTGGCGGGATCATAGGTCAGCTTCACCAGCATGGTGCTGACGCAGCTGGCACTGTCCAGATACAGATCGAACTTGGCCTTGCAGTCCTCGGTCAGTCCTGCCGCCTGCAGGGAGAGACTGGCCTCGACCACGGCAGGAGCAGCAGCAGCAGATCCAACCACCACGGTGGTTCTGGCTGAATCGTAGAATTCAGTGGTGCCGCCCCAAGTCTCCTGCCGGGGAGCGATGGAAGCAGCAACCTCCTCATTGGGAACGCTGATCACGCTGTCCTGCGCCATGCCCTTGAAGCAACTGCTGTTTGCGGTAATTGGGGTCTCGCTCAACAGATTCAGAGTCTTTAGCGCGGAGCATCCGTTGAAGGCAAAGCGCTCCACAGTGGTGACCGTGGAGGGAACGGTGATCTCCGTGATGCAGGCGTTGTTCCGGAACAGGAAAGGAGCCAGAGTGGTCACGTTCAGGCCGCCTGCAGTGGCGGGCAAAGTGACTTTGCTTTCCCTCAGGCCAAAGGGATAGATGGACAAAATGGCACCGCCGTCCTCGCCCCGCTGATACACCAGGTTGTTCTCTGCAAAGATGTTCTGGTTTCCGGAAGCTACGGTAACGGTATCCAGAGCGGTGCAGCCATAGAAGATATTGCCGTTGTTCAGGTCCGTCAGTCTGGCGGGCAGCTGGACGCTCTTCAGGGAAGTGCAGTTGATAAACACTGCGTTTCTGATCGCCAGGGAATCGGCGGTGTCAGGGTCGAAGGTAAGCGACTCCAGAGCGGTGCAGCCCTCGAAGGCGTTTGCGCCCAGCATGGTCATGGAACCGGGAATATTCACGGATTTCAGCCCGGTGCAGCCCCCAAATGCGCTTGAAGGGAGATCCGTATAGCCCTCGGGGATGGAAACGGAGGTAATGGCCTCGTTGCCCTGAAAGGCGCTGGACTTGATGGTGGTAACAGGATACACGACCTCGTTGATGGTTGCGGTGGCGGGGAGGGTGACGTCGGAACTGGTGCCGCTGTAGTCCGTCACAGAAACGATTTTGTTCCTGTCCTGCTCAATGGTGAAGTCACCCTCTGTCACAGACGCTGCATGGGCACTGGTGCTGCCCAGCAGCAAAAAAATGGCCAGCAGCGAGGTGAATGTGATCAAGAGTTTGGCTCCGCTGTGGGTGCCGGTTTTTCCCGAGAACGCATAATTATACACGCTATACATACTTTCTCCTTCTGGAGGGGCTGCCGGACCATTCTCACAGCATATCCATATAGAACCTATGCACAGTGCCATCAGTCCGCAGTCCCCGTGGTATGATTTTGGGCGCTCAGTTTTCTCTCACCTAAAGTTAGTTTATACTAACCGTGGATTAAAATAAAAACAAACCACCCGGAATTAGTAAACTCGGTTCATTTTTTCACTTTTCTCAAAAGAACAGTAACTACTGTATTCCAAAAATATGATGTTGTCAACCACAAGTTAGATAAAACTAACTTTTTTTTATTTTCTTTCCAAAAAGGGTTGCATTTTAAAAAAATTAAAAGTATAGTAAGAACTGTTGGTTGTTCACTTACTCAAAAGAACATTCATAAAAATACACTATCTTTATGAAATGAGTAAGAGGTTCTACATGAAACAACTGTTTTTGAAAAAAGGGGGAGTACTGGCTCTCACCGCTGCTCTGCTCCTTTCCTCCCTCACGCTGACGCCTGTACACGCGGCGGAGGGAGCAGCGGACAGCGCACTTTTTACCCCTGAAACGCCGCCGATTACGGAGCAGTGCCACCGGGAGGATGAGCCAGTCCACATCGTGATTGAACTGGAGGAAGCCCCTCTGCTGGAGGATCGCTCCGGTTCCCAGACCCTTCTGTCCACCTCGGACTATCTGTCTTCCTCTCAGGCCCAGCGGCGGGAGGCCCGTCTGGCCTCTGCCCGTAGCCAGACCAAGCGCACTCTCCGCACCAGCGGGCTGGATGTGACCGTGGAGCACGAATATTCCGCCGTTCTCAACGGCCTCTCCGTGGTGGCCGATTACGGCGACCTGGAAGCCATCCAGGCACTGGACGGAGTGAAGAACGCCTTTGTTGCCCAGAGTTACGAGCTGATTCGCCCCGTGGCCTATGAGCCCTTCCTCAGCGACAGCGTCCCCTCCATTGGCGGTGATCTGGTCGGCAGCGCAGACCAGACCGGCAAAGGCTCCGTCGTTGCCATTTTGGACACCGGCCTAGACATCAACCATGAGGCGTTTTCCGGCGCTGTGAACATGCCCAAATACAACAAGGCCGATATCGCCCGCCTCCAGCGGGAGAATCGTCTGACCGTGGGAACACTGAGCACCGATGCCCTCTACAAGAGCGACAAGATCCCCTATGCCTATGACTACGCCGACGGCGACACCAACGTGTCCGGCGGCGATTCCCACGGCACCCATGTGGCCGGGATTGTAGGCGCCAATGCCGGAGGCACCGTAACCGGAGTGGCCCCCGACGCCCAGCTGATGATTATGAAGGTTTTCAATGACGAGGGCACCGGCGCCACCGACGATGTGCTGCTGGCCGCCCTGGATGATGCCGTCAAGCTGGGCTGCGACGCCATCAACATGAGCCTGGGCACCCCCAACGGCTACTCCGAGGCCGGTACAAAGGTCATGCGGGATGTGTATCAGCGGGTCTCTGACGCCGGCGTGAGTCTGATGGTAGCTGCGGGCAACGCCTACAGCTCCTCCTATCACGGTTCCTCCGGCAACGACCTGTGCCTGACACAAAATATCGACAACGGCACCGTGGCCTCTCCATCCACCTATGCTGCAGCGCTCTCCGTAGCCAGCGTCAATAATACGACGGCCATGGCGCCCTACATGCTGGTGAACGAGCGGCAAATCCGCTATTTGGACTCCGGCGACAGCGCTGTCCAGCAGCTTGTCAGTCTGGAGGGCCAGTTCTCCTACGTGGACTGCGGCTACGGCGCAAAGGCAGACTATGACCACGTCTCTGTCTCCGGCAAGATTGCCCTGATCCAGCGTGGCGGCATGGAGGACGGCCAGGTCCTGAACTTCGCAGCCAAGGAAGCCAACGCTGCGGCAGCCGGCGCCATCGCCGCCCTCATCTACGACAATGTGGAGGGCGATCTGGTGTCTATGGCTACCACCCACGCCATCCCTTGCGTATTTATCAGTCGGGCCGACGGCCTTTGGATGCTGGAGCAGGACAACCAGACCGTGGGTATCAGCGCCGCCTATCTGGGCAAGTTCCGGGACGCCTACAGCGGCAAAATGTCCGACTTCTCCTCCTGGGGCGTGACGCCGGACCTGAAAATGAAACCGGAGATTGCCGCACCCGGCGGCAATATTTATTCCACACTGCCAAACGGACTCTACGGCAGCATGAGCGGCACCTCCATGGCCTCCCCTCATATGGCGGGCGCCGCGGCGGTCATGAACCAGTACATCAGCGAAAAGCTGGACGGCATCAATATGACGCCCGCTCAGCGCCGGGACCTGGCCAACGCTCTGATGATGAGCACCGCCGTGTGCGTGAAGGATGAGAACGGCAATCCCGCCTCTCCCAGAAAGCAGGGCGCAGGTCTGGTCCAGCTGGACCGAGCCACGGAGACCGGCGTATACCTCGTTGGAGATGACGGCGGCTGCCCCCTGGCAAACCTTGGTGAGAGTGCTGATGGCCGCTTCACCGTCAGCTTCCGCGCCAGAAACCTGCTGGACACTCCCGCATCCTATGCCGTCTCCGCCGTGGTCCTCACCGAGGACACCGTCCGGGGCGAGGACGGACGACTGTATATGGCCGAGCGCAGTGCCGTGCTCTCTGAGGACGACGTCACCGTGACCGCACCCTCCACTGTGACTGTGGACGGCAGCGGCGAGAGCCGCGTGCAGGTCGGTGTGCAGCTCACTGAACAGGGGCGCAGAACACTGGACAGCAAATTCCCCAACGGCATCTTCGTAGAGGGCTTTGTGCAGCTGACGCCCGCAGAGGAGACCGGTGTCAGCCTCTCTCTCCCCTTCATGGGCTTCTATGGTGACTGGGCCGATGCCCCCCTCTTTGATGCGTCCGGCTACAGTGACGAGGCAGCAAACGTCACCGAGATGTGGCTGGGATATTTCGATCATTACACGGGGGGAGGCTACCTGCTGGGCAAGAGCCAGTACGGCGGTGAGCCCGTGGTGGACGAAGACAAGATTGCAATCCCCGGCGGCAGACACAACAAGCATGTAACCGCCGTCACGGCCCTTCTCCGCAACGCAGAGGACCTGACCTTCTCCGTGAAAAACAGCAGCGGCGAGACCGTCTACCAGGAGAACAAGGGGCGTGAGCACAAGAGCATCTATGATTTTGAGGGCTTCTACACCCCTATGGCCCCCAGAGGCTGGGAGCCCTTTGATACCTGGGGCGATCCATTGCCTGACGGCCGCTACACCTACACCGTCTCCGGCGTGATTGACGGCGAGACCCAGTCGGTTTCCTTCCCCATCACCGTGGACAGCGAGCAGCCCCAGGTCCTCTCCAGCGAGGTGGACGGCTCCATCTGGCGCGTCACTGTTCAGGACAACCACTACGTCCAGTCCGTCTGCGCCACCCTGGGCTCCTCACCCCTCACTGGCTGGATCAATCCGGACGAGTCCGTCCCTGGTGCCTCCACCGTGGTGGAGTTTGATCTGAGTGATCCTGCCTTCCGGGGCCTGACGAAGGCTAAAATTGCCCTGGTGGACTATGCCGACAACCAATATCTCTCCGATTATTACTCTCTGGCTGGTGCCGTGGTTGTCCAGCCCCAGTCTGTGACCCTGGACCGGCAGCAGCTGCAAATGCACATCGGCAATACCACCACTCTAAGTGCGAACGTTCTGCCCTCGAACGCTTCCAACCGTTCCGTGACCTGGGAGAGCTCTGCCCCCCAGATTGTCTCGGTCGAGAACGGCAGACTGGAAGCTTTGGCCGAGGGCAGCGCGGACATCACCGCAGAGACCGCCAACGGACTCACTGCCACCTGCAGCGTGACGGTGCTTCCGGGCCAAACTGATCCGGAGCCCATTGCGCGTAAAGTGATGGCCTCCGTGTCCGCGCCTGCGTCCGTCGCGGCAGGCAAGGACGTCCCCTTCCTGCTCCAGCTGGAGGAGATGGACCGTGTCGCCACCGTTTCCTTCACCTTTACCCGTGATGATACGCTGACCGGCGGAAGTATTCTGGGACAGAACGGCTTTACGCCTCTGGACGGCATCCATTGGAAGGGCAATACGGGCACCGTCATGCTGAGCTATCTCACGGATGGAGCAGGCGGCAGCATCTCTCGGAGGGAGCTGACCGATGTGGCCAAGCTCACCTTCCAGGCTGCTGTTGAGAGTGGCAAGGTCGGACTTACCATGACTGGTGTCCGGGTTTCCGGTTATAACCAGCAGGGCCAAGCCGTCTATTTAGACAGTGGCATCAAGATCCCCAGCGTCCAGGTGACCGTTGGAACCCGGCAGTATGATGTCAACAGCGATGGTGTGATTGATCAGTTGGACATCACCTTCTGCCAGCTCTTCTACCGCGCTCATCAGGGGGACGCTAACTGGGCACGCGCCAGTGTCTGCGATGTGGACGGAAACGGCATCGTGGATGTGGAGGATATGGTACAGATTCTGCTGAATTTCCAGCCCTGATACAGCAGCAGACCCTGCACAAATTTGGCATAAATTTGGATCTCTCAGGCTCGAAGTCCAAGGAGGCGCTGCGAAAGAACTACTTGGACCTGGACATATCCCACGCGGGGCAATGGCAATGCTCCGGCGGGATATGTCCAGGAGCCAGAACAAGATGGATAGGAAAGGGGAGGGGGCACCAAACAGCATGCAATTTTCCAGCAATACGTTCACCACATAGATTTGAAAAGAGCCGCCTCTTCCGGAGAAGCAGTCTGCCTGCCGCTCCAAACGAATCCAAAGCAATCCTGGCGTTTTGACGCCGATGGAAAAGTACCGGCAGTACCTCGCTGCGTAAAAAGCGGCCAGCAGCCGAAGCTGCTGACCGAGAAAATTTTTATATGATTTCATTGTCCGCTTGGCGGAATGTGGTTCAGTGGAAAATCATCAAAGCTCTGGGAATTTTTGTTCGCATATTGCAGGAGGACCGATCAGCCACCGCGGAAAAGAGGAGAATAGGCTCCGTCTGTTTCCAGATAGAGCGCGTCCAAATCCTCCGCACCGTGGGCGCTGTCCGGCGTCTCTGCTGTGAAGCGGATACAGACGCCGCAGGAGGCGCTGAGACTCCGGGGAACCGGCATCATCTGGGCGGTGATCCCCTGCTTTTTCAGGGCTCTTTGCAAGGAAAGCGCGCCAAAATGGGTGTGAAAGGTGGCAAGGTAGTTCATCTCACTTTTCCCTCTTCAGCAGAAGCTGAAAGTCCTCTCCAATGGGGGTCACCTCAATGACCAGACCGCTGTTTTCGGCAAAACGGGTGATGTTTTCCACAGCAATGTGATTGTCCACCATGACCTGAACCGGGTCTTGTGTCAGTTCAACCGCCTTTTTAGTCAGGATCACTGGCTCTGGGCAGGAGCGGCCTCGTGCATCTACAGTTGTCATATCAGATACCTCCTGTTAATCAGTTTTACGTGTGTTGCAAAGAGCAATGGCTGCGGTGACCACCAATCCGGCGACAACAGCAATTTTGCCAGCGCCCGTAGGACCTGCACCGGAGGACGCGAGCCCGAAGTTGTGGCACACAGCGGCGCCAACTGCGGAGCCCATAACCGTGACGGCGCTGTCACCGCTGCCACTGCCGGCCAGAATTAACTGACGGAGCGGGCAGCCGCCCAGAAGCACACTGCCAAAGCCCACCAGAACCATACCCAAGGCGTTCCAGAGACCGTCTGTGTGGGCGATGGGCTGGGCGGCCTCAGCACTGATTACAAAGCCGAGATGGAAGTTTCCGGTGAGGAGATTTCCCACCAATGCCGCAGCCAGAACGCACAGGAACCCAATCAGCAGATAGTTGTCATGGAACAGTACAGCATCCCGGATACCGCCCACCATGCAAAGGCGGGTGCGCTGAGCCAGAATGCCCACCAGCAACCCGGCTCCCAGAGACAGCAGAATAGGGGCGCGCATGGAGCCGGGGCCTTTTTCGCTGAACAGCAGGACTCCGGGGAAGACTACAAGCATGATCAGCAGCGCAAGCTGTACGCCGGAGAAGAGGAGGCCTTCCAGCTTGTTCTGGCGATAAGCGCGCTTGAGAGTAAAGCCCCGGTTCAGGAAGAAAATGCCCACCAGAATGCCGATGGTGAAACCTGCGAGGCCAACGACGGCGTTCAGATCGCCGCCTGCGATGCGCAAGACCATGCGAAGGGGGCAGCCCAAAAACATGAGAGCGCCTACCATCACAAAAAAGCCTAGTATAAAACGGGTAAAGGGGGAGGAGCCGCCGGTTGCGGAGAACTCCTTTCCTGCGAGGGATGCGATCAGGGCGCCCAGCACCAGACCGATGACCTCGGGCCGGACATACTGGACGGCTTCTGCCCGGTGCATGCCCAAGGCACCCACGGTGTCACGGATGAAGCAGGCAATGCAGAACCCCATATTTTTTGGATTTCCCTGCAGGACCAGCAGTACAGACACTGTGCCTACCGCCAGACCGGTCAGGATCATCCAAAGCAGCTTTCGATGACCGTTCATTGATTTTCCAACTCCTTACAAATAATGTGGATTTTATCCAATGCAAGTTTATCGGAAAATCCTCCTGTTGTGAAATATGTTTTTTCAATCCGTTTTGATAAACCCATCAAATTTCCCAATAAAGGTAGAGGCTTCCAATTATATGTGCTACAATAACCAATAAACAGCCATAAACGAGGAAATTCAGCAGGAGGAAAAAGTTGGAAAAGATTTATTTCGACAATGGGAGCAGTTCCTTCCCGAAAGCACCTGGCGTTGGCGATGCCATGCGGGATATGATTGAGAATCACTGCTGTAATATCAATCGCGGGGCCTATGAGCAGGCCTACGCGCTGGAAGAACTTGTGCTGGATACCCGAGAGCAGCTCTGCCGCCTCTTTTCCTTTGCAAAATCCAGAAATGTGGTCTTTACCCCTGGAATCACCTATTCCTTGAACATCCTTTTGAAGGGGCTGCTCAAGGCAGGAGACCATGTGATCATCAGCTCTATGGAACACAATGCGGTCATGCGTCCGCTGACTCAGCTGGCGGCCCGGGGGATCTCGTACGATGCTGCACAGGCTGATGACGAGGGGAATCTGGATCCGCAGCGGGTGGAGGATCTGATTCGTCCCAACACCAGAGCCGTATGCATGCTCCATGGCTCCAACGTCTGTGGTACGCTGCTGCCCATCCGGGAGGTGGGGGAGATTTGTGCCCGAAATCATCTTTTTTTTGTGGTGGACAGCGCCCAGACCGCCGGTGTTTTTCCGATTGATATGGAGGAGCTGCACATTGACGCACTCTGCTTTGCCGGACATAAGGGGCTGCGTGGCCCGCAGGGAATTGGCGGTTTTCTGATTCGGGATGCACTGGTCGATCAGCTGGATCCTTTGATCGGCGGCGGTACCGGCAGCCGCAGCGACAGTTTGGAGATTCCAGAGCTGATGCCGGACCGCTTCGAACCGGGAACCATGAATCTGCCGGGGATCGTAGGTCTTCATGCGGCGCTGCAAGCTCTGCAGAACTATGGCATTGACAATATTCGGCAACAGGAACTGACCATCACAGAGGCCTTTTTGCGGGGCGCTATGGAACTTCCTCATACCCGCATTGTTGGCAGAACGGACTTGAATGCGCGTGCGGCTATCGTCTCTTTGGACTTTTTGGAACGGGACAATGCCGAAATTGCTTTCCGGCTGGAAAACGAATACGGGGTCATGACGCGCTGCGGTCTTCACTGTGCCCCCAAAGCACACCAGACGCTGGGGACTTTTCCGCAGGGCACTGTTCGCTTTTCCTTCAGCCACCACAATACGATGCAGGAAGTGGATGCCTGCATGGATGCTTTGCATCGGATATTGGGGCAATGAGGGGAGACGCTATGAATTTCAAGCAGCTGGAGGTATTTGTCAGCGTTGTGAAGAACCACAGCTTTTCCAGAGCGGCGGAGGAGACTTTTCTGTCTCAGCCCACGGTCAGCAGCTACATTCAGGCGCTGGAAAACGAGTGCGGTACACGGCTTTTGATCCGATCCACCAAGGAGGTCTATCCCACGCGGGCGGGAACCGAATTTTTCCGATACGCCAGAGCACTGCTGCAAATGCAGGAAAATGCACGCCTCTCCGTAAAGAACTGCGTGATCAATATTTGCGGAACACTGGAGATCGCGGCCTCAACAGTGCCCGCACAGTACGTACTGCCCGCCGTCCTTGCCCGAATGGCGGCACGTTATCCCGACCTGTTGTATTCTTTGCGGGAATATGACAGCGCTGAGGTGGTTCGCCGCGTCGTGGGAATGGAGGCTGAGATCGGTTTGGTGGGCACCTGTGCTGATGACTCTCACTGCACCTACGAACCCTTGCTTCACGACCAACTGGTCGTCATCACGCCCAACTGCGAGAAGTTTCGGAATTTCATAGGAAATCCACTGGAGCTTTTGAAAGAAGAGCCGTTTCTCAGCAGAGAGCAGGGATCCGGAACCAGACGGGAATTGGAAAGCGCGTTGGAGAGGGGGGGACTTTCCGTGTCCTGTTTGCGGACGCGGGCCCAGATGGATGGAACGGAGATCATCAAACGGTCTGTTGCCAAAGGTATGGGCATCTCTGTGGTGTCGAAACTTGCTGCGGAGGATGACGTTCAGGCCGGTCGTTTGCTGATGTTTCCGCTGGAAGCATTCTTTGATCGGCAGTTTTATTTTGTTTACAGAAAAAACTGGCCCCTATCTCCTGCGGCAGAGGCATTCATGGAAACTGCCAGAAAGATGCTGGGAGATCTGTCGGTTTGTGGGGACAATGGAGGTTGAGCTTGCTCTGCATGCACTCCTTGCTTTTCTGGATTTACAGCTTCATATATGCAGGAACCCCGGCTTGCGCTTGATGCGCAGCCGGGGTTCTCGACACTCTGCAGCCCGGCGGAAAACGTCGGGCTGCTCCCATCCTGACCATAGATTTGACCATAGTATGTTCCTCTTTTACAGAGCATTTTTTAGCCCACGACCTCGCCATCAAAGTCGGAGGAATGTGCGTCAGCCCAGGCATGCTCAAAAGCTGCCCAGTCACGCTGTTCCAGCTTCTTGGTCACTCCTCAATCTTCTACTCTTGATTGTTGGATTGTGTGGAAGTGAAAGAGGGAGAACGGCTGCATACTGCAAATACCGTACAGCAGGTTCCAGGTCAGGACGGTGATCCCACGGGATTAGCGCCACCTCTGCGCTGTGAGGGGAGCACAGGGAGGCGGAGCAAACAAAGCGGTCAGACAGAGGAGGCTTCGGGTGTCTGAGGCCTGACGGCGTCCATGACCATGCCAATCAGAATAATGACAAAACCGATTAGGACTGGAAGAGAGGGATATTCTTTCAGGAATAGTGCCACCCACAGAGGACCCAGAATCATTTCCCACAGAGCGATGATTGAGGCTTTCTGCGCACTGACATACTGGACGCCCAGCGTGTAGAGACCATAGCCGCCCGCCACCTGTACCACGCCCAAAATCAGCATGATGACCCAATCCAGAGCGGTCATGGTGGCGAAGGAGGAGAGGGTAGAGGGGAAGAGGGCGAAGACCACAACGGCTGTAAAGAGATTTGCCAGGGCGGTCAGACCCAGAGGGTTGGTGCCGGCGGCTTTTTTGGAGCTGGTGGTCATGACGGCAAAAGAAATGCCCTCGGTAAGCGCCAGCAGATTGCCGGTCTTGCTAGTGGAGTCCGTTCCTGAACTCATGAAGAACCCCACACCGATCAGGATGACCACAATGGGCAAAAAGGCTTTGCCATCAAATTTTCTGGTTTTGAACGTAGAGAGCAGGAAGAGCCAGATGGTAGCGGAGTACTGCATACCGATGGCGATGGGGGCTGAGGTCATCTTTAGGGACAGCACGATGCACAGACACAGTGAGGCATAGGAGCTCACATAGAGCAGCATCCAGATGTTCCAGCGGAGCTGCTTGGGGCGGATGAATGGGGCGAGGGTGACGGTGGCAATGGCAGAGCGCAGACCACAGATCAGCAGGGAGTCAATGGCCAGAAACTTGACCACGGGTGCGTTAAGGCTCCAGCAAAGAGCACCTAAAAATACGATCATAGCACCGGATAAATGGGGTTTCATCATGAGACATCTCTCCTCTTAAAATCAAGGTGATTTAATAATCATGATTGTATTATGCGCCTAAATCGTATCAGCGGTTGGAGAGTTTGTCAAGTAATCCGAGGTTGAAAATTCTGAAATTTGTTGTACACTGGTAGCCAGTATGAAATGATGGGCGGGAATTATCCGGAGAGGTGTGAAGACGATGACGATGCTTGAAGAGCTTCCAAAAAAGAAAAAACGTATCATGATCTACTTTATTGAGGCCACGGAAAAGCTGATCGAGGAGGATGGCCTGGATGGACTCTCGATCCGGAAAATTGCGGCTGAAGCCGGATATAACAGTGCGACCATCTACAATTATTTCAGTGACCTGGAACATTTGACGCTGTTTGGTTCTGTGCGGTATTTGCGGCAGTATATTGGTCTGCTTTCCCGTTCGCTCCACGAAGACATGACTTCCTTGGAGTATTTTCGTACCATCTACCGCTGTTTCAACGATTATGCATTCCAATATCCTGATATTTTCCACAACCTGTTTTTTGGCCGACACAGCAATCAGCTGGGAGATGTGCTGCAAATGTATTACATTCAACTTTTTCCTGAGGAGTTGGATGGCATCAGCGAGTCGATGCGGAAAATGATGGTGTGCGGAAATATGAAAGAACGGGACCGGATCACGATGCAGCGGATGGTGGAGGATCGATATGTGGCTCCGGAGAAGGCAGAGGTCACATTGGATCTGATCGTTGCACTGTGCCAGAGTTTTTTGCACGAGGCCTGCGTGCAGGG
>JAHHSA010000037.1 GCA_020025475.1 Oscillibacter sp.
CTCTCAAAACAGATTGCAGGGCCCTCACATTGGCTATAATGGAATACCGATGATAATTCGAATTACCAGAACGACAAAAATGGACGCTACCAGAATGGCAGCGTCCAAAATCAGAGCGATATTCATGGAGGAGGTGTTCATAGCACCAGTGCAGGGCTCGCTGAAAGAACCCATGGCGGAGCCGGCATGAGTCATGGTGAAAGAACGATTGTTTGTGCGGTTGGTGGTCTTCATGGCATTCGGCTCCTTTCTGTAATATTCATCAATTTGCTGAACTAAAGAGTTTTGAAATAAGTTGCTCTTATTGTAGCTGCTGTGAAGAAAAAAGTCAACGCCAAACGGACGGTCAAACTAAACGAAATCTGTGCGTGTATAAACACATGAAATTGTATATATAACACAAAGACACTTGACTTTGTACTGTGGACGACTATCCCGGAGGCAACCACCAATGGGGTGAAAAAATGGGAACAGGCAGCGGGATTGTCCGCGGGAAACGGTTCCTGGGGGGAAGAAGAACACGCTTGACGAAACATGGGAAGACGCGCTCTTTCGAACAACCTGCGGCAATTTTTCTTGTAATTGCACCTGGCAGGCGGTACAATATGAGCTAGATTAACCTGCCCATTGGCAGAGAAAGAGGGACTTCATGTACAAAGAAGTTGTCAATGCGCTGGGGCAGCAGTGCCCGGTACCAGTCGTCATGGCGACCCGTGCCTTGCGGGAGATGCGGGAGCCCGGCGTGCTGGAGGTTCATGTGGATAATGAGGCTGCTGTTCAGAATCTGACTCGTATGGCCAGCGGTCATCAGTTTACCGCAGAGAGTCGACAAACAGGCGAGAAGGAATATGTGGTTTCCATCCAGGTCACCCGGGTTGAGGATGGTGCAAAGTCTTGTGAGTCCGTTCAGACGGACGCGGCCCCTGCGGCGGTTCCGACCTCCAATGGCGACTTTGTGGTGGCCATCACCGATGAGGTCATGGGCGGCGGCGATGCTGCGCTGGGCGCAACGCTGATGAAGGGATTTGTCTTTGCCCTGACGCAGCTGGAGACTCTGCCATCCGCCATCATTCTATATAACGGCGGAGCCAAGCTGACGGCAGCAGAGTCCCCGGTTCTGGAGGATCTGAAAGGCCTGGAGGCCAGCGGCGTGGAAATCTGGACCTGCGGCACCTGCGTCAATTTTTACGGCCTTCCTGCACCTGCTGTGGGCCAGATCACCAACATGTACAGCATTGCGGAACTGCTGACCAGGGCCGGGAAGGTGGTCCGTCCGTGATCTATCTGGATAACGCAGCCACCAGCCGGCCAAAGCCTCCCGGCGTGGCAGAGGCGGTGGTGGCGGCTATGTCCACCTACGGAAACTGCGGCCGCGGCACGCATGAGGAGGCCCTCTCCGCTGCTCGCACCATCTTCTCCACCCGTCAGCAGATTGCAAGGCTGTTTGGATGTGGGCGCCCGGAGCGGGTGTGCTTCACCGCAAACTCTACGGCGGCGCTGAACATTGCCATCCATGGCCTGCTGACTCCGGCAGACCATGTGATCTCCACGGATCTGGAACATAACTCTGTCCTGCGGCCACTGTATCGCCTGCGGGATGGGGGCATGGGGCTTGATTTTGTGCCCGCCGACCGGAATGGGCAGCTGGACTACGAGGGATTTGCCAGACTTCTGAGGCCAAATACCCGGGCGGTTGTTTGTACCCACGGGTCCAATCTTACCGGTGACTTGGTGAATATTGATTTTGTGGGAAAATTCTGCCGGGAACATGGATTGCTGTTTATTTTGGATGCCTCCCAGACCGCCGGTGTTTTTCCCATCGATATGGCGGCGCAGCACATTGACGTGGTATGCTTTACCGGTCACAAGAGCCTGCTGGGGCCACAGGGCACCGGTGGTCTGTGTGTGGGGGAGAATGTGGATGTCCGGCCATTGCTGGTGGGCGGCACCGGAGTGCAGAGCTTTTCTGAAACCCAGCCGGAGGCCTTCCCGGAGCATCTGGAGGCAGGCACCCTCAACAGCCACGGTCTGGCAGGACTCCACGCCTCTCTGGAATTTTTGGAAAAGACAGGTTTGAATGTCATCCGTTCCCATGAAGAGACGCTGGCGCACCGCTTCTATGATGCGGTGCGGCAGATCCCGGGCGTACGGGTCTATGGCAATTTTGACGCAGAGCACCGGGCTCCTGTAGTAGCATTGAATATAGGGGATGCAGACTCCGCAGAAATGTCCGATGAATTGAGCTATCGCTTTCAAATTGCCACCCGTCCCGGCGCGCACTGTGCTCCCCGTCTCCACCGTGCCCTGGGCACGGAGGACCAGGGAGCGGTCCGCTTCTCCTGGTCGTGGGCCAATACGGTGGAGGAGACCGACGCGGCGGCAGCGGCCGTCCGGATTTTGGCAGAGGAGGTGCTGTAAATGGGAAATCCTGTAGAGCGCTGTGTGGTGACATTCCCGTCCACCACCGGCGCCATGGGTATGGAGCAGGCCTGCCGCGCTGCCGGTGTTCCCGGACGACTCATCCCCGTGCCCCGGAGCATCACTGCCGGGTGCGGCATGTGCTGGGCGGCTCCTGTGGAGGCCCGGTCCCAGGTCGAGGAACTCCTGATGAGGGAGCATTTGGAGACCGACGGCATTTATTCTATTCTCTTTCCGAGGTGAGTCCTTTTGGCAACAAATTGTGAAGAGTGCGTCCATTATGACTACGACGCTGAGATGGACGCCTATTTCTGCAGCATGGATTTGGACGAAGACGAAATGGAGCGTTTTCTGCGCAGCGCCAACAATGCCTGTCCCTTTTATCGGCGGGGCGACGATTACCAGACGGCCCGGCGGCAGTGAGAGGGGATTGCATGGAATTCGTAGATTTACTGGATGAAAACCGTCTCCCTCTTGGTCGGACCGCAGAGCGGCTTTGCCCCTTTGTGCCGGGAGAGTACAGAACTGTGGTGCATGTCTGTGTGTTTAACAGCGCTGGAGAGCTGCTGATCCAGAAGCGGAAGGCGGACAAGAAGCTGTGGCCGGGCCGCTGGGATGTCGCAGCCGCCGGCGGCGTCAGCGCGGGAGAAACCAGCCGCATGGCGGCGGAGCGGGAGTTTGAAGAGGAAATGGGTGTTTCTCTGGATCTCACCGGTATCCGCCCTACGGTTACGGTAAATTTTGGACGGGGGTTTGATGACTTCTTCGTGGTGGTCCGGGACGTTCCGCTCACTGATCTGCACTTGCAGGAAGAGGAAGTGGAGGACGCCCGCTGGGTGACCCTTGCCCAGGCGCAGGATCTGGTGGACCGGGACGAATTTGTCACCTATCCAAAAAGTTTCCTGCAATTTTTATATGATATGCGAAATCAGTTCGGCTTTACGGAGTAAAATGTCTACTAGCGTTTATGGCCGTGCTGAAGACAGTGCCAGCAGCATCCGCAATTCGGAGGGCTGCTGGTTCTGATTTGCCGTTCGAAGCTGTATGTCTTTGTCGGCCTGGGGCAGATTCAAAGGAGAAATTTTTGATGGAATTTGAAACAGTGCAGCTGGAACTGGATGTATGCGCCGACACCAATGACGCATGGAAGCAGATCATGAGGAGAAAACTTGGCTCTGCCTCCCGGTTTGAAATTCACTGCTGGAAGGAAGAAACAAACGAGATCCGGCAGGCCCAGCAATTTGGCACGGTGAAGGCGTGCAGCTGGGAATATGGAACGGTCATTGAAGGGCGTGTTACCACGGAATTTGTGGAATACCTCCTCTCACTGCCCAAACCCACCGATACAGAAGTATACAATAAAATGACGCCGTTCTTTTCTATTTTCCTGGATAACGGATTTTCCTCTGAACATTATGGAACAGAATTCAATCAGATGAAATACTCGGGTTCATGAAATTGTATCCGGATTTGCAGGAGAAACCAACCGCGGGCAGAGCGTTTTGTGCTCTGCCCGCGGTTGTTCTTCTCAGACGTTTTCCACAGTGGGGGCATTTTTGTGGAGAATTTGCTATGCCAGCTCCATGACGGAGACCTCGTAGGCCACCCGCTCCTCCACGGTGTTATCCAGCACCTTCTGATAGATGCGGCTCTGAAACCGACCCAGCAGAGACATGGAGTCCCCCACTGACAATGTGCGCAGCTGTACTGCCAGCATGCCCCAGGCGATGAGAGGGATGTAATCTGCCCGTCCGTACCGCCGCGGGACAGCCAGCATCATATCGCAGATGCTCCGGCCCAGCGGAGTGCGGCGGAAGGTGGGTACTTTGCACAGCACCCCGGTAAGACGGATTGTGTTGTGCGCCTCTCCCTCCGGGGGCAGGAACTGACGGGCGTACACCGTCAGTACCAGCCGATTGCCCACGCCGCTGCGATTGTTAAAGGAGCGTAGTTCACCCCGGACCCGAAGGGCCTCTCCGGCTTTCACCAGAGGACACTGATTCTCCGTTACCAGGATCGGCAGCACGTCCGACTGCCCGCTGAGGCGGCCCACCTCCAGAAAAAAGCGGTAAAAGGCGGTGCCGTGATTTTCATGAGACCAAACCGGCGCCTCCCGGACGATGCCCTCAAGCACCACCTCGTTTTGTACTTCCATTGTCATGTTGTCCACCTCTCGGTCCTCTCCCTTGTGATAGCACAGCCTATGTTGCCTTGAAAACAAATATGACTTGTACCCAAAAAACAATCCGGGTATAATACAAGTGACGGCATCCGGTGTGGCTTCCTCCGGATGCGACGAGCGGGGCCACGGCTTTGCGGAACAGTGGACTCGGGTCCCTGCAACAGGTGAGATTTTTTGCCGGGAGGGCATTATATGGCGACCATTTTGGATTATCTGGACTGGCGGGGCGATCTCTCCCTGCATCAGGACCCCTTTAACGAGGTGGACAATCTTCTGCTCTCAGAGCTGGGATATTTGAATTTCACAGACATCGTGCCGCCGCCCGGTCAGGGCGGTGAAATCACCGTTGCAGATGCCGCCGCGGCCTTTTTCCACGGCATGACACCTGGGGAAAAGATTGAGATGGGCGTTTTGGTGCCGGATGCGATCCCGAGGATGTTCCATCAAATGTCCTGTTCCCCTCGATTTCGGGAAATGCGGCTCAGCGGCTATGTGGACTGGCTGGACGAAGAGAAGGGAGAGCAGTTTGCGGCTCTGACCATTGAGACCGGAGACGGCGCCATCTATGTGTCCTTCCGGGGTACCGACGACACCCTGGCTGGTTGGAAAGAGGACTTCGCCCTGGCCTGCAAGCCCCAGGTACCGGCCCAGAAAAAGGCGGTGGACTATCTCTGCACCATGGCAAAGCAGCATCCCCGTCGAAAAATCCGGGTGGGCGGTCACTCCAAAGGAGGCAATCTGGCGGTCTATTCCGGAGTTTTCTGTCCCCGGAATGTCCAGCGTCGGATCTTGGATCTCTGGTCCAATGATGGTCCCGGCTTCCATGAGGAGATTCTGGAACTGCCGCAGCATCAGCGGGTTGCGGACCGCATTCACACCATTGTTCCCAAATCCTCTGTGGTGGGCATGCTGCTGGAACACGAGGAGCGCTTTACCGTGGTGGACAGCGATCAGCTGGGGCTTTTACAGCACGATGGCTTTTCCTGGCAGGTGATGGGCAATCATTTTTGCACGCTTCGGGAAATGACGGCCCGGGCTCAGGAGAGCAACTCCGAACTGCGGGAGTGGGTGCTTGGGCTTTCGGTTCAAAAGCGGGAGGCCTTCGTGGATGCCCTGTTTACCGTGCTTGAGGCCACTGGTGCCTCCACGCTGACGGATCTCAGGGAAGAGAGGTTGAAATCCGTCGTGGCGATGGTTAAGGCGATGAAGGATCTGGATAAGGACACCCGGGAAGGACTGCTGCAATTGATGCAGATTCTGTTCAAGGGAAACCTGCGCATGGTGTTGGAGGGAATTCAGGAGGAGACCGAAAAGACCGTCCGGGGCTGGGGCTTCAAAAAGCGGAACGAGGAATAAAGAGAACGCCATCATTTCATGATGAAGCACCGCAGGCATTACCTGCGGTGCTTCATCACGGGGAATCAGAAAAAGGAAGCGCAGTGCGCTTCCTTTTTTATTATTTCTGGTAGGTGAACTCGAAGTCGTACATGCTGACGGTATCGCCGTCCTGAATGCCCATCTCTTCCAACTGCTGAAAGAGACCGGACTCCCGCAGGGATCTGTCGAAGTACATCCGGCTCTCATAGTCGGCAAAGTTGGTATTGCTCATGACACGCTGCAGCCACGGACCTTCCACAAACCACACACCGTCCTCGTGCTGGATATCCAGAGGTGCGGAAGTGTCCACTACAGGGGGCTTTGGCACATATTCGGGTTCGTAGACCGTGACGGGAGGCAGCGTGGAGAGCATCTCGGCCACCTTATCCACTAACTGACGGGCACCCTGGTGGGTGGCAGCAGACAGCTCTAACAGGGGATAGCCCAGTGCTTCTACGTGCTCCCGCAGACGGGTCAGGTTGTCAGAGTCAGGCTCCAAAATATCGGTCTTGTTGGCGCAGACGATCTGGGGACGTGTGGAGAGCTCCTCGCTGTACTGCTTGAGCTCTTCATTGATGGCGTCAAAGTCGTCCACGGGGTCCCGGCCTTCGCAGCCGGAGACATCCACCACATGAACCAGCAGACGGCAGCGGTCAATATGGCGCAGGAAGTCGTGGCCCAGGCCGGCGCCTTCGCTGGCACCTTCAATGATTCCGGGAATATCAGCCATGACGAAACTGACGCCGTCCTCCACCCAGACAACGCCCAGGTTGGGGTAGAGAGTGGTGAAGTGGTAGTTGGCAATTTTGGGCTGTGCCTTGGAGACCACACTCAGCAGTGTGGATTTTCCAACGTTTGGGAAGCCGATCAGACCCACATCGGCCAGCAGCTTCAACTCCAGCGTGACATCGTGGCTCTCACCAGGCAGACCACCCTTGGCAAAGCGAGGGACTTGACGGGTGGGCGTGGCGAAGTGGCAGTTGCCCCAGCCGCCCCGGCCGCCCCGGCAGAGCACGAAGGGAGTGGAGTCGGACATATCTTTGATGATCTCCTGCGTCTCAGCGTCCCGGACAAGTGTGCCGCGAGGCACGCGGATAATGAGATCCTGGCCGTCCTTGCCAGTCCGGCGGGCACCCTGGCCGTCCTGACCGGAGGTGGCCACGTACTTGCGCTTGTAGCGGAAGTCCATCAGGGTGGAGAGATTGTCGTCCACCTGCAAAATGATGGAGCCGCCCCGGCCGCCGTCGCCGCCGTCCGGGCCGCCAGCTGCCACATATTTTTCCCGATGAAAAGCCACCGCGCCGTTGCCGCCGTTGCCGGCACGGACGGTGATGCGGGCCTTATCAATAAATTGTGTTGCCATTGCAATACCTCCATTGTGATGCGCTCGGTATATTCATCCCAAGGTACAGGAAAGATATACATTCGGATGAAGACACCGAAGAAATTGTTAGTTCTTACTGGAACAGCTTGCTTTGAAAAAGAGCTCCGAACCTGAGGTTCGGAGCTCTCCATTGTCTGATTACTCAGCCTCGTAGACAGAGACCTGCTTACGATCCTTGCCCATGCGCTCGAAGCGAACGGTGCCGCTCACGGTAGCAAACAGGGTATCGTCACTGCCCTTGCCGACATTCACACCCGGATGGATGTGGGTGCCGCGCTGGCGAACCAGAATGTTACCAGCCTTGACAAACTGACCGTCTGCGCGCTTGGGACCCAGGCGCTTGGACTCAGAGTCACGGCCGTTCTTGGTAGAGCCGCCGCCCTTCTTATGGGCGAAAAACTGAAGACCAATATAAACCATAATCGTGAACCATCCTTTCTATAGATTTTAGAATGGAGAGGAATTATTCTTCCTCCAAAACCTCGATGTTATCGGGGAACTCGTCTTTAAGCTCGGTGAAGTAGACCATCAGGCCGGTCAGCAGAGACTGACAGGTAAATTCAGCTTCGGGAGACAGGCCCCCGGGCAGCCGAAACGAAATCGTGGTCTCCTCTTCACGAACCTTCACGGATGCAGCCAGACCCAGCACGTCGTTGATGGTGGCGTCTACCAGGCGAATGGCACTGGTAATGCCGGCGCAGACGATATCGCTGCCCTCTTCGGCGTAGCCGCTGTGGCCCACGGAATCAAAACCGGTAATCCGGTCCTCTTCCATGAAAAACGTGATGGTGGTCATGCTCAGACGGAGATCTTGCCGATCTCAACCTTGGTGTAAGGCTGACGATGGCCCTGACGCTTGCGGTAACCCTTCTTGGGATTGTACTTAAAGATGCGGACCTTCTTGCCCTTGCCGTTCTTCACGATGGTAGCCTCCACGGAAGCACCCTCCACGACGGGATTACCAAAGGTAGCCTTGTCGCCGTCCAGAATGGCCAGAACCTGGTCAAACTTCACGGTGTCACCGGCCTCGTTATCCAGCTTCTCAATGTAGAGGATATCGCCCTCTGCCACGGTGTACTGCTTACCGCCAGTCACGATGATTGCGTTCATTATTCTTTCAACTCCTTCATTACGGGCTCGCTGTCGGGGGCGGTCCCCACAGGGACACTTACTGACCCATTCAAAGCGGCTTGTAAAGTATATCAATGGAATATCGGTTTGTCAATGGGATTTTGAAGAAAAATGCAAAAAAAGCCAACAAAATTTGGATGGATACCACCTTTCAAGAAAACTTCTTGCAAAAACACCGGTGAAAGCGGCGGCATATCTCCAAATGGCAAAGAGGGGAGAGCGTCTGCGGGGGCTTCTTCGCTCCATGATGTATCTGCCTGGCGGGAGTGTTCCCAGCTCCGGTAGCAGGCGGCAGCGCTGACATCCGAACGGAGGATCGAACTTTCCAACTCTCAAAAAATGAGCAGAGCCAACCGGCTCTGCTCATTTTGATCAAATTGATTAGCCCTTGACGATGGCAGCGGTATCCATGGCGATCATGAGCTCCTCGTTGGTGGGGATCAGCAGAACCTTCACCTTGGAGTCGGCAGCAGAGATCACGACCTCCTTGCCGCGGACGTTGTTGGCCTCAGCGTCCATCTTAACACCCATAAATTCCAGGCCGGAAGCAATGTCCAGGCGCTGAGAAGCGGAGTTCTCACCAACACCGGCGGTAAAGATGATTGCGTCCACACCGCCCATAGCGGCAGCATAAGCACCAATCAGCTTCTTAACACCGTAGTTAAACATATCAACGGCCAGGCCGGCACGCTCGTTGCCTTCCTTAAAGGCGTTCTCCAGATCACGGAAGTCGGAGGAGACACCGGAGACACCCTGGACGCCGGACTTCTTGTTCAGGACGTTGAGCATCTCATCGATGGTCATGTTATACTTGTTCATCAGGAACTGCAGGATGCCAGCATCCAGATCGCCGGAGCGGGTGCCCATGGGCAGACCTGCCAGGGGAGTGAAGCCCATGGAGGTATCCACGCTCTTGCCGCCGTCAATAGCGGTGACAGAGGAGCCGTTGCCCAGGTGGCAGGAGATCAGCTTCAGCTCGGAAGCGTCCTTACCCAGCATGGCAGCAGCGCGGCCTGCAACGTACTTGTGAGAGGTGCCGTGGAAGCCGTAGCGGCGGACCTTGTCATTCTCATAGTACTCGTAGGGCAGAGCGTACATGTAAGCCTTTGCGGGCATGGTCTGATGGAATGCAGTATCGAACACAGCAACCTGGGGCACGTCCTTGCCCATGACAGCGGTGCAGGCGTTGATGCCGGTGATGTTGGCGGGGTTGTGGAGAGGTGCCAGGGGGATGCAGTCCTCCAGGGCCTTCATGACGTCCTCGGTAATGAGCACGGACTTGTTGAAGGCCTCGCCGCCGTGAACCACGCGGTGACCAACAGCGTCGATCTCCTTCATGGAGCCGATCACACCGTTCTCAGCGTCTACCAGAGCGTCCAGAACAGCCTGGATGGCCTCGGAGTGAGTGGGCATAGCCACGTCAACAGCGTCCAGCACCTGCTTGCCGTCCACCTGAGGCTTATAGGTAAACTTGCCGTCGATGCCGATACGCTCGCACAGGCCCTTGGCAAGCAGCACACCGGTCTCAGGATTCAGCAGCTGATACTTCAGGGAAGAACTGCCTGCATTGATGACGAGAATGTTCATAGTCAAAAACTCCTCTTTGTTGTTTTTCGGGAAAGAACCTTGCGGCTTTTCCGAAAGTAAGATAAAATAAAAGCGGAAAAGGGGCTCCGTCTTCATCGGGCGGAATCCCACTTATTTCTTATTATATCAGAGTTTTTCCAGGTTACAACTACCATTTTTACCGAAATGTTTCCGTTTTGTCATTGAATAAGGGTGAATTCTGTGGAGATTGCAGGTATCATAACAGAGTACAATCCCCTTCATACCGGGCATGTCCATTTATTGGAAGAAACCCGGCGTCGACTGGGGGAGAATGGGGCAATCGTTTGCGTGATGAGCGGCGATTTTGTCCAGCGGGGTGATTTCGCCATTTTGGGGCGTCAGGCCCGGGCCAAAGCCGCTGTTCTGAGCGGCGCGGATTTGGTTTTGGAGCTGCCGCTGCCCTGGGCGGTCAGCTCTGCCGAGCGATTTGCCTGGGGCGGGGTTCAGACCCTGCTGTCAACGGGGCTTGTGACCCGTCTGGCCTTTGGCAGCGAGTGCGGCGATGCTGATGCACTGATGCGTGTGGCGGGAGCACTGCTGTGTGAGGAGTTTCCGGAACGCCTTCGGTCGGAATTGTCCACCGGGGCGGGTTTTGCCGTGTCCAGACAGCGGGCGGTGGCGGCACTTTTGACGCCTGAGGATGCCGCCCTGCTGGAATCTCCAAACAACACACTTGGCGTGGAGTACTGCAAGGCGCTGCTGCGCTGCGGCCACACAGTCCGGCCCATGACCATCCGCCGCATGGGCGCCGCTCACGATGCCGACCCCGCTGCGGGCGAACATGCCTCGGCCTCAGCCATTCGCCGTGCTCTGGCGGAGGGGCGGCAGGAGGCAGCACTTGCCATGATGGCCCCTGCCATGCGGGAGCTTTATATAGAGGAGTCTGCCGCCGGACGGGCTCCGGTTTTTGGCACAGTCTGTGAGAGATCCGTGCTTGCAAAGCTCCGCTCCATGGAGGAAGCAGACTTCGCTGCTCTGGACGAGGGGCGGGAGGGCCTTTACCGCCGCCTGTATGCCGCCAGCCGTTCCGCTGTTTCGGTGGAAGGGCTTCTGGAGGAAGTCAAAACGAAACGCTATGCCTATGCCCGCCTGCGCCGAATGGTGTTGTGGGCTTATCTGGGACTCGATCCCCACACATTCCCTGAAACACCGCCGTATCTGCATCTGCTGGCCGCTAATCGAACGGGACGGCAGCTGCTGGCCCAAATGAAAACCACCGCAAGCCTTCCTGTTCTGACTAAGCCGGCGGATGTCCGGCGGCTGGGATTGGAGGCTCAGACTCTGTTTGAACTGGAGGCACGGGCGGTGGATCTCTATGCCCTGGCATATCCGGACCTCTCTGCCGCTGTCGGCGGAAGCGCCTGGCGGGAGAGCCCGGTCATGGTGGGCCTGTGAGGGTGCATCCGCATCTCCTGCGGCATTCATGAAAGGAGCCCCCTATGAAAAGAAAGTTTGTGCTCCTGCTGATGACAGCAGGAATTTTGGCCGGATGCAGCACAGCGCCGGTGGCCGACAAAGCCAACGTCCATGTTCCCATGGACCCGGTTGTTGCTCAGGTACACACAGTGCCTGCATCCACGATTCACTACCAGGTGGAGCTCGTGTCCTTTGAGCGGTCCGCCGCTGCTGATGATGGCCAGCTGCTGGCGACTTATCAGGCACGTGTGCCGGTGATGACCGCCGTGCGGGAGGATGGTACACCCATTGACAACCCAATGAATTCTCAGGAGAAGAAGGCGGTGGAGACGGCGGAGACCTTTAATGGGCAATTTGGTGTCTGGACTTCTGAGGACTCCGTTCAGGAATTGGCGGACAGCGCCCGGGAGGAACTGAAATTGCGCCGGGAAAATGGCCTTCTGCCCATGGAGAGCTACAATATGAACCTGAGCTGCACCGTGTACCAGACAGACCATCTGGTCAGCGTGGCCGGTCTCTGTTACAGTTACACCGGCGGTGCTCATCCGAATACCTGGCAGCTGGGCTGGAACTTTGATTTAAAACACGGAACCTTCCTTGACGGAGAGGCAATCTCTGCTGATACCAGCGGATTCCGGGAGGCTGTGGCGGCAGAGTTGTTGTGGCAGGCGCGGGAGCGCGCGGAAGAGAACAACATGAAGCCTGAGGAGATGTACTGGCCCGAATACGAGACGATCCTGACAGACTGGGTCAATTTCACAGTGTACTTTGACAGTAGCGGTATGACGGTTGCGTTTTCCCCCTATGAGCTGGCTTCCTATGCCATAGGCGCCCAGGAGTTTCATCTCAGCTATGACTGGCTGCGGCCGCTGCTGGATCAGGAGAGCCGTGACGTGCTGGAGCTGACGAGTCCGGAAACTGGTGAAGAACCCTAAAAACAAAATACAAAACGTAGAATAAAGAAATAAAACTACGATTTGTAGTCAGAAAATATCGAAAAGCAGCGGACCGTTCAACGGTCCGCTGCTTTTCTATCGTGGGATCATGTCCGGGAAGGGCAGGGGCGAAACAGAGCGAATAGCGGAGTGGTTCTGGTGGCAAGGAATGGACGGAATCAGGACCGTGCCCAAACAGGCTCCCGGAGAAACAGCTCCATACGGCTGCCATTCATGTCCGCAGTAGAGTGTTTTTGCGTAAAGTGATTTCCCTTGCGGCTAACAGTGCTGCAATGACTGGCCTGTGTTCTGGGAGCGTGACGCAATCGGCGGCGGTAATTGGACGTAAGGCCACCGCTACATCTGCGTGGTGGAGGGGTGGGCGAGTAACCCTGGAACATCAAAAAGTACCGGGACTGTCTCAACAGCCCCGGTACAAAAGAGGAAACAGCTTAAGCGCCCTGCTTGGAAGCGAGGTGCTTTTGCAGCCAGTCCTTGCCGTCCACGAAGCGGGAGACGATGTAGGTCACCACGTAGTCGCCGGAGGCATTGATCATGGTTGCAGGGGGGTCCACCAGATTGCCGATCGTGATCAGAATGGGGAAGGCAATCTCCATTTGGGTGGGGAAGAAAATGGAGCAGATGATATACTCGCCGATGTAGCCGCCGCCGGGGATGCCGGACATACCAACGGAGGAGAGAACGGCCACCAGGATGATGGGGATTAGCTTGCTGAAGCTGAGATCCAGACCAAACACACCAAACACAAAGGCAATCTTCAGCACGCAGGAGAAGCAGGAGCCGTCCATGTGCATGGTAGCACCCAGAGGCAGCACGATGTCGGTAACGTCCTTGGAGACACCGGTGTCCGCGGCTTCTTCCATGTTGGTGGGGATGGTGGCTACAGAAGAACAGGTGCCCAGTGATACAATGGTAGGTTTAGCAATGTGCTGGACCATAGTCTTGACACCATCTTTGCCGCCGCCAAACCAGGCGAACAGAGGGAAGGCTGTAAAGATATAGATGAAGCAGAGGGGATAGTAGACAGCCAGAGCACGGCCGTAGTTGCCGATGACCTCAGAGCCATAGGTGGCCACCAGATCGGCAAAGAAACCGAAGAAGGCGATGGGAGCGTAGTAGGTAATGATCTTCACAAACTTCAGCATTACATTGGTCAGATCTTCCAGGAACTTGCCCACGGGGGTGTCTTTGCCGCCGTTCAGATTCACGGCGAAGCCAAACAGCAGAGAGAAGACGATCAGGGGAAGCATGGCTTTCCGACTCAGCAGGCCCACGAAATCGGGTGCGGTAAAGAAGTTTACGATCATATCAGGGATGGAGGCGTACTCCCCAATTTCGCCGGCAGTCAGACTCTCCCATGGAACCAGAACAGGAGGGAAGACCTTCATCAGAAGAAACATGATGAGGGCGGCAATGGCGCCGGTTACCACAAAGGTGCCGATGGTAACGCCCATGATCTTGCCGGCACGCTTCCGGCTTTCCATGTTGGCCACTGAACTGGAGATGGACGCGAAAACCATGGGGACCACAACGCAGAACATCATATTGATGAACAGAGTGCCCAGAGGCTTCAGAACGGTTGCACCTGCGCCGATGATATTGCCCTCCGCGTCTCGGACGGTGGGGAAGATCCAGCCTACAATGGCACCCAGAATCATCGAGCCCAGCATAATGCCCAGGAACAGGTAGTTCCGGGCGACAGATTTCTTTTCCATAAGTTCCTCCTAATACATAAATAATGGATGCATAAATTAAAGTGTCAGGTCTTCGTCAGTGACAACGCCTTGGCAGACTATGTTGGTTGGACCGGTGAGATACAGGTTCCGGATGCGGGAGCCTTCCAGCTCCACATCGATCATGAGCAGACCGCCCGGGTTGTGGACCTGGACGTGTTTACCACTGACCTTGCCCTGCAATGTCAAAACAGCCACCACAGAACCGGTGCCGCTGCCGCAGGCATAGGTAAAGTCCTCCACACCACGCTCAAAGGTACGCTCAAGGACTTCATCTTCTCCGATGATTTCAAAGAAGTTCACGTTGGCGCCTTTGTGCAGTGTCTCGTGGGACCGCATGGCACGCCCAAGCTCCCGGAGCTCATGGAGATCGGCGTCTTTGAGACCGTCGTAGGGAACCACTGCGTGGGGGAGTCCGGGATTGCCCAACTCCACATAGGAGGCAGGATAGCTGATGCCGTTTATCGGCAGGGGATGGTCCAGCTCCATGATGGTAGGATCGTTGAGGCGGATGCGGTACTGCCGCTGGTTGATCCGTTGACCGGTCACAAGGCCGGCGGTGGTTTCTACGCGCTGGGTCTCACCCGCCAGACCCTGTTCGTAGCCGTAGCGGCAGATGCACCGTGCGCCGTTACCGCACATTTCGCCCATGCTGCCGTCGGAATTAAAAAAGAGCATTTTATAGTCGCCGCCATCTGTGGGGGTGTCCACCACCATCAGCCCGTCGGCACCGATGGAGAGATGCCTCTCACAGAGGAGACGAGCAAGGCTGGGGAACTGTTCCCGGGGGAGATGCTCTTCCATATTATTGAGAATGATGAAGTCGTTGCCTGCACCATTCATCTTCCAGAATTTCAATGAGTCACGTCCTTCCTGTGTGCTATGGTTATTATATAGCACTGAATAAGAAAGAACAACGGATATGGTGCTAAAAACATTGCAAATCGTGTTGCTGAAAAGTAACGTGCAGTGTTTCAAGCTTAGTGAAAGGTAGATATCTGTACTCAACTGATGGAAAAGCCTTTTTCTGCAAAGCGGATATCTATAATGTATGACCATACATGACGGGAAAGAAGCTGCGATATAAGCCGGATTGATACCAGATATTCAAAAAAATGAAAAACTTTGTCGATACCTGTTGACAAACCGCGGAGAATGGAGTATTCTAACGAAGCTGTCTGCGAGAGC
>JAHHSA010000038.1 GCA_020025475.1 Oscillibacter sp.
GGCATTCAGCGGCTCCTGGCTGTTCCACAGCAGAGACCTCAGATAGACCGGAGCAGTTCCCTCGCCTACCTGGAACATCTCTGTCACTGTGGAACTCTCGTCCATCGGCACTACAGAACCACCGTAGGAAAATCCGGAGAGTTCAAAGGTGCAGACCCCAGCACCAATACCTGCCAGCAGCAATCCTCCACAGAGAACGCCCAGTAAGACCATCCGAATCCTTCGTTTGTTATTCATCGTTGCTCTCTCCTCTCTCCTCCATGGTCTCCGCAGCGGTCCACAGGATTTTCTGCTTCGCAGCCGTTTCCATCATGTTCTCCCCTTCCACAGGGGCGGAAGCCGTTCTCCACCGCCAGATCCAAGTCCAGCACAGCCCCAGCAGTGCGCCGCATAACAGCAGACCACCCAGCAGCACCATGGTCATTCCTGTCACAGGGTAACCCTGCAGCAGCAGTACCAGCAGCAGACCCAGACACAGCACATCTGCAAAGGCCAGCAAAAATACCGGCAGAGCCAGAATCATCAGGCAGCCGTTCCAGCACAGTCTGGCCAACATCTTCATTGCTTTCTTCACTCCTCGCCAAATTCGTCTCAACTCCCGCTTTGCTTTGGGCATTCGTGGCGGTCTCTCTCCCTGTGCCACCACTGTCTCGCGCCCAGGCTGCCGATGAAACAATCCGCGCACCCAGCTGCCAAAGCGCTTGCATCCACGGCCAATGCAGCAGCAAAACTGGGCTACAGCATTGCAGAACTTCTTCCAGCCATCTGCCGCCGTAAACGACTTCCAGCCTCTGACCAGCCCGCTGCCAGCCGCCTTGGCCGCCGTCTGTACCGTCTCTGTTTTCTTCGGTTTGATTGCCGTTTCTGCCGCTTTGACCCGCACAGGGTCGATATGGTATGCCTCCAAAATCTCCGCGGCCAGCTCATCCACCGGGCCAAAATCCCGAATGGCTTCTTCTTCAGTCAGCCCATCTTTCATCAGCATCTCAATGTGTTGGGCGTACTCGGCCAGAATATCCTGCTGCTCTGCCTGCTCCAGCACAGAAATGCGCTCCTGCAGTGCCTTTAAAAATTGTTCCTGATTTATCATGATTTTTGCTCCTTCAAAAACCGGTTCACCTGCTCCTGAAACACATTCCAATCCGTCTCCAATTCATCCCGGTGGAGGATGCCGGCGGCGGTGATATGATAATACTTTCTGGGCGGTCCCTCACTGGACTCCCGCAGATAAGTCTCGAAATAGTGCTCATTGGTCAGTCGCTTCAAAAGCGGATAGATCGTTCCCTCGTTCAGGTCAATGACCTTGGAGACCTCGGCCACCAGCTCATAGCCGTACATATCCCGCTTTCCCATGGCTTCTAACACAATCAGCTCCAGGACTCCCTTTTTAAACTGGGCGTTCATCTCATCCCTCCTTGCAGAATTATATTATATCAGCTACCTTGTATTGTCAAGTACTGAATTTTTTAGAATAGCATGGTGCAAAAACGGCGGGACAAGAGTCCCGCCGCCTGTACCATTCAGGGTTTCAGTCTTTCCGCGATGAGCTGCCGCTGCTGGGCAGTAGGAGCATCTACCAGATCCAGCTCTACAATGCGATTTCCGTAGCAAAGCACATATTTCTCCAGCATACTGTCATCCCACCGGAGCTGCCAGGCTGCTTCCGCACCCCAGTCAGCAGCATTGATCGGTTCATAGTGATTCACCAGCAGCACTTCTCCGTGCTGCACCTCGTCCTGCTGGCTCTGCAAAATGCTATTCCGGCAGAGGTCATAGAGTGCCGGCAGCTTCACGTCCGTCATGGTGTAGCGCAGTTCAAAGAGATCCTTCTGCTCACTCAGCGGCCACTGCAGGTAGTCATAGGAGGATACCAGAAAGGTGCCTCTGCCTCGCTTTTCCAGAGACCAGTCTGTCTCCGGCAGCACCTCAAAATCCTCCAACCGCAGAGGCAGGTCATCCTGGTACACGTCCCACTCTCTGCCATATTTTTGATAGGTGCCCACCGGCTTGCTCGCCTCCAACACATGGAAGTGAATGACTGCGAAAGCCATTATGCCAATGGCCAGAAGTGTGCATGCAACAGCGGCGCCGAGAGTAACTGCCAAGTTTGCCCGTTTGGAGTACCCTCTCTTGCGGCAAAAATCCATGAGCCTGCTCACCAGTACATGGGTCAGCAGCACAGGTATCAGCGCAATGACCAGCAGTCCTATCCGTCCTGCAAATCCCAACAGCGTCAGCCCCAGCACCAGCACGCTGGCGGTCGAGAGAATCCAGCTGACGGCCCGAAAATTCCAGACTTCCAGATAGACGCCCCGTTCCGCAGCGGCCACCGCCTTCCGATACCAAAGCCGCCAGCCCACCAGATCAATGAGGGCGGAGAGGATCATCAGCAGTCCATCGGGCAAAAGCCACAGCATGAAGCCCTGGCTGAGAACCATCACCGGGTCCCGGCACAGCTGCCAGAGAATCAGTGCCTCCATCAGCACACCGTCTGCCAGATGCAGCCATGCGCCCTGGATGCCGCCCTTCGCCATCGCACGGTGTACCGCCTCCACCTGGGTGGCAGGGTCCGTCTCCATAGGGGCCGGATCAGATTCCTCACTGTAATAAATCTGCATCTGCCCCCAGCTGGCAACCAGCGTCCAGCCATCCGCTGTGCCCAACTCCTCCAGCAGTTCCTGACTTCGGGTGGGGCCAGGATTGAACTCTGAGGCATCCGACACATAGAGCACTGATACATGGCGGTGCTTTGGCTCTGCCTGCCGATATTTCCAGTAGAAAGCGCCTGGTTTCTCCAAAACCCAGCCCTGTTCCGACATCCGCTCCAAAGTCTGCACGATTTTCGCCCGGTCATAGAAGGCAAACACGGCAGGCTTTCTGCACGATTCTCTCATCATAGCACTCCTCATCTCTCCCCGGTCAGCCGCCGGTAATCCTCTGCCTGGGCGTGAAGCCGGTCATACTCCCGCCGCAGCATCTCCTGCCCTTTTTCCGTAATGAGATAACTGCGCTTCCGCCCTTCCACCTTGGTCTCCCGAATCATATCCTCTTCCAGAAACTGCTCCAACAGGTTGTAGAGCGTTCCAGACCCCACAGTGACCCGTTGGTCCGTCACCTCCGGGACCCAGGCCAAAATATCAATGCCGCAGCGCTCCTCTCTGAGACAGAGCAGCACATAAAACATTTGCTCCGTCAGTGTTTTAAACTTCTCTCTCGCCACGAGCTCACTCTCCATTCTCGATTATCGAGTTTATGGTTTTAGTTTATTCTCGATAATCGAGTTTGTCAAGATTTTTTTGCCACCGCCGAAAACAGAACCCCCCTTTGAAGTTTGGGAAAATCCTGTGATATAATGTTAAAAAACAATCTATCCAATGAAAGAGGTGATCCCGATGCAGCTTTTGACAGACGAAGAGCAAAGCAGCCTGTCCCGCTGCACGCTGTTTCGAGGTCTGAATGCCGCGGAACTGCTTCCCCGGCTGAACGGCACAATCACAGACTGTCCCGCCGGACAGTTCTGGACCAACGAGGGCGATGTCATTGACCGTGTAGCCGTTCTGCTCACCGGCACCCTTCACGCCGCCTGTTTTGAGCGCAACGGGCGGGAATTTCTCTATCAGCAGATTCTACCTTCCTACCTGGTAGGGGGTGAAATTGTCTGTACTCCCAAAAAGACCTGTCCTTATGGAATCTATGCAGCTTCTGACAGCCGTATCTGGTCCTTTCCCTGGTCTTATCTGACGGAGGACGCCCCCCTTCCCACGGCACTCCAGCTGCATCTGCTGCAAAATCTGCTCAGCTTTGTGGCCAACCAGAACATCCGGAAATATTACAAAATCGATGCACTTTCCGTGAAAAGTGCCAGAGAGCGTATTCTCAAATACCTGACTGCCCAGGCCAAGCGCACCGGTACCAACGACCTCATCCTGCATATGGACCGGGAAGACATGGCCAACTACCTCTGCCTCAACCGCAGCGTTCTCTCCCATGAGTTGAAACAGATGGAGGCAGACGGACTCATCCGGTTCCATAAAAACCATTTTGTCTTGCTGGAAAAAAGTTGTTTACCTAACTTACAGGCCTGAAGGTCTCCAACATAAAATACGTGTAATTTACAACGGAGGGTCACTGATGATTGCAAAGTGGATGAATGTATGTTTGACAGGCCTGCTGACCCTGCCGGCAGGCCGCACAGGACCCTTGTGACGTCACCTGCCGCAGCGGAAGCCGTGGCGGCGTGGTGGGCTGGGCCGTCCTGGCGCTCCGCAAAGAAATCTTACACATCAAAACCGCTGTGAGACACCGCCTCACAGCGGTTTTCTCCGCCCAGGTTCCCTTGCGAGGCAATAAGAAACGTGCTAAAATATGAATTTATCCGTACAATCACAGATGGAAAGGAATTTCCCATGAATCAAAAAGAACTGAATGAAATTCGGCGGCGTTTTCGCCTGGATAAGAGCAGTATCAACCGCATTTTTGGCTGTTATGTCAACAGCAATCGGGACATCATCTCCTATGTGGATACCTCCCTGGCCCTCCTGCAGCAGGATGAGCAGGAGATGTATCTGACGCTTCTGAAAAAATCTCTCTCCGGCTCTCTGGGCAAAAATCTCATCGACATTGTTTTTTCCACCCAGCAGGTGGCAGACAGTGACGAGCATCGTCTGCTCCAGACCCTGCGAGCCACTGCTCTCCAGGATAACAATGCCCGGGAGAGTCTCTACCGCCGGATCATTGACTCCATCGATATGGGCGAGAGCAACTATCTCATCCTGCTGGCCGCCGATGCCTATGACGTTCCACACCGCGGCAGCGATGATATCATGCAGGCCGACGCATCCGATCAGGTGTTCAAATACTTTGTGTGCAGCATCTGCCCGGTGAAGGCCCCCACAATGGCGCTGAAATTCGTCCATGAGGACAACGAATTCCACGGCTGCTCCACCGGTAACATCGTCTCCAACCCTGAGCTGGGCTTCATGTACCCCACCTTTGACGACCGCGCCGCCAACATCTACAACTCCCTTTTCTACAGCAAGAACGCCGGTGAGATTCATCAGGAGGTGATTGACGCCGTATTCCATGTGGAGTCTCCCATGTCTGCCGTCCAGCAGAAGAATGTGTTCGACTGCGCCCTCACCGAATCTCTGGAACAGGAGTGCAGCTACGACGTGATCCAGTCCGTCCATGAGCAGATCCGGGGCCGCATTGCCGACCACAAAGAAAGCCATGATCCCGAACCGCTGGAACTCACGGTAAAGGACGTGGGCAGCATTCTCTCAAACAGTGGCGTCTCACCGGAGAAGGTGGAGGCTTTTGAGGAGACCTGCCGGGAACAGTACGGTAATGACACCGCGCTGAATCCAAACAACATCATTGAAAGCCGTAAATTTGAAATCTCCACACCGGAGATCAAGATCTCTGTGACCCCGGAAAACAGCTACTTAATTGAAACACGAGTGCTGGATGGCCAGAAGTATCTGCTGATCCCCGCCAACGAGGGTGTGGAGATCAACGGCATCCAGGTTACCATCCCCAAAGAGTAATCATCTGCGTCTTTGATGCAGATGAGCAGAAAGGAACCACGCGCCATGAGAGAAGCTCTGGAAGAAATTCTGCGAGAAGCAGGAGAAAAAATTCTGGCTGCCAGCCACATCAAGGAGACCGTCACCGCCAAGGAAGGGCCAGCCAACTTTGTCACCAGCTATGACGTAGCCATCCAGACACTGCTGCGACGCCGTTTGTTAGAACTGCGTCCTCAGGCCCACTTTTTGGGTGAGGAAGAGGACTCCCGGGACGATTTGCTCCACGATGAGTCTTTCATTGTGGACCCCATTGACGGCACCACCAATTTCATCAAGGGCTGGAACGCCTCTGCCATCTCTGTGGCCATGCTGCAAGACGGCGTGGTGGTCGTAGCTGCTACGTTTGATCCCTACCGTCAGGAGTTCTTCTATGCTGAAAAGGGCAAAGGTACCACTTGCAACGGTATTCCCGTCCATGTCTCCCAGGAGGCCCTTTCCCAGAGCCTGGTGTGTTTCGGCTCCGCTCCCTACTACCCAGAGGTCCGGGAGAAGACTTTCCGCCTGGGAATGGCCCTGATGGAGTACGCCGTGGACATCCGCCGCTGCGGCTCCGCTGTCATCGATCTGTGTGAAATTGCCCGGGGGGCTGCCGGCTTGTTCTTTGAGTGGAAGCTGAGTCCCTGGGACTATGCCGCCTGTTCCCTGTTGATCACAGAGGCCGGCGGGGTGATCACCCAGATGGATGGCTCTCCCCTGGTCTTTGACCGGCCTTGCAGTGTATTAGCCGGCACTGTGCAGGCCTGCGCCGACTTCTTTGCCAAGGGCTTGGACAACCTCTAAGCGGCTGTGTTCAACCCGCCAGCCTGTGATCACCTCTGCCAGAAAGGAATTGACTATGCAAGCTCTCATGGAAACCCTGTTTGACGTCATCTATCTCTCACTGGTCATGACTCTGGGCATTCGGATGCTCCAACGGTGCGGCAGCAGTCGGCAATTCCGTCTCTTTGGATGGATGTCCGTGCTGCTGGGATGTGGGGATGCCTTCCATCTGATTCCGCGGGCTGTGGCACTCTGCACCACAGGTCTGGATCACTTTACCGCCGCCCTGGGACTGGGCAAATGGATTACCTCGGTCACCATGACCATTTTCTATGTGCTTTTGTACAATGTGTGGCGGGAACGCTACCACATCCGGAACCATATCGGTCTCACCGCCGCCGTCTATGCGCTCGCTGCCTTGCGCATTCTCCTGTGCATGATGCCTCAGAATCGCTGGCTATCTCCGGACGCTCCTCTCTGCTGGGGCATTTACCGGAACATTCCCTTTGCCATGCTCGGGTTCCTGATCATTATTCTGTTCTTTCACAGTGCCCGGAAAACACAGGATCGCCCCTTTCGCTGGATGTGGCTGACCATTGTACTGAGCTTTGGTTTCTACATCCCTGTGGTGCTCTGGTCCGGTACATTCCCCATGGCAGGGATGCTGATGATTCCAAAAACCTGCGCCTATGTCTGGACCGTCGTGATTGGCTATCGGGCCATGCAGCTGGAGTCCTGACCGTCTCCCCCTACTTTCCCGCATGGGGACTCTCCATGTCGCACAACTTGGAGGCTGCAGCAAAAATAGCTTGCATAATGTGATTTCCTAAGCTATGATATTTCGTGGTAGCGACTATGCTATTTGTCACAGGAAAGGTGGTAATGAAACATGAGCAAGCAGTACAAGCGCTTGACTGAGCTCACCCGCAGCGGGGGTTGAGGCGCAAAATGGGGGCCGGGTGCTCTCCATTCAATTTTGGCAAAACTGCCTAAATTTCAACGTGACCGCCTTCTGGTAGGATTTGACTCCAGTGATGACGCTGCCGTCTATCAGGTGCGTGACGATCTGGCCATTGTCCAGACCGTAGACTTTTTCCCACCCATGGTGGATGACCCCTATGTGTTCGGTCAAATTGCCGCAACCAACTCCCTCAGCGATGTGTATGCCATGGGCACCAAGCCCGCTACGGCCATGAATCTCATCTGCTTTCCCACCTGTCTCCCGCTGGAGGTCATGGGTGAGATTTTGCAGGGGGGTTACAGCAAGGTGCAGGAATCCGGTGCCATCATCGCCGGTGGACACACCATTGAAGATAACGAGCCAAAATACGGCCTCTGCGTCACTGGTTTCATCCATCCCAAGGATGTGCTGACCAACGCAGGCTGCCGAGAAGGTGACGTGCTGGTCCTGACGAAGGCACTTGGAACCGGCATTCTCTCCACTGCCTTGAAGGCGCAGATGCTTTCTGACAGTGACTATCAGCACATGGTGGAGCTGATGACCACGCTGAACGCCAAGTCCTGCGAGGCCATGATGGCCGTAGGTGCCAATGCCTGTACGGATGTCACCGGCTTCGGCCTGTTGGGTCACGCCTATGAAATGGCCGAGGGCAGCGGAAAAACCATCGAGCTCTACTCCAAAGAAATGCCCATTGTGCCCGCTGCGCTGGAATTTGCAAAGATGGGCATTGTGCCCGCCGGGGCCTATAGCAACCGCTCCTATCTGGAACCACACATGAGCATTGATCCATCGGTGTCTCTGGCTCTCAGCGATGCGCTTGTCGATCCCCAGACAGCTGGCGGACTGCTGATCTCTCTGCCGGAAAGCCGTGCCGGAGAGCTGCTCTCCCGTCTGGAAGAAGTCACCGGCGATGCCCGTGTGGTGGGCCGAGTCATACCTGAGTGCGGTAAACGAATCCTTGTCAAATGATACCGGAAAGCAACAAAAAGAGGAAACGCTGTGCGTTTCCTCTTTTTGTTATGCTTGTAACACATTCTGGATATTGGATTTGATCTTTTCAGACAGCATCTTGTACTGTTCCAGCTCCTCTGCTGTAAAGCCCGCCAGACGCACCTGTTCGCAGTCCCGCTCCGCCGTCACCAGATCCGTCAGGAGACGCTCTGACTCCGGCAGGAATTCCAGAATGAGCTGCTTCTCCTTCGTCTGGGGGTCCTTATAATCCTCCAGAGAGATGAGGTCCCGGGACTCCAATTTTTTCAGCGTCAAGGAGAGGCTGGTCCGTGAGAGATCGGTCAGCGCTGCCAACTCCCGGCGGGTCCCCACATTCTCCGCCTGGTGGAGATACAGCAGCAGCCTGGCCTCTGGCACAGAGATGTCATATTTCAATGCCACCGGCTCCAAATAGTATTGCAGCAGCATCCGGTCCCGATAAGCACTCTGCAGCAAGCCATTGCTCTCCAACACCTCCTCGGACACCGTGGTCCGCTCATCTCCCAGCCGCTTGGCACCCGGGAGCAAAACCGGCGGCACCGCACCATCCTGGGCGGCATCGAAGAGAAATTTATAAACTTTAAGGCGGCTCTTCTCGTACTCGTCCTCATCCAGTACCGCCTTGTAGAACCGGTTGTAATATTCAAAGACCGTAAGCTTCATCCGAATGGTGTTGGCTATGGTGAGATTCTGATTAGCAAGAGAGCCCTTTGTCTTGACGTAATAATAGATGGGCACCTGCAAGGCCAAAAATCGCTCGCCGTGCCGGATGTACTCCAGATTGAACATGAAGTCCTCGCACCAGCTGATCTCCGGGTCCATCTGCAGGTGATACCGCTCCACTATGTCCCGGCGATAGAGCTTGTTCCACAGCACGCCATAGTAGAAGTCCGCCGGGTTTTCCATCATATGGGTGGCATACTCTTCCCGCGTGAGGACCTCATCCTCTTCGATATCACCCTTGTGGGAGACTCGCGTACCTACCACTCGGTAGAAGTCGGAAATCACCAGATCGCAGTGCTCCGCCTCTGCTGCCCGCACCAGCAGGCGCGTGGCATCCGGGGTGATCCAGTCATCACTGTCCAGAAATTGCAAGTAGGTGCCCGTTGCCATGGCGATGGCCTGATTTCTGGTGTCTGAGACACCGGTATTTTCCTTGTGCAGCACCCGGACACGACTGTCCTGTGCCGCATATGCATCCAAAATGGCACCGGAATCGTCCTTGCTGCCGTCGTCGGCCACGATCAGCTCAAAATCTGTGTAGTCCTGATTCAAAATGCTGTCTACGCACCGCCGGATCGTCTTTTCTGCATTATATACCGGCACAATGATGCTGACCATTGCCATGGCTGTTCCTCCTCCAAGGGTACGGCCTCCGCAAAAAAACACGGAACCCGCCTGGTTCCGCATATAGACCGCCCGCTGTTCCCTCCTGCTCATCGGACCAGGTAGGGTAATTTTATTTAGTATATCACATTTGATCTATCATAACAATCCTCTTTCATGCTCCTGCCAGCCTGCCCCCTTCTTTTAATCAGTGGGCCAGTAAAATACTACAGCACAACAATTCCGTTGTAATAAAAACTTTTATCTTGTGGTAAAACAGGGCAATATGCTATAATGATTCCAGTACCCCATATAAAAGGAGGAACAACGATGTATCAAATCAACAACTTTACCAACAACGATGACGTGAAGCTACTGGACAGCATGGGCGCTTTCACAATTGCTGAGTACCAGCGTGACCTGAGTGTCATGCCTCAGAATGCCGTGACCGCATACTATGCCAGCGAGATGAACGTGCGGAAACGCCAGCTCATCTGCCACTTGGACAAGGCCAACGTGACCATTCAGGCTGGAGCCATGCAGTGGATGGCGGGTGACGTGAATTGTACCACTGGTCTGAAGGGCGTTGGAGATTTTTTTAACAAAGCGATTCGCGGCAGCGTCACCGGAGAGTCTGCCATCAAGCCTGAGTATACTGGCAGCGGCACTCTTGTGCTGGAGCCTACTTATAAGCATCTGATTTTGTTGAATGTAGCGGATTGGAACGGCTCCATTGTGCTGGATGACGGTCTTTTCCTGGCCTGTGAATCCACTTTGAAGCACAAAGCGGTGGCACGTTCCAACATTTCCTCCGCTGTGGCAGGCAATGAGGGTCTGTTCAATCTGGGACTTCAGGGACAGGGCATTCTCTGTGTGGAATCTCTATCCCCCAAGGAAGAGCTGATCGAGATCACCCTTCAGAACGACGTACTGAAGGTAGACGGTAATATGGCGATCGCCTGGAGTGGCAGCCTGGACTTTACTGTGGAGCGTTCCGGCAAAACTCTGCTGGGCTCTGCGGCCTCCGGCGAAGGCCTGGTGAATGTGTTCCGTGGCACTGGCAAAGTGCTGCTGGCTCCTGTGGGCTAAATAGATCACTGCAGCAGACTCGCCCTTGAGTTGTGCTGACGGTATCTGACTGGGGGCGGACGAAAAGTTGGACTGAATACTGCCCCAGGAAGGGATAAACAACGTATTCAGAAGAACTATATCCATGGGTGTGCTGCCTCTAAATTGAATGGTTACAATCGTGTTTTTCTCATCTCTGCAACATGATACAAGCGAAAAAGTCCAGCGTCTGCTGGACTTTTTCCACAAGTTGAGTGGTATGCTGCTTCTGCAGCATACCACCTTTTTATTAGTTGATTTTCACGTTTTCCCAGAGTGTGTTCAGGTAATCCAGCATTTCATCGTCCAGGTTGCGATAGGCATACTTGTTATACAGCTCAGAGAAGTTGCCAAGATCGGGGTAGAGAATCTCCATGGCTTCCTCGCCCATATCCTCAATATAGGTTTCATTCTCGTAAACGATGCTGTTGGGGCTGGCATAATTGATGTACTCAGCATTGGCGATAGCAGGTTCCTCGGAGAGCATCCAGTTGATGAAGATTTCTGCCAGCTCTTTATTCTGTGCACAGGTGGGAATGCACATGGCATCCACAAAAAAGTTGGTAGGTTCGGGATAGTAGAATTTCAGATCCACGTTCTCGGCCTGTGCCTCCTGCATGGTGAAATAGTCGCCTGCGTAGTAGGAGCCAATTGCTGCCTCACCAGATTCCATCATATTATAGATTTCATCCATGACATAGCTCTTTACCAGGCTGCGCTGCTGAATCAACTCCTCAGCGGCACGGTCCCATTCAGCCTTGTCAGCGGTGTTTACATCAATGCCCAGTTTGTACATGGCGGTACCGAAGGCATCACGGGAATTGTTGTACTGGAGAATGTCGTCTGCATATTTTTCATTCCACATCAGATCCCAGCCGCCAACGTCTGCCGCATCCACCTTATTGGCATCATACATGATGCCAACAACACCATAGGTGTAGGGAACGCTGTACAGATCATCAGGATCATAGTATAGTCCACGGAAAGAGTCGTCGATATACTGGTAGTTTGGAATGTTGTCAAAGTTCAGAGGCTGCAGCAGCCCTTCCTCTGCCATACGTGCAATCATATAGTCAGAGGGAATGATTACATCATAGCTCACTGCGCCTCCGGACAGTTTGTTGTACATGTCCTCGTTGGAGGGATAGGTCGAGTAGTTTACCGTTATTTCTTCACCGTAGGTCTCCTGATACCAATCTTCAAAAGCCTGAATGGCGTCCAGTGTATCATCACTGCCATCAGAAATATACTCACCCCAGTTGTAAACATTCAATACCTGCTTACTTGAGCTGCCGCCGCAGCCAGTGAGCAACAAACTCAGGGTAAGGGAGAGCACCAGAGTCCACCCAATCATCTTCTTTTTCATCATGTTCCTCCTAAAACTCACGAAATTGGGGTCTTAATTTTTTTACGCTTACGCACAGTTTCATCTTCCTCGTCCCCAATGAAATTGCTGATGAGCAGCAACGCCAGGGTAACAAAAAAGATGATGGTTGCGAGGGCATACATCTTGGGAGTGACCGTTTTTTTGGTCATGCTGTAAATACGAATGGGGAGTGTTTCAAAGCCTGTACCGGAAGTGAAGTAGCTGATGACAAAATCGTCCAGAGAAAGTGTAAATGCCATAATGGCACCAGTTACGATACCCGGGAGCATTTCTGGCAGCTCCACCTTCAAAAAAGCACGGATCGGAGTGCACCCCAGATCCATGGCTGCCTCTGGAAGAGATCGATCAATTTGACGCAGCTTGGGGAGCACTTGCAAAATTACGTATGGGAGGCAGAATGTGATGTGCGCAATCAGCATCGTCCAAAAATTCAGACTGTTTTGCGCCCCGAACAGGCGCCCCACAAAAACAAACATCAGCATCAAAGAAATGCCGGTGATGATGTCTGGATTGGTCATGGGAATATCTGTGACAGTGTTGATTGCTCTGCGATACCAACGGCTGCGCAGGCGGTGAATCCCCCAGGCGGCTGCAGTTCCCATGACTGTGGAAATTGCTGTGGCGCTGGCTGCCAGAATCAATGTATTGCGGACAGCCACCAGCGTATTGCTGTCCTTCAATAGTTCACGGTACCAGCGAAAGGAAAATTCCGAAAATACAGACAGACTTTTAGAATCATTGAAGGAAAAAATCAGCAGAACCACAATTGGTGCAAAGAGAAATAGATACACCAAAGCAGTGAGAATATTGCTCACAGTTTTTTTCACTCTGGATCACCTCCGTATACATAACGGCTTGTAGCATATTTTACCAGGGCCATAAAAACCAGGAGAAGGACCATCAAAATGAAGGCCATTGCTGCAGCAAAATGCAGGTTGTTCGCTACATACTGGCCTTCAATGGCATCACCAATCAGGAAGAATTTTCCGTTGCCAAGCTTCTGGGAGATGTAGAAGGTGCTGATGGAAGGAATCAAAACCATGGTGATTCCGGAGATTACGCCGGGCAGACTCAGCGGGAAGATCACACGCCGCAAAACTGAAAGGCTTCCGCAGCCCAGGTCTCGGGCGGCCTCCAGAAGGCTGTGGTCCATCTTGACCATGATGGAGTATATGGGAAGAACCATATATGGCAGATAGTCATACACCATACCAATAACGACGGCCACCTCAGTGCCGATGATGCGTATGGGGCCCATGCCAAGCTTCGCAATCAAATTGTTGAGGATGCCGGAATCCTGCAGAATCGTCATCCAGGCATATGTGCGGATGAGAAAATTCATCCACATGGGAATCATGATCAGCGTCATCATGGTTTTTTGCGTGTGCTTGCTTGCGTGGGCAATGCGGTAAGCCAGTGGATAGCCGATGAGGAGGCAGGCTACAGTGGAAATCACAGACAGCTTCAACGAACGCCGGAAGATCAGAAGATAAGTATGTACTTCCGTGACTGAGCCATCATCATTTTTGATGTTGCTCACCGCGGTGAAAAAACGGCTGATGTTCTCAGTGGTAAACGCGAAGTTATTGTCCGTGAAGGCATAGTAAGCGATGAACAGCATGGGCACAATGATGAAGAGCACTGCCCACAGGGAGTACGGGGCTAGAGCGGTATGTCCGCTGCGGTTTCTTTTGAGCGGCATTACTCGTCCTCCTCGCTTCCGTCCTGAGCAAGCTCATCCATTTCATCGGAGAAGCTGGAATAGTCACCAAACATGCCGGAATACTTCGATTTTTTCATAATGTGGATGGCGTCGGGGTCCAGCTTCAGGCCGATCCGGGCGCCATCATCCACGCAGTCGGTGGTCTGAATCATCCACTTAAATCCCATAATATCCACGATGATTTCGTTGTGGACACCCAGGAATGTAACAGAGGTCACGTCGCCATGCAGTTCGGCATCATCCGCAGAAACGATGTCCACATCTTCAGGACGAATGACTACATCCACAGGCTCATTTGGCGCGAAGCCCTGATCCAGACAGTCAAAAACATGCCCGGCAAATTTGACCTTGAAGTCCTCCAGCATAATGCCGTCAATAATGTTGCTTTCACCAATGAAATCAGCTACAAAGGCGTTTACCGGTTCATTGTAGATATCGGTTGGCGTGCCAATTTGCTGGATTTTTCCTTCGCTCATAACCACAATGGTGTCAGACATGCTCAGGGCTTCCTCCTGATCATGGGTCACAAAAACGAAGGTAATCCCGGTGCTTTTTTGGATTTTTTTCAGTTCTACCTGCATATCTTTCCGCAGTTTCAAGTCCAGTGCCCCCAGAGGCTCATCCAGAAGAAGGATCTTGGGCTGGTTGATGAGAGCGCGGGCAATGGCCACACGCTGCTGCTGCCCGCCGGAGAGGCTGGTGACGCTGCGGTTTGCAAAATTGGAGAGCATCACAAGTGCAAGCATCTCCTCTACACGCTGTTTGATCTCATTTTTGGGAACCTTCTTCTCTCTAAGAGGGAAGGCAACGTTTTCAAAAACATTCAGGTGAGGGAATAGAGCGTACTTCTGAAAAACAGTGTTGACATTCCGCTTGTGCGGCGGTACATCATTAATCTTTTCCCCCATAAACACAATGTCACCCTGATCGGGATGTTCAAAGCCGCCGATCATACGCAGGGTGGTAGTCTTGCCGCAACCAGAAGGCCCCAGAAGGGTAATAAATTCGTTGTCTTGGATTTCCAGGCTGATATCGTCCAGAACGGTCTCTCCATCAAATGCTTTGGTAATGTGCCTAAGTTCGATCATATTGCCCATTGTCATCTTCTCCTCTTCGTCAACCCGTTTTCTCTGCCGATGACAGATAAAATGAAAAAAGTGGTATGCTGCTGTTGCAGCATACCACTTGCGTACTGAAAGAGCCCCCATGCACTGTTATCCTCTCCACAAAAAGCGACAGAGGAAACTGCTTTTAAAACAATGGGAGCATGACAATCACAATGGATCAGAGTCTATATAGCAAAGATTACTTTTACTACTCTTAT
>JAHHSA010000039.1 GCA_020025475.1 Oscillibacter sp.
GATGGTTCGAAAATAAAAAATCCCGTCAGCCGATTGGACTGACGGGATTCCTTTTTTTACATTACAGCTGCTGGACGGTGTAGTACACGGCCAGAGCGAAGACCACAATAGCCAGAACCCACATGGTGTAGTAGGCCAAAGTGGTGCTGAAGAAGGCCACAATCACGCCGGCGGCGGAGAGTGCGCAGGAGACATAGACAGGGAGCGAGTTGGCATTGGCTGGCAGCAGCTTGGACAGCTTCCCCCGCTTCACCAGCAGAGCGATTACAGCCATCAGCACCAGGAACACCACAGCACCAATCTTCACATACAGGCCCATGGAGACGTGGGACAGGCATTTGCTGCACACCCACAGCATCAGGAGACCTGCGCCCAAGATGGTGAGGGACAGAGCACACTCCCGATCGTAGAGGGACCAGAAAATGCTCAGCAGCATCACCACGGGAACCAGAACGCAGAGGAACGTCATCGCAGCGGTGTTCAGTGCCCAGACCATTGCGGTGGAAGCAGCCAAGAAAGCACCAATGCCTGTCACGAACCAGCCCCAAACCCGCTTTTTCTTATCGGTACGGAACATCACGCTCAGCACGACACCCACAGCGAGCACGGCAACGCCCACGCCAAGCAGGATTTTGAAGTAGTGATCAAACCAGGCGATCTGCTGCATGGCGTCACCGTTGATATAAAAACGACGGACAATCAGAAGGTACAGCTCAGCAACACAGCTTGCCAGAAAGAACTTCATGGCACCATTCATCTGCTCGTTTTGCTTTACAGGCTTGTTTTGCTTTACAGGCTTGGAGCGGTTATTGGGATTTTTCGACATATATCGTGACCTCCAACGGGTTAATTCATGTGAAAAGCGGCAGAAAAAACAGGGCCGCTGACATACCTAAGTAGTATAGCAGACTTGAAATGTGTTTGCAAGAAGAAGATATGCCCGGTGACATAATTTTTTGGAAAAGAAGGAAAAATGCGCAATAAAGCCGTTGAAAAACAGAGAATTTTAAAATGTTGCACAGACAGCGACGGGGGTGAAAGCCGGATTTTCGGTTGTGAAGCGGGCCGGGGAGTGATATACTGTTTCATTATAAAATTTCCGATCACACAGAATGATCTACGATGAGGTACAATATGAGAAAAATCACGGCCGTATTTCTGACGGTTTTCATGATGGGGGTCCTGAGTGCCTGCGGCAGCAGAGCAGAGGAGCCGGCCAGCCGACAGATTTATGCGATGGACACGGTGATGATGGTCAACGCCTACGGAAAGAGCGGCGAGGCTGCCGTGGAGGAGACGGAGCAGACGCTCTACCAGTTGGAGGCCCTGCTCTCCCGCACACAGGAGAAGAGCCAGGTGTCGGCCCTGAATCGCTCCGCCGGTGAGCCGGTGGAGCTGGATGAAGAGCTGGAGCAGCTGATTGAGACGGCGGCAGATTACACCCATGCCACCGGCGGCGCCTTTGACATCACCATTGCGCCGGTGGCGGATGCCTGGGGCTTTACTACGGACCACCAACGGGTGCCAAATCAGGCAGAGCTGCAGGCTCTGCTGGAGCGGGTGGGCATGGAGCATGTGCATTTGAAGAACGGAACAGGCATGGTGGACGCCGGGACGGAGATTGACCTGGGTGGTATTGCCAAGGGCTATGCCTCCGACCGCGTGGCGCAAATCTACGCTGCCAACGACGTTCCCCGCGGTATGGTGTATCTGGGCGGCAATGTGCTGGCCTGGGGCGACCGGCCGGACGGCACTCCCTGGCGAGTGGGCATTCAGGACCCGGCCGCGCCGGAAAATCCGGAAGCGCTGGTGGGGGTTTTGCAGCTGAGGGACGCATTTGCCATTACCTCTGGCGGCTATCAGCGCTTTTTTGAAGAAAACGGGAAACGCTATCACCATATTTTGAATCCGGAGACTGGCTGCCCGGCAGAGAGCGGCCTTACCTCCGTTACGGTGGTGGCGGACAAGACCGATGGCAACGGCACCATGTGCGATGCCCTCTCCACGGCGCTGTTCATCATGGGAGAGGAGCGCGCACTGGATTATTGGCGTGCCCACGCCGGGGCGTTCGACCTGGTTCTTGTCACGAAGGATGGCCGCGTTGTGGTCACAGAGGGACTGGCGGGCCGCTTTACCGCCGCTGAGGGGGGCGCGTACAGCTATGAAACGGTTTCCTGAGCTGAAGCCCAACGGTTGGGATATGATGGTTTTGGCTGTTGTGGTGGTCCTGGGAATTGTCTTGTCCCTGGGGTGGATGTCAGCGGAGACAGACCGCCTGACGGCGAAGATCTCCGTGGACGGCGTAGAGACGGAGGCGGTGAATCTGCCCCAGCTCCGCCAGGAAGAGGAGCGAACCATCCAGGCCAACGGCTATACCTTATATTTGGTCCTCTCACAGAAGGGGGTCCAGGTGCGGGAGTCCGACTGCCCCACACAGGACTGTGTTCACACCGGGATCATCACCCGTGCAGGACAGAGCATCGTCTGTCTCCCGGCCCGGGTAACGGTGCAGCTGCAGGGAACTGTGGCGGAGGACGGCGTGGACGCCGTTCTGGGATAAGGGAGGGACCGTATGAAATTGACGACGAAACAGCTGACCCTCTGCGCCATGCTGACGGCGATGGCCCTGGCACTCTCCTACGTGGAGAATTTCCTGCCCCTGTCTCTGGCCATTCCCATTCCCGGCATCAAGCTTGGCCTTGCAAATATTGTCACGGTGTTCGCCCTCTATGCCCTTGGCCCTGGGCAGGCGCTGTTGATTCTGCTGGCCCGGAGCCTGCTGGGTGCTGTGTTTGCGGGAAACATGAATGCGTTGATTTTCTCCCTGCTGGGCGGGCTGGCTGCCTTGGCGGTGGAGATTTTCCTCAGCCGTCTGCCCAGACTGTCCATCTACGGCGTTTCTGTAGGTGGAGCCGCTTCACACAACTGCGGTCAGGTGGCAGCAGCGGTACTGACTCTGGGGAATACGGCTCCCCTCTATTATCTGCCTGTTTTGCTGTGGGTCTCCGGATTCACCGGGGCTTTGACAGGCCTGCTGGCTGCCGGCCTGTTCCGGTGTCTGGCCCATACCAATCTGATGAAGGAGTGAGACCATGGATTCCAGAGAGAGCAAGAAAGATGAGATCATTCTCCGGCAGCTGGATCTGATCCGCACGATGTCGGAGCGCAATCTCCGCTCCATGAGCGGGGATTTTTGGGGCGGGCCGCTGCGTTCGTCAGAGCCGAAGGCACCGGAGCAGCCAGTCAAACCAATTCAGCCGGAGAACGGGAACACCCCGCAAAAGAAGCACCAGGAAGAACAGGGCCCCTCGGCACAGGAAGCGGAGGTTCCGCCGCCGGAGAAGCTGGAAGACCTGCTTGCGGAGCTGGACGGCTACGTGGGTCTCCAGGCGGTGAAGCAGGAAGTCCGGTCACTGGTCAATCTTGTGAAGATTCATCAGATGCGCCGGGAACAGGGCCTGCCCACTCCGGAGCTGTCTTTACACATGGTGTTCTCCGGGAATCCTGGCACCGGCAAGACCACCATTGCCCGTCTGATGGCCCGGATCTACCACAGCCTTGGTATTTTGTCCAAGGGACAGCTGGTGGAAGTGGACCGCAGCGGTCTGGTGGCGGGGTATGTAGGTCAGACGGCCCTGAAGACGTCCAAGGTGCTGGACTCAGCACTGGGCGGCGTGCTGTTTGTGGATGAGGCCTACGCCCTCAACGGAGGCGGTGAAAACGACTTCGGACAGGAGGCTATTGACACCATCCTCAAGGCAATGGAGGACCACCGGGACGATCTGGTGGTGATCGTGGCGGGCTACGATGACCTGATGGACCGGTTCATTCACTCCAATCCTGGACTGGAATCCCGGTTCAACCGCTTTTTGCACTTTGAGGACTATTCCATCGAGGAGATGATGGAGATGTTCCGGATGCGGTGCAAGAAGGGCTGCTATACCGCTGACGAGGAGGCACAGCGGCAGATGCGTCTGCTGCTGGCAGAGAAGAATGTGAACCCCCGCACCTTTGGCAATGGCCGTGGTGTGCGGAATCTCTTTGAGAAGCTGCTGGTGCGGCAGGCTGATCGACTGGCCGGGATGGAGACCGTTACCAGGGAGGATCTCATGGTATTGACGGCGGCAGATGTCCAGTCCCTGCGGGAGCAGGAGTGAGGGCTGGTGCGGCACTGACCGTTTACAAGTCGTTCAGAAGCATATGAAACAGGAGGATTCCGGGCGAAAAGCTGGAATCCTCCTTGCAATCTTTTTGGTGATCAGATACCATAGTATTTATATTACGACATTACGACGAATCAGGTCTGCGCATTCTGCCTGTGGCAGAATGGGGCAGATGAAGGAGGAACCATGAATATTCGAAAACTGGAGGCATTTGTGCGGGCGGTAGAGCTGGGCAGCCTCTCCAAGGCGGCGGAAGAGCTGGGGTACACCCAGTCCGGCATCAGCCACATGATGCAGTCTCTGGAGGACGAGATTGGCTTTCCTCTGATGATCCGTACCTCGGCAGGCATCTCTCCCAACAGTGAGGGAGATCTTCTGCTGCCATCCATCCGGCAGCTGCTGAGTACAAACGAGGCTCTGGAGCAGTACATTGCTCAGATCAAGGGCGCAGACACCGGACGAATCCGCATTGCGTCCTATGCCAGTGTAGCCACCTACTGGATGCCGGATATCATCCGGGACTTTCAACAGGATTACCCCAATGTGGAAGTCCACATTACCGAGGCGGGTTCTGATATCATCGAGGGTATCATGGAGCGGCGGGAGGCGGATTTGTGCCTGTACGCCGGCGGCGAGGACCGGGAGTTTGAGTGGATTCCCCTCTGTCAGGATCAGCTGATGGCGCTGGTGCCGCCGCACCACCCCCTGGCCCAGCGGGATGCGGTTCCGCTCAACGCCTTCCTGGAAGAGCAGTTCATTATGCCTATGCCTGGCTATGACGGGGAGGTTCACACCATCCTGGACAAGCTGGAGCACTGGCCCAACATTCTGTTTTCGGCGTGCAGTGACTACGCCATCATCAACATGGTCACAAAAGGCCTGGGTGTCTCCATTCTACCGGAGCTGCTGCTGCGCAATTACAAAAACGAAGCGGTAGCGCTGCCTATGGACCCGCCGCAGTATCGCATGCTGGGGATGGGTGTGCCCCAGGTAAAAACCGCTCCGCCGGTTACGAAGAACTTTATGCGCTACGTGCAGGCATATGTCCGCCGATTGGAAAATAGCTGAAAGAAGAAAGCCCCTCCCACCGGGAGGAGCTTTTTCGCGGCCTGTACTGGGGAAACTGCGCTGGCAGACCTCCAAAAAAGAACTCCCTTTTTCGCAGGATAGTCATTTTTTTCACATTTTTTGTTGACGAAGTGCGGTTTCATCCGTTAGTATAAAATAGATAGCATCAAAACTTGGATAGAGATTTGCCGATGGCCGAAGGCTGTGGGCAAAGGAAGGGAGGGGACACAGTGGCTGTCCTGGAAATGATATTGCTGATTCTGGTGCCGGCCAGTGCCGCCGGAATCCTGTTCAGCAGCAGCGTGCGCACGGCGGTTGGGAGCTATATGGTGTTTTCTCTTCTGCTGGCCATTCTCTGGTGGCCCATTTACGGCTTACGGCTGGCATTAACCGAGTTGGGCGTAGGCATGGTGGTTACCGGCCTGCTGCTGCACTACACCCTCCACAGACTCCGGGGGGAGAAGGGAGAGCAGAATGGATCAGAAGAAATGTAACCGCTCCTGGTCGGACCGCCTGGTGGCCTGGGTCAACGGTGAGCGGGAGGAGCGGGACAGGACCCTGTTCATTATGGAGCAGCGGCCACCCAGATATGTCCCTCCCACGGAGGAGGAGCGGGAAGCGCGGGAGCGGCAAAGACTGCACAGCTTTTTTAACTGGTATCCTGCTGCTGCACTGCTTCTGTGCGGCATTTTTACTTCTCTGCTGCTCTATGCCGTGTTCCTGATGCCCGGAAAGGGCGTGATTGAGGCGGGAGAGAGCATTACAGTGGGCAGCTGGGCGCTGGAACTGCTGGGTCAGAGCTGTCTGATGTTTCTTTCCATGAGCGGCGTCCGGGTTTTGCTGCGGGGCCGGGAGGCGGATAAACGGAAACTGAAGAGCTGGCGTGAGGTCTCCCGCAGACAGCTGGTGCTGGGCGGGCTGGTGAGCGGTGCGCTGCTGCTGATTCTGGTGATGGTCCTGGGTGGAATCGCCGGAGGCGCTCTGACCGGTGCCTTGCTGGCAGTTCCGCCCCTGTTCCGGGGCCGAGAGCTGCTTCACTGCCGGGGCTATGCCCATGCGGTCAGTCTGCTGCTGTGCGTGGTGCTCAGCGGCGTCTCCATCTATGCCGGTGATATTGGTCATGCGGCTATGGTGATGGTGGCGTCGGAGCTGCTGGAGATGAGCGCAGGTGCGTCGTCGGCCTTTGCCGTGTATGGCGTCTGTTCCCTGGCCGCAGAGAACCGGGCCGAACTTTAAGAGAACAAGGAGGGCTCCGCCTTGGAGGTCATTTATGAAAACCGATATGCAGTCACTGCGGTGCTGCTGTTTGGCATCGGCTTTTGCACGATGCTTCTGAAACAGAATCTGCTGAAAAAAGTCCTGGGCTTTGACGTGATGATCGCTGCGGCCTGCTGGCTGGTGGCCGCTCTGGCCCCTGCCAGCGAGGAAACGCTGGTGGACACCACAGGATTGATGCTGGTGGGTATCGTCATGGTGTCGGCGGTCTCCGCCTTTTCCATGGCTTTGATCTGGCGGGTCTACCGCCGCTATGGCACCATACAGTTGAAAGAGCTGCTGAATATGGTGCAAAAGGAGGACGAGTGATGGGCACATGGATGGAAGCACTGCCCATTGCCAGCATCCTCCTGGCGCTCTCCGGAGCACTGGTCACCGGTGTGGTGAATGAAGTCCGGCGGGCCTATCATTTGGCTCTGTGGGTCAGCGGAGGTGTGGCAGTGCTGTCCCTGCTGGCCATGCTCTACACGCTGCGGTTTGACACGGGGATCGGCTATGCCATTGGCGGCCGGAGCCTATTGTGGGTGGGGCCGCTGCAGGCCCTGCTGGCCATGGCCTTTGCCATGGTGATGGCGGTATCTCTGGCTGGTGGACGGCGAGATCTCTTTCGGGATGTTCCGCCCCACTCGTTTTACTTCACGGCAACCGAGCTGCTGGAGGCAGCTCTTCTGGTCCTGCTTTACGCCAACGAGGCCTTTGTGGGCTATGTCTTTTTGGAGGTCGCGGCGATTTCAACCTCCATTCTGATGATGGCAAAGGGAAGCGGCCCAAACTTTATTGGCAGCATTCGCTACCTTTTCATGAGCTTTGTGGGCTCCGGACTTTTCCTGCTGGGGCTGGCCTTCCTCAACGGTCTGGCGGGTACCTTGCTGATCCCTGACCTGGAAGGCCCCATCAGCCGTGTCTATGAGGCTGGGATTTGGTATGTGCCTCTGGCGGTCACGGTTGCGCTGGTGATTGCGGGACTGGGCATCAAAAGTGCCATGTTTCCCTTCTATCTCTGGCTTCCGGATGCTCACGCCGGTGCCACCACCAGCTCTTCGGCCCTGACGTCCGGACTGGCCCTCAAGGGCGGTGTGGTGATGCTGATTACGCTGATGTATAAGGGCTTTTCTCTGGAGCTGCTTGCGGATCTGGGGGTCACGGATGTGCTGCTGCTGGTGGGGGCGCTGGGTATGATCTCGGGTGCGCTGGCGGCCATGCGGGAACGGGATGTGAAGCGTATGCTGGCCTTTTCCACCGCAGGCCAGATGGGCTATATCTTTATGGGCCTGGGCCTGGGCACCACGGCGGGGATGGTGGCCTCCTGCTTCCACATCCTGGTACATGCCTGCTGCAAGCCGCTGCTGTTTGTCTGTGCCGGTCGGCTCTCTGATGTCAGCGGTCATCACCGGAGCCTCCAGAATCTCCGAGGCAGCGCCTACCGGGATCTGGTGGCTGGTGTAGGCTTCACGGTTGGTGCGCTTTCTATGATCGGTATTCCCATGTTTGGCGGTTTCGTTTCCAAACTCTATTTCTCCACGGCAGCCATCTCCACCAATCGAACCACGCTGACGCTGTTGACCATTGCCCTGGCTACGGTGCTCAACGCCCTCTATTATGTGCCGGCGGTTCTGGCAATCTGGGAGCGGCCGGCGGCTGAGGATGAAGCGTACATCATTGCGGACAATGTGGCAGATGAGATCCGGCGGGACCGCAGCTTTGAGGCGGCAGCCCTGCTGCTGATCCTGTCCATTTTTGTGCTGGGTATTTTCTACCATCCCATTACTGACATTCTCAACGCGGGTGTTCGGCTCATGCAGTGACGGCCTGCTATTTCGTAACCGGAGGATCACTATGCTTTTACTCCTGCCCATCCTGGTGCCCCTGATTGGGGGCATCTTGGTGTTCCAACAGAAAAACGACAAGCGGCGGGACCGCCTGGCGCTGGCACTGGTGCTGGGGACGGCGGTGCTGGCGCTGGTGGTGTGTTTACAACCCACCACCACAGTGCCCCTTCTGACCATCCACGGCCAGCTGAGACTGGAGTTGGCAAACGACCGCCTGTCCAGGTTCTTTCTGGTGCTCTTCAGCTGTGTGTGGACACCGGTGCTGGTGTTTGCCCAGCCCTACATCCGCCACGCCGGACGCGAGCGGAGCTTCCTGGGGTTCTACACCATGACCCTGGGCACATTGATGGGCCTGGCTCTCTCGGCCAACTTTGTCACGCTCTACATGTTTTTTGAACTGATGAGCCTCATCACGGTGCCTCTCGTACTCCACAGTGCCACCAACACCTCCAGGCGGGCGGGCTTCAAATACCTGGGCTTTTCCGTCTTTGGAGCCGGTATGGCTCTGGCGGGCTACTTCTTTTTGGCCTATTATCTGACGGTCCCGGACTTCATCGCCGGGGGCACCATCGATTTTGCCAAGGCTGCCCAGCATCAAGAGCTGCTGCTGGTGGCTTACTGCATGATGATAGTGGGCTTTGGCGCCAAGGCGGGCATGATGCCCATGCAGTCCTGGCTGCCCTCGGCCCACCCGGTGGCTCCGGCGCCGGCTTCGGCGGTACTCTCGGGCGTCATCACCAAGGGCGGCGTCCTGGCGATTCTCCGGGTCACTTACTATATGTATGGACCTGCGTTTCTCCGCGGGACCTGGCCTCAATATGTGCTGCTGACGCTGGCACTTTCCACTGTGTTTGTAGGGTCTATGCTGGCCTACCGGGAAAAACAGCTCAAGAAGCGGCTGGCCTACTCCACGGTCAGCCAGGTGTCCTACATTCTCTTCGGCCTCTTTCTGCTGACGCCCGGAGGGACCGTGGCAGCCCTGTTACAGCTGGTGTTTCATGCCATCGCCAAGAATGCCCTCTTCCTGGGGGCCGGTGCCATCATCTTTGCTACCGATCTGGTTCGCGTGGACCAGCTGCGGGGCATCGGACAGAGAATGCCAGTGACCATGACATGCTTCACACTGGCGTCCCTCTCCATCATTGGAATTCCGCCCATGGCGGGCTTTGTCAGCAAATGGTATCTGCTGACCGCCGGCCTTCAGGCACCGCTTCGGGGGTTTGGCATTGCCGGCCTGGTGATTTTGATTCTTTCTGCACTGCTGACGGCCGGGTATCTGCTGCCCATCATTACCAACGGCTTTTTCCCGGGAGCGGATTGCCAGCTCCAGAGACAGGAGGTTGGTCCCAAAATGCTCTGGCCCCAGCTGTTCTTTGCCCTTTTGGGGGTAGTGCTGGGACTGCTGCCCGGTGGTATTCTGGAATGGCTGATTCAAGCGGTGCCGCTCTTGTTTGTGTGATATGAGAAACAACGATTTTCAGAAAGGAATGACGGTATGTATCGGATCTTAACACTGCCCATCCTGATCCCTATGCTGATGGGTCTGGTCCTTTTGATCTGGCAGCCCCGGGTGAGCTGGATCCGTAAGACCTACGTGATTACGGCGGCGGTTCTGACCTCCGTCATCTCCGGAATTTGCATTGTCATCAACGGTGTGTATGGCGGGGATCTGCTTGCCTGCATCATGGTGCGCTTTTCGGATATCATCTCCATTTCTCTGCGGATGGACGGCGCAGGCATGGTCTATGGCGCGCTGGTCTCCGTGCTGTGGCCGATGGCCACGGTGTATGCCCTGGACTACATGGATCATGCGGCCCACCAAAATCGCTTTTTCGCCTTCTGGCTCATGACCTTCGGTGTGGTGCTGGGCATTGCCTATGCAGAGGACTTCCTATCGCTCTACCTCTTCTATGAGCTGATGACGCTTACCTGCCTGCCCATGGTGATGCACACCATGGACGAGGAGGCCAGGTACGCAGGCCGGAAGTATCTCTGCTACTCCCTGGCCGGTGCGGCCTTTGCCTTTATCGGCATTGTCTTTCTCCTGCAATACGGAACCGGACACCTGAACTTTACCTATGGCGGCGTGCTGGACCCTGCCAGAGTGGCAGGCAGCGAGACGGCACTGCTGGTGGCCTTTGTGGCGGCCTTTTTCGGGTTTGGCGTCAAGGCGGCGGTGTTTCCCTTCCACGGCTGGATGCCGGATCTGGTCGTCTCTCCCACGCCGGTTTCTGCCCTGCTCCATGCAGTGGCGGTGGTGAAGGGCGGTGTTTTTGCCATTGTCCGACTCATCTACTTTGGATTCGGCGTGGATTTCCTGAAAGGGACCTGGGCTCAGACCGCAGTGATGACGGCGGCCATCATCACCATTGTGTACGGCTCCGCCCGGGCGCTGCGAACGCCCCATCTGAAACGGCGGCTGGCCTTCTCCACCCTCAGCAATCTCTCCTATATTCTGTTTTCGCTCACCATCATGTCTCCGGCAGGACTCCTTGGCGGCATGATCCATATGATCTACCACGCCTTCACCAAAATCACCATGTACTGCTGCGCAGGGTCCATTCTGCACCAGTGCGGTCGGGAGTATGTCTATGAGATGGAGGGTCTGGGCAAGCGAATGCCCATGACCTTTGCCCTCTTCACCCTGTCGTCTCTGGCCCTGATCGGTGTTCCGCCTCTGGGTGGTTTTGCGGGCAAGTGGGTGATCTCTGAGGCGGCGGTGGCCTCGGCCTACCCATTGGCCTATGTGGGCATCGGGGCCCTGATCCTCTCCACACTGCTCACAACGCTGTATCTGCTGACGCTGGTGGCCAGAGCTTACTTCCCTCTGGGAGAAGAGAAAGAGCAGATGGAGATTCACGACCCCGGCATGGGGACCACCATCCCCATGATTCTGATGACTGCCACCGGCGTGCTGCTGGCGCTGTGCTCTGACCCGCTGATTCGCCTGCTTCAGCAGGTCAGCCTGGGAATTTTGTAAGGAGGGCTGCAATGGGTACATATTTACTGTTGTTTCTGGTCCTGTTTCCCATGGCATCGGCCCCGCTGGTGTATCCCATGCGGAACCATGGGGCGGGGGTGCGGGACTGGTTTGTTCGCCTGGTACCGGCGGTGGAGTTGACAGCTGCTGCTGCACTTTTGGTCTGGCCGGAGGCCAGAGTATCGCTGCCTGGTGTTTGTGGTGTGGGGCTCAGCTTCACAGCGGGCGGCCTGCGGACGCTTCTGGTGCTGCTGGCTGCCATCCTCTGGCAGGGCTCTGCGCTGGCCAGCCCCTCGTATTTCAGCCATGACCCCAAGTGTGATCGATATTATCTGTACTGGCTGCTGACCCAGGGAGCCCTTATGGGCGTGTTTCTGGCAGGAGACCTCTTCACCCTGTTTGTGTTTTTTGAGATGATGTCCTTTGCCTCCTATGTCTGGGTGGCTCAAAATGAGACCCGGGAGGCTCTGCGTGCGGCAGAGACCTATCTGGCCATTGCGGTCATTGGCGGCATGGTGCTGCTGGCGGGTTTGTTGCTGCTTCGGGATTTGTTGGGGACGCTGACCATTGGTGATTTGCGGACTGCCGTGGAGCTGGTGCCCCCCCATAGAAGTGGACAGCTCTATGTGGCAGGCGGACTCTGCCTGGCGGGCTTTGGCGCAAAGGCCGGTCTGTTTCCCCTCCACATCTGGCTGCCCAAGGCCCATCCGGTGGCCCCGGCTCCGGCTTCGGCTTTGCTCTCCGGCATCCTGACCAAAAGCGGTGTGTTTGGCGCTTTGATTCTCTGCCGGGAACTGTTCTGGATGGACCTCACATGGAACCGGGTTGTGCTGCTTCTGGCGGTGGTGACCATGGTGCTGGGTGCGGTGCTGGCGGTGTTCTCTGTGGATTTGAAACGGACGCTGGCCTGCTCCTCCATGTCTCAGATTGGTTTTATCATGGTGGGCGCTGCCATGCAGGGCTATCTGAACGGCGAGAACGCGCTGGCGGCTATGGGGACGGTGCTGCACATGATGAATCACTCTCTCATCAAGCTGGTGCTCTTCCTGTCCGCAGGTGTGATCTATCTGGGAACCCACTCTCTGGATCTGAACCGCATCCAGGGCTGGGGACGGGATAAACCCTGGCTCAAGGCGGTGTTCTTTTGCGGTGCGGCCTCCATTGCCGGTGTGCCCGGCTTTTCCGGTTATGTCAGCAAAACGCTGCTCCACGAGAGTATTGTGGAATATATTCACATTTTGGACCACGCCGGAGCGTCTTCCCTGGTTTTCCGTGGGGTAGAGTGGCTGTTTCTGATCTCTGGCGGCCTGACGGCGGCCTACATGACCAAGCTGTTTGTTTCTATCTTCCTGGCACCGGCGGAGCAGAGCCACGGAGAAGGGCACTACATGACACGCGGCACTGGTTGGGCTCTGACCCTGGCGGCAGCCGCGCTGGTGATTCTGGGCCTGACGCCCAATGCCACCATGGATGCGATTGCACTGTGGTCAGTCAGCTTCCTCCATGGAGATCCGTTGGCTCATGGCGTCCACTACTTCGCCTGGGTGAATTTGAAGGGTGCCTGCATTTCCCTCCTGATCGGTGCACTGGTGTATCTGCTCTTTATTCGGAATGTCTTAATGCGGCGGGAAAACGGACGCTGCGTTTATCTGAATCGCTGGCCGGCAAAGCTGGATCTGGAAAAGGGATTGTATCGGCCTGCGCTGAACGCTGCCTCCTTTATCGGTGCTCTGTGCGCCCGAGTGCTGGCAAATGTGGGCGATCTTATCATCTTTGCCGGGGAGTGGCTGCTCTTTACCAAGGCACCGTACATCTTTGTGCCAAAGCAGAACAATTTTGCAGCCTATGATCGCAAACCCCGGCGGTTTTTGGTGGGGGAGTCCTTCGCATTCGACTTGCTGGTGGTCTGCATCGGCGTTCTGCTGATTCTGATCTGTGTGCTGCTGTTTTAATCACGGATAGTATCATATGATTTTCCATCATGTATGAAAAATCCCGCCCGGAAGGCTGGCCTTCCGGGCGGGATTTTGTTCGTGGTAAAAAAATTACTTTTTGCTGTGCAGCATTTTCATGCGCTTCTCGTGGTCCAGGACGGCCTTCCGGATACGCAGGCTCTTGGGAGTCACCTCCAGCAGCTCATCGTCTGCCAGGAACTCCAGGCACTGCTCCAGGCTCATCTGCTTGGGGGGCACCAGACGCAGAGCGTCATCGGATCCGGAAGCACGGGTGTTGGTCAGCTGTTTCTTCTTGCAGACGTTGACATTCATATCCTCGTTGCGGGCGGTGACGCCGATGACCATGCCGCCGTAGACAGGCACGCCGGCACCGATAAAGAGGGTACCGCGCTCCTGAGCATTGTACAGACCGTAGGTGATGGACTCGCCGGTCTCAAAGGAAATCATGGAGCCGTTGCCGCGGCGGGCGATCTCGCCCTTGAAGGGGGCATAGCACTCGAACACGGAGGCCATAATGCCCTCGCCCTTGGTATCGGTCATGAAGTCGTTGCGGTAGCCGAACAGGCCGCGTGAGGGAATCAGGAACTCGGCCTTCATGCGGTCGCCCACGGGAGTCATCTCCAGCAGGTCGGCCTTGCGCTGGCCCAGCTTTTCAATGATAGAGCCGATGCAGTCACCGGGCACGTCCACGACCAGGCGCTCAATGGGCTCACATTTCTTGCCGTCAATCTCCTTGTACAGGACACGGGCGGGGGAGACCTGCAGCTCGTAGCCCTCACGGCGCATGGTCTCAATCAGGATGGACAGAGACATCTCACCACGGCCGGCCACGTTGAAAGCGGTATCACGGTCGGTCTCGGTGACACGCAAAGAGACGTCCTTCAGGGTCTCGCGCATCAGACGCTCGCGAATCTGGCGGGAAGTGACGAACTTACCCTCGCGGCCTGCAAAGGGGGAGTCGTTCACGGAGAAGGTCATCTCCACGGTGGGAGCACTGATCTGCACGAAGGGCAGGGGCTCCAGGGCAGAGGCGGCACAGATCGTGTCACCAATGGTGATATCGGGAATACCGCTCATGGCAATGATGTTGCCGGCAGAGGATTCAGAAACGCTCTTTTTGCCCAGGCCCTCGTACTCATAGATAGCAGTGGCCTTGGATTTGCGGGGAGCCGCGTCAGGATGGTGGTAGTTGCACACAGCAATCTCCTGATTCTGCTTCAGAATACCCCGCTCGATGCGGCCAATGGCAATACGGCCCACGAACTCGTTGTAGTCGATGGAGCTGACCAGCATCTGGAAGGGCTGATCGGTGTTCGCCTCGGGAGCGGGGATATATTCCAGAATGGTATCAAACAGAGGATTCAGGTTCTCACCGGGCACGTCGGGGGAGTAAGAAGCGGTGCCCTGGCGGCCGGAGCAAAACAGCATGGGGGAGTCCAGCTGCTCAGGGGTGGCATCCAGATCCATCAGCAGCTCCAAAACCTCATCCACCACCTCGTGGATGCGCTGGTCGGGCTTGTCGATCTTGTTGACGACCACGATCACGCGGTGGCCCAGTTCCAGGGCCTTGCTCAGGACAAAGCGGGTCTGAGGCATGGGACCCTCAGCGGCGTCCACCAGCAGGATGACGCCGTTGACCATCTTCAGCACGCGCTCCACCTCGCCGCCGAAGTCGGCATGG
>JAHHSA010000004.1 GCA_020025475.1 Oscillibacter sp.
GAGCACCTGCTTGACGTGCAGGGGGTCACAGGTTCGAGTCCTGTATCGTCCACCATCATAAAACCCCTGGAGCCAAAAGGTTCTGGGGCGTTTTTTTAAAACTCAATCTCGACGGACGATTAGCTCAGCTGGCTAGAGCACCTGCTTGACGTGCAGGGGGTCACAGGTTCGAGTCCTGTATCGTCCACCAAAAGAGACATTCCAGTCGGAATGTCTCTTTTTTATTTGCCTGGACAAGCCTCGCTCATCTAGGTATGCTATACATAGATAGCCGATGTATATTTGGGAGTGAATGTGCCGGCAGTCATTGAAACGGAGGGACCCGCCTATGAAAATTGATAAAAACCTGATGTCCGGCAGCACCACCCTGCTGGTGCTGTCTCTGCTGAGCCGAGAGGAGATGTATGGATACCAGATGATCACGGAGCTCTCCCGCCGCTCCGACCGCACCTTTGAGCTAAAGGAGGGGACGCTGTACCCCATTCTCCATTCGCTGGAGGCAGAAAAGTACGTCACCTCCCAGGAGCGGGAGGGCGACACGGGGCGGAAGCGAAAATATTACCGCATCAGCCGGAAGGGGCTGCGGGCTCTGGAAGAAAAGAAAGCGGAGTGGAACCTGTTCACCGAAAAGGTGAATGCGGTGGTGTACGCACCGGTGTGATATGGGCAGTAATTTTTTCAAGCCTCACATTTCCGACTGGGTCAGCACCGTTATCCAGCAGGTCCGGTTTGCCCCGGACCGTAAGGCCATCGAACAGGAGCTGACCGTGGTCGTGTTGACAGTCTTTCTGGCCATTCGGGAGCACCAGTCCCCCGCCTGGCCCTCCCCCTGGCAGCGGACCATAGAGGAACTGGCCTATCCAGTTCCTCCGGCCTCCGCCGCTCATCGGGATGTCCCCGGCGGCACCGTGGTCTCTCCGCTGCAGCCGGGAGGTGACACCATGAGATTGTCCCGAAGTGGAAAGTGCTTGCGCAACCTGCTTCTCTCCCTGCTGCTGGGGTTTCTGCTGGCAGCCTGGCTGCAATTCCCACCTCTGACCGTAGGCGGGATGTGCCGACAGATGGGTCGGGAGTTGCTGATCACCACCCCCGAGCCAATCTATGTGGTCAAGGGGGACGACCCATGGCTTGCAAATTTCAAAAACACTTATGTGATTGCTCGCAGCGGCGACAGCTATATGACCTTTTTGTACAAGCGGCCCTCATTGGGGGTTTACCGGCGTTCCGATCTGTACCGAACCACCGTCAGCAACGATCCCACCCTGACCTATTACGCCGGGAGACTCTATCTGGTGGGCCCGCTGCCGGAGGGCACAGTGTCCGCCAGAGCCGAAGCCACCGTTCAAAGGACTGATGTCTGCCAAAACGCAGACGGCTCCTACGCCGAGCCGGAATACGGCGAGACACGGGTATTCCCGCTGAACGGGGAGCTGACAGCAGAGGGCGTCCTCTCGTTCCTGGTTCAGGAACTGCCCTTTGGTCCTTTCGACACCAGCGGCAGTTTCACACTGCGGGACGCCGCCCGTAAATGGTACCGCATTTTGCGAGAAAGCGGCAATGTAACCCTCACTTCCACCCTGTACGCTGAAATTCCAGTGCAAATCTCCCTGCTGGACGCATCCGGTGCCGTTTTGGATACATTGGATCTTTCCATTGACACTGGTGCATTTTCCCTTTGCTGACAGACAGTGCCCCCTATTTTCGGGGGCACATTTTCTGACCTTATAAATTCCTCCAAAACTGGTGCTTTCAAGAAGTCCAAATTGTGATATGATCATTTTATATAAATTCACATATCTCTGGATGATTTGGAGGCAATTCCATGAGTGATCTGAAATATGTATTCGGGCCGGTGCCCTCCCGCCGTCTGGGGCGGTCTCTGGGCGTCAGTCCCATTCCCAAGAAAACTTGCAACTACTCCTGCGTTTACTGCCAGCTGGGCCGAACGGACAAAATGACCAACACCCGCCGGGAATACTTCCCTCTGGAGGAAATTCTGGAGGAGTTTGACCAGTGTCTGGGAGATTTGGAGCGGTGCGACGTGGTGTCCATCGTGGGTGAGGGGGAACCCACCCTCTACTCCCGTCTGGGGGAGCTGATCGTGGGCATTCAGCAGCGCACGGACAAGCCGGTGGCCGTCATCACCAACGCCGCCCTGATGGGTGATCCTGACGTTCGGGCCGAACTGCGCTATGCCGACATTGTGCTGCCTTCTCTGGACAGCTATGACGCCGAGAGCTGGCACCGCATCGACCGTCCCCACGGTCATTTGGACTATGATGAAATGATGGAGGGACTGGACCTCTTCACCAACACGTTCACCGGTCAGATCTACATGGAAATCATGCTGATGAAGGGCATGAACGACAGCCGGGAGGATCTGGAAAAGTTTGGCGCCATTTTGAAACGGCTCCACTATGATCGACTCTACATCAACACCCCGGTCCGTCCCCCCGCAGAGCCGGACGTGTCCGTCTCCACACCGGAGACCATCGCCCTGGCCACGGAACTGCTGGGCGGCATCTCCATTGATGCGCTGGCCTCCGGCAGCTTTTTCAGCGAAATCAAGGACGACTACGAGGCCATTCTCAGCATCATCGGCCGTCACCCCATGAACCAGCATGAAATCGGCGGATTCCTGGCGTCCCGGAAGAACCCGAACCCCGCCGCCTTGCTGGAAAAGCTGTCCCACGACCCCGCTGTCACCCCGGTGGAATACAAGGGCTATGTCACCTACCGACTGAAATAAAAGGAGTGTCCCATATGTACGGCACCATCAAGAAAGTTGCAGCTATCCACGACCTCTCTGGCTTCGGGCGGTCTTCGCTCACCGCCATCATCCCCACCCTGTCGTCCATGGGCATTCAGGTCTGTCCCCTGCCAACCGCGATTCTCTCCAATCACACCGGCGGCTTTGAGACCTACAGCTATGTAGATCTTACCGACACCATGGACGACTTCATCGACCAGTGGAAGCAGCTGGATCTCCACTTCGAAGCAATCTACTCCGGCTTCCTGGGCTCTACCCGGCAAATCGACATTGTCTCCCGGTTCATCGATCACTTCGGCACTGAGGATAATCTGGTAGTCGTGGACCCGGTCATGGGTGACAACGGTGCTCTCTACTCCTCCTTTACCGACGCCATCATCCCCGAAATGCGCAGGCTCATTCAAAAAGCAGATCTCATTACCCCCAACTTTACCGAGGCCGGGTATCTGCTGGATGAAAGCTGTGCCTGCCAGCAGTTTGACGACAGCACCGCGAAGGACTGGCTGAGACGCCTTAGCGATTTTGGCCCCCGAATTGTTGTCATTACCAGCGCTCCGGACATGGCTAACCCCCAAAACACCAACGTGGTGGCCTATGACAAGCAGGACAACACCTTCTGGAAGGTGGGCTGCCGCTACATCCCCGCCGCCTACCCCGGAACCGGAGACACCTTCACCAGCGTGCTGATTGGCTCCCTGCTGCAGGGTGACAGCCTGCCGGTGGCTCTGGATCGAGCCACCCAGTTCATCTCCCAGTGCATCAAGGCCAGCTACGGCTGCAACTACCCTAAGCGCAACGGCGTACTGCTGGAAAAAGAGCTGGGCATCCTGAATATGCCCGTTCTCATCAGCGGCTACGAAATGATGTAGTTTCTTCCGCAGGGCAGAACAGTTTCCGAACGGTCTCTCCAAAAATGGAGAGGCCGTTTTTAGGTTTACAAAAAATTTTAAATCCGCCCCTGTCAACCACTTGTCGAATATGATAGAATGACAGTATGTATACTCAAACGAAACAACAAAAGCAGGAACAAAGCCTGCCGGCGGAGCTGCCCCGCCTTTTGCTGCCCTGGTTCCGGGAAAATGCCCGGGATCTACCCTGGCGGCACACCACCGATCCCTACCCCATCTGGGTGTCGGAGATCATGCTTCAACAGACCCGGGTGGCAGCGGTCCTGGGGTATTACACCCGCTTTCTGGCAGCATTTCCCACGGTGGCCGATCTGGCGGCAGCCCCGGAAGAACAGCTGATGAAGCAGTGGGAGGGGCTGGGATACTACAGTCGGGCCCGAAACCTGCAAAAGGCTGCCAAACGCATTGTGGAACTGGGAGCCTTTCCGGATACCTACGACGGTCTCCTGAGTCTCTCCGGCGTCGGAGACTACACCGCCAGCGCCATTGCATCCGCCGCGTTTGGGCTGCGGGAGGCCGCTGTGGATGGAAACGCCCTGCGGGTCGTCATGCGTCTGCGGGACTGCCGGGATGATATCACCGATCCCAAGGTGAAAAGAGCGGTTCGGGATCAACTTCAGGCCGTCATGCCGGAGTCCCCGGCGGAGATTCGCATTTTCAATCAGGCCGTCATGGAGCTGGGTGCCACCGTCTGTGCGCCCAACGGTCCTCCGGCCTGTGACCGCTGCCCCGTCCGCAGCCTTTGTCTGTCCCGTGCCCGGGGAAGTGCGGAGGCGCTGCCGATCAAAGCCCCCAAAAAGGCCCGGCGGCAGGAAGAAAAGACTGTTTTTCTCTTTTTGCGAAACGGAAAAGTCGCCTTGCGGCGCCGGAGCAGATCCGGCCTGCTGGCCGGTCTGTGGGAATTTCCCAATGTAGAGCACATCCTGGATGAAAGCGCCGCCGCCGAAGTTGCCGCCGGCTGGGGCCTGACGACCAAGGCCTGGGAAAACCGGCTGACTGCCAAGCACATCTTCACCCATGTCGAATGGCATATGATCGGCTATACTCTGGCAGTAGAGGGCGACGGACCGGAGGATTTTCTCTGGGTAGATGCCAAGGGTCTTGCCGGTCACGCCGTCCCCTCCGCTTTCGGGAGATACTATCAAGAAGCCGCCGCGCGTCTGAATTCTGATCTTTAAACACGCATAATGGAGGTTACACCATGTCCTTACTTCTGGGGCTTCCCCTGGGAATCTTTCGGATGCTGGGCGTCATTTTGATGACGCTCCTCCGGTTCGCACCGGTGGTCATCGTTCTGGTCCTGGGTGTGATGCTCTATCGGAAACACCGGGCCATGACCCGCAGTGACAATGATGATCCCGAGCCCCCGCGGAAAGCCAAAAAACGAGCCCCCAACTTCACAGGCCCTGTAGTCACCGTAGATTACAAAGAAGTGAAGGAGGAGGACGTCTATGCCCAGCCAGACACCCCCGCCGCCTTCGGCTATAAGCCAGGTTGGCTCGCCATCCGCAGCCGGGACCCCCGAGCCGTCATGGAGACGCTTGGGCTGCAAAACTGCCGCCCCGCCAACTGGACCTGCGGTCTCTCCGGCGTCAGCACCGGGAAGCAGTTTGTCTCCCCCAGCCTGGATGGCTGGGTATTGGTAGTCGGTGCCGGGGAAAAGCAACTTTCCCAGGAGCGATTTGCCGCACTGAGTCGACGGTTCTCCGAGGTCCAGTTTTTTGTAGCAAATCGGGAGACATCCGTTTTCTCCTGGGTGAAATACCAGGGCGGCATCTGTATCCGGGCCTATGCCATGTCCCGGGGAGAGGTCTTTCTGGATGAGGGCGAGCTGACCATGGAAGAGATCTCCCTGGGCTTCGGTCGCTTCCCCAGAAAAAACGGCGGCAGCCGCGAGGATTTCCCTACCTGCGACTCCGTGCTTGCCATTGCCGCCGCCTGGGGCATTGACCCCATGCTGGAACAGCATCACTATCCGCCCTCCACGGGCTGGCTCTGCACCGCAGAGTGATTTCTGATCGTCAGAGGAGAATTACAGTTTCATGGCACAGCTTTATTTTAAATATGGAGCAATGGGCTCCAGCAAAACCGCCAACGCTCTGATGGCCCGCTTCAACTACGAGGAGCGGGGCCAGCAGGCCCTGCTGGTGAAGCCCCGGATGGACACCCGGGACGGTGATCATCAGGTCGTCTCCCGCATCGGGCTGACACACCCCTGCATTTACTTTGATGAGCTGCGTTGTCTCACAATTATGGAATTACAGCAAAACGCCTGTATTATTGTGGATGAAGCCCAATTTTTAACCCGTGACGACGTCATGTACCTGGTCTACATCGTGGATGATCTGGACATTCCCGTCATGTGCTATGGCCTGCGGGCGGACTTCAAAGGGGATCTGTTCCCCGGCAGCGAGGCCCTGCTGGTGATGGCCGACAAGCTGGAAGAGGTGAAGACCGTGTGCTGGTGCGGTCGCAAGGCCCTCTTCAACGCCCGCTTCGACGCAGATGGCAAGGTCCTGAAGGAGGGCGCTCAAGTGGAGCTGGGCGCCAACGACCGCTATATCAGTCTCTGCCGCCGTCACTGGATGGCAGGAGATCTGGGACCGGACTTTCAGAGATGATCTGTAATCTCTGCCCCCGAAACTGCATGGCCGAACGCACTCCGGAGAAAGCAGGCGGCGTGTGTCATATGCCGTCTCTTCCCGTCGTGGCAAAAGCCATGCTCCATCAGTGGGAAGAACCCTGTCTCGTTGGCCAGCACGGGGCGGGCACCGTCTTTTTTTCCGGATGCAACCTCCGCTGTCAGTTCTGCCAGAACAGCGTGATCTCCCAGGAGGGCTTTGGAAGGCCCATAGATGCCCACCGGCTCCGGGAGATCTTCTGCGAGCTGATTGATCAGGGTGCCGCCTGTATCGACCTGGTGACTCCCACCCACTTTACAGACGTGATCCTGGAAGCGCTGGGGGAGGAACCATGGCCGGTGCCTGTGGTGTGGAACTGCGGCGGCTACGAGAAGAAAGAGACGATTCGGCGGCTGGACGGTTATGTCCAGGTCTATCTGCCGGATCTGAAATACGGCATGGAAGGCCCCGGCGCCCGGTATTCCGGAGCCGGTGACTACTTCCGCTGGGCTGAGGAGTCCATTCTGGAGATGTACCATCAAACCGGCCCCTACCAGCTGGAAAATGGGCAGCTGGTCCGGGGTGTTCTGATCCGGCATCTGATCCTTCCCGGTGAGCTGGACAACACCCGCTCCGTCATTGACTGGGTATCCCGAACCTTTGAGCCAGGGCAGGTACTCTTCTCCCTCATGAGCCAGTACACGCCGCAGCCGGGTGCCACCGGCAAGCTGGCGCGCCACATCACGCGGTCAGAGTACCGTGCTGCCGTGGCCTACATGGAAAACTGCGGCGTGACAGATGGGTATACACAAGAGCGTACCTCCGCCAAGGAGGAGTACACTCCCGCCTTCGACCTCTCTGGCGTATAAAAATTTTTATGATTTTTTGATTTCCATACGACCTTTTTCGTTCTGCTGCGTCTATATTTATAGACAAACTTCAAAGAGGAGAATCCACCATGGCAGGCAAGCGAATCATTCAAAAATCTCATTCAAAGCTGAAACTGGCCAGCAGCATAATTTTACTGTCGGCTGCCGGTCTGCTGCTGATGATGCCCCTTACCGGCTCGGCAGATGCAGGCAGTGTATCCCCCGCTGACACCGTGCCGGAAGAGCCGGAAGTCATTGTCCCCTGGGGTGAGCGGATGCCCTCTGTATCGGCCATGGACGCCTTTTTGCCGGATTACCCCGACAACCCCACTGTGGTGCCCCTGTCGACTCCGGTAGAAGATACATACTTCTCTGATGCGGCGTTTCTGGGCGATTCTCGAACCGAGGGCTTTAAGCTCTACAGCGGTCTCAAGGAAGGCAGCTATTTCTACGCTGTCGGTGCCACGGTCGACACAGTTCTTTCTCGTCCCGCCCGGAAGACAGCCAACGGCAAGATTTCCTTGCTGGACGCGATGTCCAAAACTACACCATCCAAAATCTATGTAATGCTGGGTGTCAACGAGTTGGGCTGGACCCGGATCGATCTGTTCCACACTCACTACGCCAAGGTAGTGGAACGCATCCGCAGTGACCACCCGGATGCGGAGATTGTTCTGCAATCCATTCTGCCGGTATCCGCCGAGCAGGACGCAAAAAAGACCTACGTGAACAACCGCCGCATCAACGAGTACAACCAGGCCATTCAAACCCTGGCCGAAGAGCAGCAGTGCCACTATTTAAACGTGGCAGAGGCCGTCACCGATGCGGACGGCTGCCTCCCTGCGAATTTGTCCTTTGATGGTGTTCATCTGAATCGGGCAGGCTGCGCAATCTGGCTGGACTACCTGAAAACCCACAGTGTATAAGCAATGAAAAGAGCACTGAACCCTTGGTTCAGTGCTCTTTTTATGCCGTTATGGACCGCGTTCAGGATGGTTCCACCAGAAAGCTCTCCGGTTGTACCTCCTGCGGCGGCAGCTCTGGAAGAATCGGCACAAAACATGCCGATCCGGCAGCCTCTACTGCCGCCATCAGGGCCGGGACCTTGTCCAGCTCCGTTCTCGCATAGATGGCATCCGCCGTGTTTGCCAGTGCAGCCAGGGAGACCCCCGCCGTTTGGTTTTCCCCTGCGAGGATATCATCCGGGGACAGTTCCACCGAGAGGGCTACCGTCTGATAGCCCGCCTCATCCAGCGCCGTGCGGAAGGCTGTCAATGCTTGATTGAGCGCCTCCGTCTGGGTCACATCCTTGGTGTAGGCAATCTTATCCAGCTTTCCCTCTGTGGGAAACGTAAAATCCCGCAGCACCAACTCGTCAAAGCCCAGAGCCGCGCACTCTGTCAGCAGCTTGCTCAGATACGCCACCGTTTCCGGCTTAGCAGGGTCGAGCCAGTTGCGATTCCCGCCGTCATAGAAGATGTAGCCACCGGTATTTTGCAGGCCCATGGTCTCCAATTCTACCTGAGAGACCACCGGATCCAAAAAGCAGCTGAACAGGCAAATGGCAGGCGTACAGCTCTCTGTCACCTTTGCTAGGGCCTCCATGGTATCCGCCACCGGGTTCATAGCCTGGTAGGGTGCAGCATCGGAGTTGAAGCCAACCCGCCCGTTCTGACGCAGCGTCACCGCAGCTTGATCCAGCCCGTCAGCTGCCTGTTGTGCCGCCGTCCAGCCCGCAAGGGTCAGCGGCATGTCAGGCAGCACCTGAGCCCGTCGGGGCACCGCAGAGGAGACCGGCTCCTGGATATCCAGCTCCGGCACCTCCAGCGCCTCATGCTCCGGTTCGTCCGTCCCCCAGGGCATTTCAAGCCGGGCATGACCGTCGCTGTCAAAAATCAGATGGCCCTGCATCAGAATCAATCCGCCGGAGAACAGGATCACCAGCACCAGGACCACCGCCAGGGCCACCTTCCACTTGGGAGTCCGGCCCCGGTAACGGGAATAGTTGACACGTCGGTATTGCGCCATCCTGTTCCCTCCTTGCATGATAGAGTAGTAGTTTTTTTAAGCCCCTCTCCAAGGGCTGTATGGTACACGGTAAAGGATGATGTAGATTGGCCCACTCATCCTACCACAAGATGTTTCAAAAAAGGTTCGGCCCACATTCCTTTGCAGGTTTGTTGATTCGTTAGCCACTGCCAGACGGTTGATCTGAAACAAGGCTACAATGGCAGCGGCCGTTCGTCTGTTTGCATCCGTGCTGTTATTCGATACAAACCTTAAAACCTACACGCATACAGCATAGCACAATGAGGAGCGAAAGTCACTCACAAGATACGGATTCGACAAGGTTCAGGAGCGGATGAAGCTGAAAAGCTCCGTTTCCAGATGGGTCTGCATGCTCTTGCCAAAACCGGAAAAGCTGGTCTGGTCCCTCTGTCCCGCAGCCGTTTCCGCGCTTTTAGAAGCAACGCCAAATGCCATCAAAGCGCGGTTCCCGATACCAGCCCAATGGCTGATGTGAATGCCAAATAGCAAACTGAGCCCCGAAACAGAGCCTGCTTGACTATCCCTTTTTGAACCGTCTGAACCTGACCGCATCCCCGCCTTTTCAGACTTGCCTTTTATAGTTCATCTTTCTAAAAAGCTGGACAGCGGCAGACCTTTCGGTCTTGCCGCTGCCAAAAGCTTTCCACTAAATCAACCTCAGAAGAGGACGCAGAGGATGAATCAGCCCTCCAGAGCCATCATCTTGTCCACGCGGTTCTGGTGACGGCCGCCCTCAAACTCGGTGGACAGGAACACTTCCACCATGCGGTCAGCCATGTTGGGGCCGGTGAAGCCTGCGCCGATAGCCATCATGTTGGCATCGTTGTGCTTGCGGGTCATCTCTGCCTGCAGGCAGTCTGCGCAGTGACCGCAGCGGATGCCCTTGACCTTGTTGGCCGCAATGGAGATGCCGATGCCGGTGGTGCAGATCACGATACCGCGCTCGCACTTGCCCTCTGCCACAGCCTTGGCAGCAGCAGCACCGAAGTCCGGGTAATCGCAGCTCTCGGTGGAATAGCAGCCGAAGTCCTCTACCTCGTGGCCCAGTTTCTGAATCGTTTCCATAATATGCTGTTTCAGAGCGAATCCGCCGTGATCGCAGCCCAGAGCAATTTTCATGTTGAACGTCTCCTTTGTTCCAATAAAGATGAATTCATTTTACAACCATATACAGCAAATTGCAACGGTTCGCGCGGAATAAAGGGGCAGTCCCAAACCACAGCGCATAGCCCTGCGGTTTGAGACTGTATGCCAATCACTTTTTAAACTTCTTGAAGAACTTGCGGCGCTCTTCGTAGTTACTGTCACCAACTGCCTCAGCAAACTTCTTGAGAGCCTCTTTCTGCTCCCGGTTCAGGTTCTTGGGTGTCTCAATGTAGACGGTGACATACTGATCGCCGCGGCCCCGTCCGTTAATAGAGGGAATACCCTTGCCCTTGAGGCGGAAGGTCGTCCCGGACTGGGTGCCCTCGGGCAGAGTGTATTTCACCTTTCCGTCAATGGTGGGGATCTCCAGCTCCGCGCCCAGAACCGCCTGGGCAAACGTGATGGGTGCCTCACAGAGGACTGAGGTTCCCTCCCGACGGAATAGCTCATGCGGCCGAACCGTAATGGTGATCAGCAGATCGCCTGCGGGACCGCCATTCTTGCCGGCGTGGCCCTGACCCCGGATGGAGATGGTCTGCCCGTTATCGATACCGGCGGGGATAGTGGCCTTGATGGTCTTGCGCTTGCGCTCCACGCCTGCGCCGTTGCAGGTCTTGCAGGGCTTGTGGATGATCCTGCCCTTGCCGCCGCACTTTTGGCAGGCGCTGGTGGTGGCAAAGACGCCCATGGGAGTCTGACGCCGCACCTGGACCTGACCAGTGCCGTGGCAGTCCGGGCAGACCTCCGGAGAGGTGCCTTCTGCGCATCCGGAGCCGTGACAGGTGCCGCACTGCTCCATGCGCTCCACGGTGACGGACTTCTCGCAGCCAAAAGCCGCCTCTTCAAAACTGATGGCCATGGACACCCGGATGCTCTCACCACGCTGGGGAGCGTTGGGGTTGGAGCGCCGACCGCCGCCGAAGCCGCCGCCAAAGAAGCTGCCGAAGATGTCGCCCAGATCCCCGAAGTCAAAGCCGCCATCAAAGCCGCCGCCTGCACCGAAGTTGGGATCCACACCCGCGTGGCCGTACTGGTCATAGCGAGCCCGCTTATTGGCGTCGGAGAGGACCTCATAGGCCTCGTTGACTTCCTTGAACTTCTCCTCGGCCTCCTTGTTGTCGGGGTTCAGATCGGGGTGGTACTTGCGGGCCATCTTCTTATACGCTTTTTTGATTTCGTCCTCGTCGGCACCCTTGTTGATGCCCAGGACTTCATAATAATCTCGTTTCTGTTCTGCCATAGAAAAACTCCCTAAAACGGCATGAATGGGGCGGAGATATCCCCGTCCCTGCCTGTCTGGTTCCCGTCCCCGCTCATTTGGAAAGAGGGGCCTGTGAAGGGGAACCAGCAGGGTTCCCCTTCACGTTAAATTCCGTACACAAGGAAGGGAAAACGGCTTGCCGCTTTCACTTACTTGTTGTTCTCGTCCTCGTCCACGACCTTGTAATCAGCGTCGTAGTACTGGCCCTGCTGGGCATCGCCCTGAGCGGCACCGGCATCAGCGCCGGGCTGTGCTGCACCCTGGGGGTTGGCCTGCTGATACAGCTTCTCAGAAACTGCATAGAATGCCTGGGTCAGAGCCTCGGTATCAGCCTTGATGGCTGCGGAATCGGTTCCCTTCAGGGTCTCCTTCAGCTTATCCAGAGCAGACTGGACCTTGGCCTTATCGTCAGCGGGGATTTTGTCGCCCATCTCAGAGAGGGTCTTCTCGCTCTGGTATACCATCTGGTCAGCCTGGTTGCGGACCTCGACCTCTTCCTTGAGCTTCTTATCCTCAGCAGCATACTGCTCGGCATCCTTAACAGCCTTATCGATGTCTTCCTTGCTCATGTTGGAGGAGGAAGTGATGGTGATGTGCTGCTCCTTGCCGGTGCCCAGATCCTTAGCGGAGACATTGACGATGCCGTTGGCATCGATATCGAAGGTGACCTCAATCTGAGGCACGCCGCGGCGTGCGGGAGCAATCCCATCCAGGTGGAAGCGGCCCAGGCTCTTGTTTGCAGCAGCCATCTCACGCTCGCCCTGGAGCACATTGACCTCAACGGAGGTCTGGTTATCAGCGGCAGTGGAGAAGATCTGGCTCTTCTTCACCGGGATGGTGGTGTTACGCTCGATCAGCTTGGTGCAGACGCCGCCCATGGTCTCAATACCCAGAGACAGGGGCGTGACGTCCAGCAGCAGCAGGCCCTTGACATCGCCGGTCAAAACGCCTGCCTGCAGGGCAGCGCCCATAGCCACGCACTCGTCAGGGTTGATGCCCTTGAAGGGCTCGTTGCCGGTAAAGTTCTTCACAGCCTCCTGGACAGCGGGGATACGGCTGGAGCCGCCCACCAGCAGCACCTTGGAGAGGTCAGAGGGCTTCAAGCCGGCATCGGACATAGCCTGGCGCACAGGGCCCATGGTGCCCTCCACCAGATGTGCGGTCAGCTCGTTGAACTTGGCACGGGTCAGGGTGATGTCCATGTGCTTGGGGCCGGTGGCATCCGCAGTGATATAGGGCAAGTTGATGTTGGAGGTTGTCACGCCGGAGAGCTCGATCTTAGCCTTCTCAGCAGCCTCCTTCAGGCGCTGCATAGCAACCTTATCGGTGGACAGGTCCACACCATCGGTGCGCTTGAACTCGGAAACCAGGAACTTGACGATGCACTCATCGAAGTCGTCGCCGCCCAGGCGGTTGTTGCCGGCAGTGGCCAGAACCTCGATGACGCCGTCGTCAATTTCCAAGATGGAGACATCGAAGGTACCGCCGCCCAAGTCATAGACCATGATCTTCTGGGCCTGCTCCTTATCCACACCGTAGGCCAGAGCGGCTGCGGTAGGCTCGTTGATGATACGCTTTACGTCCAAACCGGCGATCTTGCCTGCGTCCTTGGTAGCCTGACGCTGAGAGTCGGTGAAGTATGCGGGAACAGTGATAACAGCCTCGGTAACGGTGCTGCCCAGATAGGCCTCAGCGTCGCTCTTGAGCTTTTGCAGGATCATGGCGCTAATCTCCTGAGGCGTGTAGCTCTTACCGTCGATGCTGACTTTATGGTCAGAGCCCATCTCACGCTTGATGGAAGAAATGGTACGGTCGGGGTTGGTAATGGCCTGGCGCTTTGCCACCTGACCCACCATACGCTCGCCGGTCTTGGAGAATGCCACCACAGAGGGGGTGGTGCGGTTGCCTTCCGCATTGGCAATGACGACGGCTTCTCCGCCCTCCATAACAGCCACGCAGGAGTTTGTAGTACCCAGATCGATACCGATAACCTTAGACATATTGATTGCCTCCTAAATTTATAAGAAAGATTTTAATAACTGATTGATTTGGCAGCGGCCTTAGTTGGCTGCCTGGACGATGGCAAATCGCACGACCTTGTCGCCCATCATGAAGCCGGCCTGGAAAACCTGGCTCACCACGTTTTCGCCCAGATTCTCGTCATCAATGTGCATGACGGCATTGTGCTTCTCCGGGTCAAAGGGCTGGCCCAGGGCCTCAATCTCCGTGACACCCAGCTTGCTGAGAATGTCCTTGTACTGCTGAAAGATCAGCTCGAGGCCCTTCTTATGGGGGGAGTCGTCGTCGCCCTCGGTAGCAACGGCCCGCTCCAGATTGTCATAGACAGCCAAGAATTCCTTGACGGTATCGATCTTGGCGTCCTGATAAATGCTGTCCTTTTCCTTGGCAGTGCGCTTGCGGTAGTTGTCGTACTCGGCGGTAAGCCGGACGTACTGTTCCTTTGTGGACTCCAACTGCTTGGCAGCCAACTCCGCAGCTTCCATCTGCTCCCGGGTCAGGGTGTAGGTCTTTTCCTTTTTCTTCTTGGTTTTCTTCTCCGTCTGCTCGGCGGTCTCCTCTACGGGAGCGGCAGTCTCCTCGGTGGCTGGCTCCTGAGCCTCTTCCTCACCGGTAGGCTGCTTGGTCTCTTCGCTCATTCCTTAGATTCCTCCTTCGGGGGTAATTCATGTTTTCCAAACATCCGGGTCAAGCCGTCCGCGAATCCGCTGAGACGGGCTGCCACGGTGGCATAGTCCATTCTGGTGGGACCCACTACACCGATCAGGCCCCGCATATCATCTCCGATGTCATAGCTGGCAACCACCACACTGGCGTTTTTCAGCGCATCGGAGACATTTTCCGGTCCGATGAGGATCTTGATAGGACCCTCATCCGGCATGGGCAAGCTCTCTTTGCTATCTGCCAAAAAGCTCATAAGCTGATGCGCTTTGTCCGCATCCCGGAACTCTGGCAGCTTCAAAAGCTGATTTGCTCCGGCTGTAACGATCTCTCGCTGTGAGGCATCCTCCAGCGTATCCACCGCGTAGTTCACAATTTGACTGAGCAGCAGGAACTGGGGCGGACTGATCTTTTCTGCAACGGCCATCAATCTCTGGCTCATCTCCTCGGTGGAGATGGCGGTGAAGTGGCTGTTGAGCAGCGTCACCAGAGCGGGAATCTGGTTGAGATCTACCTTGAGCTGCAAGTGAAGCAGCTGACTCTTGACCCGCTCGTCACTCATCATCATCACCACGATGCAGCTGTGATCATCCACAGGCAGCACATCGAAACGGCTTGCCGCAATGCTGCGGCGCCCAGTGGCGGCGATGTAAGCGGGGTAATTGACAAAGGACGACACCGCACGGCTGGCCTGTGAGATCACCCGATTCAGCTCCTCCATCTTCATGTGAAGAGAGGCATTGATGGTCTCCGTCTCAGCGATGGAAAGTTTCTGACGCTCCATCAGCTCATTGACGTAGAGGCGGTAGCCTTTGGGAGAGGGGACCCGGCCAGCGGAGGTATGGGGCTGTTCCAGGTAACCCATCTCCACCAGGTCCGCCAACTCGTTTCGGATGGTGGAAGATGAAACCTTGCCGCCCATCTCTCCCGCGATGGCCTTGGAGCCAACCGGTTCCGCTGTGGCGATGTGGTCCTCGACCACTATTTTCAATATTTGCTTTTTCCGGTCCGTTAATTCCACAAAAAGCACCTCTGCCGTAATTCCGGCGTTCTGTATTAGCACTCTCTATCCCTGAGTGCTAGTGGAAGTTTACCACCATAGAGCCATCCTGTCAAGGCGCGGGGGTTCATTGGAGGTAAACAAATTGTAAATTCCCATTCACACTGCAGTTTCTATACAAAAAACCCCTCCACATGGAGGGGCTTTTTGAGGAGTTTTTGTGAAATCTGTTATTGCTTGGTTCTCCGTGCGGCAGCAGGGGGAATCAGGTGCATACCGGCCAGCATGGGAGCAAGTGCTGCGAACAACAGCAGCAGCATCAGGGACTGTACAGGGAACATAATGAGGTTTTTGACGGCCCGGTAAGGTGCCAGAGCCAGCCAGGCCTTGCCCTCCAGGATGGAAACCCACAGCGTCCCCAGCAGCACATTCTGCACATTGGTCAGGAACTTTGCAATGCAAACGCGGCCAATGGTGGGCTTTGCCCGATAGAGGAACAGCGCGTAAGTCACCACGCCCAGCACAGTGGTCAGGGTATATCCGGGGAAGTAGGGATCGCCGCCACCGCCAGTCAGGAAGAAGCTGAGCGTATCCTCCGCCACCGCAAACACCGTACCCAGCACCGGGCCGCAGACCCAGGCACAGGTGGAGCGAGCCAGAAAGCCCCAGCCGACCCTGGCTTTTCCGGGGAGTCGGATGGACGGGATCTGCGCCAGCACAATGCACATGGCGATCATCAGAGCCGCGAAGGTAAGCTTCCGCAGATCCTTCAGTTCACGGGTGGCAGCTCGCCAATAGGCAGCAGAAAAGGGGTGGGGATAGAGGTCCAATAGGGTTTCATTTTTAGGCATAAAAAGCCCTCCTTTTGTATGGCAGTCCAAATCGGAGTGCCGCACAGAGGAGGTCATTTCAATCATCCCGCTATGCGGCAGCGGGATGCGGGTCACATACTGCGGAGCGAAACCACTCCTTCGTCCAAAAAGCAACTCCCCGTCTTTTCGGCACTTGTACACATATAACCCTACTCTGCCTTTGTTTCAGTGCGTCCGCACGCCGGAACTCCCGGTGCGCCGATGCATCTGTCTTTTTTTATTATACGTCCTGATCTGTAGGAAAACAAGTAGCATCATTGCACAAAAGTCGGGTGCAAAAACCTCCCCCAGCCGTCAGGCCGGGGGAGGTTTTCAATTCCATATAGAGTGCTGCGCTCAGGCCTGGGGAGCAGCCTCGGCAGCCTTCTTGGCAGCAGCGGCTTCAGCCTGCTTCTTCTTGATCTCCTTGTACTTTGCCTTCTCCTCGGCGGTAGCAATGGGGAGAATCGCGTCACGAGGACAGACCTTGGTGCAGAGCTTGCAGCCCACGCACTTGTCGTAATCAATCACAGCAACGCCATTGACAACATGGATGGCGTCCTTCTTGCACTCCTTCTCGCAAAGGCCGCAGCCGATGCAGGAGTTGGAGCAGACACTCATGGCAGCTTTGCCCTTTTCCTGGTTGGCGCAGGCCACATGAACCTTCTTGGAGACAGGGACGGAGACGATCAGGTGGCGGGGGCAGGCAGTGGCACAAGCCATGCAGTTGGTGCACTTATCAGGGTCGACAACAGCGGAGCCGTTGGGACCAATGTGCATTGCGTCAAACTGGCAGGCCTGGACGCAGGAGCCAAAGCCCAAGCAGCCGAAGGTGCAGTCCAGAGGACCGGCAGCAACCTTGGTGGCAGAAATGCAGTCATGAACGCCCTTGTATTCATAGCGATGGACGGCATTGGTGCCGCCGTTGCAGCGGACGAAAGCGACCTGGCGCTCGCCAGAGGGAGCCTCCTGGCCCATGATCTTAGCGATGGCAGCGGCGTTCTCAGCACCTGCGGGAGCGCAGGCAGTGACAGGGGCCTCACCATTCAGGATTGCGGCAGCGCAGCCTGCGCAGCCGGGGTAACCACAGCCGCCGCAGTTGGCGCCGGCCAGGTGGGAGAGGATCTCCTCTTCACGGGGGTCCTTCTTCACCTCGAAAACCTTGGAAGCAATGGCCAGGACCAGGCCGAAGATGGCGCCCAGGATGCCGAGCACCAGGATTGCGTAAACAATGTTCATCATAATGTTCAGTGCCTCCTTACCAGATCTTCAGGCCGGAGAAGCCCATGAAGGCCAGAGCCATCAGGCCTGCGGTGACCAGGGCAATGGGGAAGCCCTCAAAAGCCTTGGGATACTCAGCAAACACCAGGCGCTCACGGATGGAAGCGAACAGGACGATTGCCAGCAGGAAGCCCAGGCCGCCGGTAATGCCGTAGACCACAGACTCGATGAAGTTGTAGTTGTTCTGAACGTTCAGCAGAACGACACCCAGCACGGCGCAGTTGGTGGTGATCAGAGGCAGATACACACCCAGAGCGGAGTACAGAGAGGGCATGGACTTCTGGAGGAACATCTCAATGAACTGAACGAGGGCCGCAATGACCAGGATGAAGGCCACGGTCTGCATGTATCCCAAGCCCAGGGGGACCAGGATGAAGTTATTGACCAGGAAGCACACTGCGGAAGCAAGGCCCATAACGAAGGTAACGGCAAAGCCCATACCAACGGCGGTGTCGACCTTCTTGGACACGCCCACGAAGGGGCAGATGCCCAGGAACTGAGAGAAAATAAAGTTGTTCGCCAGGATTGCGCCCAAGGCGATGGACAGCAGCTTAAAAATCTGATCCATTATTTGCTCTCCTCCTTATTCTTAGACTTAGCCAGAGCCCACTGCATGAAAGCAATGAGGCAGCCCAGCACCAGGAAGCCGCCCACGGGCAGAGTCAGCATGCCAATGGGGAACTGCTCGGGGATAATGCGGATGTCCATGAGGGTGCCGGCACCCAGGAGCTCACGGATGAAGCACATCACCAGCAGAACCAGCGTATAGCCGATGCCCTGGCAGATGCCATCCACCGCAGAAGCCAGAACACCGTTCTTGTAGGCGAAAGACTCTGCACGGCCCAGGATGATGCAGTTGACCACGATCAGGGGAATGAACACGCCCAGGGACTCTGCGATTGCGGGCACAAAGGCCTGCAGCAGCAAATCCACGCAGGTAACGAAACCGGCGATCACAACGATGAACATGGCGATACGAATCTTGTCGGGGACGATCTTGCGGATTGCGGAAATAACGATGTTGGAGAGGGTCAGGATGATCAGAACAGAAACACCCATGCCCAGACCGTTCATGATGGAAGTGGTGATGGCCAGAGTGGAGCACATACCGAGAACCTGCACCAGAACCGGGTTGTTGGTGATCAGGCCTTCCTTAAACTGTTTACCAAAATTCATTCTATGCTCCTCCTTTCTCAGCCCATAACAGCGGCAACAGCCAGAGCGGCGTTGACGCCGGCAGTGACGCCCTTGGTGGAGACGGTAGCACCGCCGATAGCATCCACGTTGGAGCCCACGCTCAGAGGCAGATCAGCGGTGGTCTTGCCAGCAAACTGGTCCAGCACACCAACGCCGGATTTCAGGGGATCGTTGTTCATGACCTTAGAGCCAATGCCCTTGGTCTCAGCGTTCTTGACGACAGAAACGCCAGTGACAGCGCCCTCTGCGTCCACACCAACCATCATTTCGATGGCACCCTGAGAACCGGAAGCAACAATCTTGAGGGTGTAGCCGGCATGCTCGCCGCCCACGGTGACCTCATAGGCCTCGGTCAGCGTACCGCCGTTGGCCAGAGCGGCTTCCGTCATATCGGCAGAGAGCTCCAGCTGCTCAGAGAAGTCACTGTTCTCATCCAGGACCACAGCCTGCATAGCGGCAACGGTCTTGGCCTTCAGCGCGGCAGTAATGTTGGGTTCGGTCAGCTTATTGACAAAGCCCAGAGCACCCGCAACAACCACGCAGGTGGCAAACAGGGTCACGGTCAGCTTAATGAGATACTTGGGATCCATGTTGATTTTTTCCTTCTTCTCGTTGCTCATTTTGCAGCCGCCTCCTTCTTATCGGATTTTACGACGCCAAAACGAGTGGGCTTGGTCCACTTGTCGATGAGGGCGACGCAGAGGTTCATAACCATGATGGAGTAGCACACGCCCTCGGGATAGGAGCCGAAGTAACGAATCAGCACAGTGAAAATACCGCAGCCGATACCAAAGACCAGCTGGCCCTTCTTGGTGACGGGGGAGGTGGCATAATCAGTTGCCATGAAGAAAGCACCCAGCATCAGGCCTCCGGAGAACAGGCTGTAGAGCATCCACTCCAGGCCGGAGGCACTGCCCTTGGGGAACAGGAAGGTCAGAACAGCCACAGTGCCAATGTAGGCAACGGGAGTCTGCCAGTTGATGACCTTGCGGACAATCAGATACACGCCGCCCAGGATCAGCAGAATAGCGGAAATCTCACCCATGGAGCCACCAATCTTGGTGCCCAGCAGGACGTCCTTGATCTCGTAGGCAGCCTTCAGGCCCTCAATGTCGCCGGTCTTCATGTACGCAAGGGGTGTTGCGGTGGTGACCACGTCGGTCAGACCGCCCATAATGGGAGCCTTATTGGCAACGGGGTCGATCCAGGAAGTCATTGCGCCGGCATAGGAGCCCAACAGGAAGGCACGGCCAGCCAGTGCGGGGTTGATAAAATTCTTGCCAATGCCGCCGAAGAGCTGCTTGACAACGATGATGGCGAAGAAGTCGCCGATCAGGATCATCCACACGGGGGTGGTAACAGGACACACGAAAGCCAGCAGCATACCGGTAACCACAGCAGAGAGGTCCGCCACGGACTGAGGCTTGTGCATCAGCTTACGGTACATTCCCTCGAAGAACACACAGGCAGCCACCGACACGGCAGTGAGGATCAGAGCCTCCACGCCAAAGCGGACAATGCCCATAATCAGAGCGGGCAGCATGGCCACGATCACGTCACGCATGATGGTCTGGGTTGTCTCATTGTTGCGGATATGAGGGTTGGAGGTGGCGATCAGTTTCAAATTTTTGTAATCAGTCATAATTTACGCCTCCTTCTTCTCAGCAGCGGCCTTCTTGGCCTCGGCAGCAGCCTTATCGGCAGCGGCCTTGTTCTTCACCAGCTGCTTGCCGGTCTTGAACATGTGAGTCAGGTGCATACGGGCGGGGCAGGCGTAAGCGCAGGCGCCGCACTCCATGCAGTCCATGACGTGAGCTGCGTCCAGTTCTTCCACCATACCCTTGGCTGCATACTGATACATAAAGAGGGGCTCCAGGTGCATCGGACACACGGAAACGCACTTTCCGCAGCGGATGCACTGGGGATTCTCAACAGTCTGCTCCTCGTCCTCGCAGAAAGCCAGCATGGCACCGGTGCCCTTGCCCACGGGAACATCACAGGTGTACTGTGCCATACCCATCATGGGGCCGCCGGCAATGATCTTGTAGGTGTTATCCTTCAGACCGCCGCAGGCATCAAACAGCAGGGAAACCGGAGTACCGATGGGGCACTCGATGTTCTTTGGCTCAATAACGCCGGAACCGGAGACGGTGACAATCTTGTTAACCACAGGCATACCGGTCTTGATGGCACGGTAGATGGCGCAGGTGGTGTTGATGTTGAACACGGCGCAGCCGATGTTAGAGGGCAGTCCGCCGGGAGGAACCTGCTTGCCCGTCACGGCCTGGCAGAGCTGCTTCTCGCCGCCCTGGGGGTAACGGCAGTGCAGGGGCTCCACCACAACAGGAGCCTTCATCTCAGCGATCACCCTGTTCATGGCGTCAATGCCGTTTTGCTTGTTGTCCTCAACGCCGATGGTGACTTTATCCACACCGAACATCTTTGCCAGATACACGCAACCGCCGATGATCTCCTCGGGGCGCTCCAGCATGGTGCGGTGGTCACCGGTGATGTAAGGCTCGCACTCTGCGCCGTTGATGATGACGTGATCGACCTTGCCGATACCGCCGGAAATCTTGACGTGAGTGGGGAAGGTTGCGCCGCCCATGCCGACGATACCGGCATTCTTGACGATCTCAACCATTTCCTCGACGCTCAGGGCGTCGGGATCAGCGGGAGCAACAACTTCCTCAGAAACGGTGTTCTGGAAGTCGTTGTCGATGATCACAGACGTGATGTTGCCGCCCATGGAATAGGGACGGGACTCCACTGCCTTGACCGTACCGGAGACGGAGGCATGAATGGGAGCACCCAAACCATGGAACTCGCCGATCTTCTGACCCACCTTAACAGTATCGCCCGCCTTGACCAGGGGCGTGCAGGGTGCGCCAAAGTGCATCGACATGGGAATGACCACCTGGGCTGGGGGCGCCAGCTGCTCGATGGCCTTTTCATTGGTCGCGGCTTTCATATCATTGGGATGAACGCCGCCAAAGAAAGCTTGTGCCATTGTCTTCACCTCATTTTACTTCTGACAAGTCAGACGCACCCGCCCGCAACCTTCACCCGCGCTCTTTCGCCGCGCCGCAGCAAAGCCCCCGGTCTCCTGAGAGATCAGGCTGTCTCTGCCCCGGTCCGGCGGAAAATCCCGGTTATCCGCTCCTGATGGATGGGTCCTTCCTTGTCTGTTGATCATCCTGTCTGCTCACTCTTTCCTGCTCTGCCGAAAGCTTCTCCTGTCCGCAGGCGGAACCACCGGCCCATGGGGGCAGGAAGCCACCTCCGCGCATGCAAGATACCCCCTCACCTGCGGGAAAGGGGGAGCAGAGCACACAAGACTACCACATACTGCGGTTTATTTTACACCCAAATCTAAAAAATGTCCAGACTATGAAGGAAGCTTTTTGTGGAAAACAATAGAATTTTCGCGCATCTTTCCCGGTTTTGTGTAGTTTTTCCAATAACAGCGTTACAAATGTGTCAAGGAAGGTCCACGCTTGTCATTTCCGACAAAGCATGATAGACTAACACCATTCCGAACAATGGAGGCCAAAATTTATGATGGCAGAATTAGTAAACAGGCCGGCACTGAAAAGGAGAGTCCGGGCCTGCTTAAAAACCGCACAGGTCAATGCTACGGCGTTTACTGTCCTGTTTCTGGGGCTGAACCTGGTACTCACCGCAGTAGATTTGCTGTCCCAGGGGCCCAGTGGGACGCAGAACCTTCTCAGCATTTTCGTCGGTGTGCTCACAAGTCTGGTAGGGCTCATCCTCCAGGCAGGTTTTGTGATGTACTGCATGGCCGTGCGCCGCAGTGAGAGAGCGGAGTTCCTGACGCTTTTTGACGGATTTTCCATGGTTGGAAAGATCATCCTGCTGGCTATTGTCATGTACTTCTTTATCAGTCTCTGGTCCATGCTGTTTGTCTTTCCCGGTATCTGGGCCGCATTCCGCTACCGCTTCGCCCTGTTCAATCTCTACGAAAATCCAGATCTTGGCGTCTTGGAAGCCCTGAACATGAGCAAACGCCAGACCATGGGCTACAAGTTCCAGCTGTTCATCTACGATCTCAGCTATTACGGCTGGTCTTTACTCTCCGGTCTGCCAACCCTGCTTCTCACCATTCGCGCTTTCTATGCAGCTGCTGGCATGTTCCTGAGCGGAGCCGGTCTTGGGGGCATTCTGGCTGCTGTCCAAACCAACGGCACGTACATCATTCTCAGCTGCATTTGGGCATTTGCGGTGTATCTGTTTTACCTGCCCCAGATGCAGTGTGGTGAACTGGCCTACTTTGAAGCTGCCAAGCGCACCAGCGGCATCGGCGTGGACAACGGCCCCAGCGACTTCGATGTCCCCACCATTCAAATCCCACGTTCCGGGCCTGACAACATGGGCGGCCTGTGAGAGAAAAAAGGACTTCCCCACCGGGAAGTCCTTTTTTCCTGCCGTCCCGTTGAGGACGGTCTTTTTCGAAATGATTATTTCACAATCAGGGTCTTGCCATCCATCTCTGGCGGGCAGGCCAAGCCCATCACATCCAGGATGGTGGGCGCGATATCGGCCAGACGGCCGCCGGTCCGCAGCTCCTCACCAGCACCGCAGAGAATAAAGGGCACCGGGTTTGTGGTATGGGCAGTCATCGGAGAGCCGTCAGGCTCAGTCATGGTCTCCGCATTGCCGTGGTCAGCGGTGATCATGGCGATGCCGCCCATCTTCAGGGTGGCGTCTACCACGCGGCCCACGCACTCGTCCACTGTCTCGGTGGCCTTAACGGCAGCCTCATACACGCCGGTGTGGCCCACCATGTCGCAGTTTGCGAAGTTCAAAATAATGACGTCGTAGTTGCCGGATTCAATTCGCTCCACGCATTTGTCGCAGACCTCGTAGGCGCTCATCTCCGGCTGGAGGTCATAGGTTGCCACCTTGGGAGAGGCCACCAGCACCCGGTCCTCACCGGGGAACTGGGTCTCGCTGCCGCCGTTGAAGAAGAACGTCACATGAGCATACTTCTCAGTCTCAGCAATGCGCAGCTGCGTCAGACCCAGGGAGCTCAGATACTCACCCAGACCGTTGCGCACCTCCTGGCGGGGATAGGCTACCTCCACGTTGGGCAGGGTGGCATCATACTCCGTGTTGCACACGAAGGTAAGGGGGAAGTGCTGGCAGGTGAAGCCGTCAAAGTCGGGGTCCACCAGAGTCCGGCTGATCTCCCGGGCACGGTCGGGACGGAAGTTGAAAAAAATTACGGAATCATGATCGGAGATGGTACCATCGGGGTCGCAGACCACAGGCTCCACAAACTCGTCGGTGACGTTTTTGTCATAGCTTGCCTGCACAGCAGCCACAGGATCCACATCCACATTGCCCTCGGCAGCCTCACCGTAAACCATGGCGTCATAGGCCATCTCCACACGGTCCCAGCGCTTGTCGCGGTCCATGGCATAATACCGGCCCATAACCGTGGCGATCTTGCCGACGCCCAGTTCCGCGCACTTCTCCACAGTGGCCTTCACAAAGCCCAGGCCAGAGGTGGGAGACACGTCACGGCCGTCCAGGAAGGCGTGGATATACACCTTGGTGAGGCCCTTCCGCTTTGCCAGCTCCAGCAGGGCAAAGAGATGGGTCAGGTGAGAGTGGACGCCACCATCAGAGAGCAGCCCCATCAGGTGGAGCGCGGCACCGTTGTTCAGGCACTCGTCCATCGCGTGGAGGTAGGCGGGATTCTCAAAGAAATCGCCGTCCTCAATGGACTTGGTAATGCGGGGCAGATCCTGGAACACCACGCGGCCGCCGCCGATGTTGGTGTGGCCCACCTCGCTGTTGCCCATCTGCCCGGCGGGCAGGCCCACGTCAAGGCCGGAGGCCTCCAGCGTGGTGTGGGCATATTCGTTGAAGAACTGATCCAGCCGGGGGGTCTTGGCAGCACAGATGGCATTGCCGCTGCCGGGGACCGTCAGGCCGAAGCCGTCCATAATAATCAGTGTAGTCGGTGTTTTATTCATGATCATTTCCCTCTTCATCGGGCCATTGGGCCCGCCATTTTACCATTTCGGTAAATGTACGATTCCGCTGCCAGGGAAGCGGAATCCATCATCGTCCGCCTTTCCCGACATGATAGGTACGGAAAAACACGATGCGTGGCGGACGAGCCGACTGTTCATCAGAATTCAGCTTCGTCCGCCATAAAAGCTTTTGATCCGAAACCCGCAGGTTTCAGACATTTTTTCTCTTACTCCTGGTTTGCAGCGTTGATGATCTCAACAAACTGCTCGGGCTTCAGGGCAGCGCCGCCGATGAGGCCGCCGTCAATGTCGGGCTGAGCCAGCAGCTCGTGGGCATTCTTGGGATTCATGGAGCCGCCGTACTGGATGGTGACGGAGCGAGCCACGCGAGCGCCGTACAAAGAGCGGATGGTCGCACGGATGTTGGAGCAAACCTCGCCAGCCTGCTCGGCGGTAGCGGTCTTGCCGGTGCCAATGGCCCAGATCGGCTCATAGGCAATGATGCAGCGGCGCAGCTTGTCAGCGGGAACACCATACAAAGCGGACTTGACCTGCAGTGCGATCCACTCGGCGGTGACGCCGGTCTCACGCTGCTCCAGGCTCTCGCCCACGCAGATAATGGGGTTCATGCCGGCATTGAGCACAGCGTGGACCTTCTTGTTGACAGTGGTATCCGTCTCGCAGAAATACTGACGGCGCTCGGAGTGACCAACGATGACGTATTTGACGCCCAGGTCCTTCAGCATGTCAGCGGAGACCTCGCCGGTATAGGCTCCCTTCTCCTCGAAGTAGACGTTCTCAGCGCCCACGGAGATCCGCAGGTCCTTGAATGCCTTGGCAGCAGCGGGAATGTTGCAGGCGGGGACGCAGATCAGAGTCTCACACCACTTGGCGCGGGGCATGATCTTCTTCATCTCCTCGGCAAACTTCTTGGTCTCGGTAGCGGTCATGTTCATTTTCCAGTTACCGGCAATAACAGTCTTACGATATCTGCGATTCATCTTTAACATACTCCTTTATGTGTGTGTCGCGGGGAATTTTTGTAATCACGGCAACTTTTTGCCGCAAAAATACCCGCGTTCATGCGACTCTATCAATTTATACAAAACCCTGTCCCATTTGTCAAGCGAAAAAGCACTGGTTTTCTTTAAATTCTCTGTTTTTCTCAACAGGATCGCCAAATTTGTTCATTTTCTTCCCTACGTCAGAAAACAGGGAACAGGTGCGCAAAGCAGGGATTCCGCCATCGTCCATGGAAGATTTCACACGGATCAGCGGGGCTGATTCCCTCTGCTTAGGCGTCCAGCAGGCAGGCAACACCAGGCAGTTCCTTACCTTCCATAAATTCAAGGGAAGCGCCGCCGCCGGTGCTGATGTGACTCATTTTGTCGGCGTAGCCCAGCTGCTGCACAGCTGCTGCGCTGTCGCCGCCGCCAATGATGGTGATGGCGTCGGTCTTGCTCAGAGCTTCGGCCACAGCTTCAGTGCCCTTTGCAAATGCGGGGAACTCAAATACGCCCATGGGACCGTTCCAAATCACGGTGCCGGCATCCTTCACAGCGTCGCAGTACAGCTTCACAGTCTCGGGGCCAATGTCCAGGCCCTGCCAGCCGTCGGGGATCTCGCCAGCATGGACCACCTGGCTTTTGGCGTCGGGTGCAAATTTGTCAGCACAGACCGTATCCACAGGCAGCAGCAGCTTGACACCCTTGTCGGCGGCCTTCTGCACCATCTCGTTGGAATAGTCCATCCAGTCAGCTTCCAGCAGGCTCTCGCCCACCTTACCGCCCTGGGCAGCAGAGAAGGTATAGGCCATACCGCCGCCGATGATGATTGTATCTGCAATCTCCAGCAGGTTGTTGATGACACCGATCTTGGATGATACCTTAGAGCCGCCCAAGATGGCCACCAGGGGACGCTTTGGATTGGCCAGTGCGCCGCCGATGACCTCCAGCTCCTTCTGGATCAGGAACCCGGACACGGCGGGCAAATACTCGGCAACGCCTGCGGTAGAAGCGTGGGCACGGTGCACGGCGCCGAAGGCGTCGGAGACATACAGCTCTGCCATATCGGCCATCGCCTTGGCCAGCTCGGGATCGTTCTTGGTCTCGCCCTTTTCAAAACGGGTATTCTCCAGCAGAAGAATCTCGCCTGGCTTGAGCGCAGCAGCCTTGGCCTTGGCGTCCTCTCCCACTACATCGTCTGCCATAATGACGGGCTTGCCCAGCAGCTCAGAGAGGCGGGCCGCAACAGGCTTCAGACTCAGTTCGGGCTTCACCTCGCCCTTGGGCTTGCCCATATGAGAGCAGGCAATGACAGCAGCATTCTGTTCCAGAAGGTATTCAATGGTGGGCAGGGCAGCGCGGATGCGCTTGTCGTCAGTGATGACGCCGCTGCCGTCCTTGGCCATGGGCACGTTAAAGTCGCAGCGGAGCAGGACCTTCTTGCCGGCAACGTCGACGTCACGAACAGTTTTCTTGTTGTAGTTCATAGGGAACCTCCGTTATTATTTTATATTCATAATGGATGGGTATTCCGTTTTGACAGATGAATTTTGTTTTTCGATCACCGCTCCGGGCGGACAATCCGCCTCACAGCTCAGAGACCATTTCGCCTGTGCCCAGCAGGCCGGGATAGCCGGTCTGGCGCAGAGCCTCATAAACAAAGACCGCCACAGAGTTGGCAAGGTTCAGGCTGCGGGCCTCCGATACCATGGGCAGCCGCACGCAGCGGTCTCGAAGGGCCTCACGGAAGGCAAGAGGAAGTCCCGCCGTCTCCTTTCCGAAGAAGAGCCAGCTGTCCGGTGTAAACTGTGCCTCGTCAAATCGATGGGGCGCTTTGGTGGTGGCCAGCCAGCAATCAGCGGCAGCCTCAGGGTGGACTTGAAAAAAATCTTCCAGGCCATCGTACTCCCGGATTTCTACCAGATGCCAATAGTCCAGACCGCAGCGCTTCATGTTTTTCTTCACCATGGTCTCCGAGGTATCAAACCCCAGTGGGCGAATCAAATGGAGTCGGCTGCCGGTAGCGGCGCAGGTGCGGGCGATGTTCCCGCAGTTCTGGGGAATCTCAGGCTCCACCAGGACAATATTGAGCACAAAGAAGCCTCCTTTTTTACACGATAGTCTTTATTTTAATTCTTTACGTCTATGATTTCAACTATAATCTAAGTATAAACCGCACTTTTCAAGAAATATGTTTCCGGGAATACTATTTTTCCCTCACCGCCCCCCGTCTTTTCCCTCATTCCCACAGGAGCGGCGGGAAAGGGAGTGTTTCTTTTTCGGTTAACGCGCACAGGTGTACCTCTGTCCAATGGTACTGTTTTCTTGGCTTTGTCCCACAAAAACGCACAGATTATCCCAAAAGATTTGGATGTTTTTCTCGGACTTTTTCTGGATGAACACTAGATTTTCACTAAATATTTGGTATAATACAATAAAGTAAGATAGCGTGGCTCGCCTGTGTGCAGCTACGCCACCGCATTGATACCACAAAAAGGAGGGATCTCCCATGGATTGTCCGCGCAGTGCTGTGTTCTTCTTTGAGGAGGATGCATCTGTACCGGTCAACGCCAAACCGCTGATGCTGGAAGCCGTCCTGTTTTGCCCGATCCTGAGATGGGCGAGCAATCAGTTGCTGGCTGATGGCGTACAGCGGTTTTTTGTCGTCTGTGGTCCCCGTTTTTCTCAGGAGGCCCGCGCCTGTTTCCCGGAGGATGCAGACGTCATTGTCTCTGAGCAGCAATCTGACCTTCACGCCTTTTTGAATACGCCCGATCCCGTTCTGGTTCTGAGCCGAGCTGCCCTGCCTCTCAAGGAGGCTGGTGCGGGTTTTGCCTACCAGGCTGCGGGCTACGAGCTGCAAGAGGCCTGGCAGCAGAAAATGACCAACAATGTCTCTGCTGCCCAGCTGGTTCCCGGCTGGCTCCCCATTTTCAGCGCCGCTACCATTGCCGAGCTGGAGCTGATGCTCCGGGACCGCATTGTCCAGGCACATATCCAGTCCGGTGTCCGCATTCTGGACCCCAAGTCCGTGTATATCGACCCCAGAGCCGCCATCGGCTCCGGCACCATGATTCTCCCCGGCACCATTTTGCAGGGCGAGACCATCATCGGTCAGAACTGCACCATCGGTCCTAACGCCCTTGTACGCAACTGCGAAATCGGCGACTTCTCAGAGGTCAACGCCTCTCAGGTTCTGGAGAGCACCGTGGGTCAGCGCACCCACATCGGTCCCTTTGCCTACGTCCGCCCCGGCAGCCACATCGGCAGCGACATCAAGGTAGGCGATTTCGTGGAGGTCAAAAACTCCACCATTGGCGACGGAACCAAGATCTCCCACCTCACTTATGTGGGGGACAGCGACGTGGGAGAGCATGTCAACTTCGGCTGCGGTACCGTCACCACCAATTATGACGGTTTCCAAAAGCACCGGTGCACCATCGGTGACCACGCGTTTATCGGGTGCAACACCAATCTGATTGCCCCCGTCACACTGGGTGAGGGCGCCTATACTGCTGCCGGCTCCACCATCACCGAGGACGTCCCCGCGGACGCCCTGGCCGTGGCCCGCGCCAGGCAGCGCAATGTGGACGGCTGGGCCGAGCGCAACCGCAAAATTCACGGCAAGGGCTGATCCCCTTTTATCCTATGCTGCAAATTTCATGTAGATAAACAACATACACATATTTATTGGAGGATACTGAAAATGATTTCTCATGGTAAGGACATCAAGATCTTCTCCGGCAACGCAAATCGCAAGCTGGCTGAGGACATCTGCCGCCAGATGGGCACCAAGCTGGGCGAGTCCGAGGTTGGCAAGTTCTCCGACGGCGAGATCTTCGTCTCCCTGTACGAGACCGTCCGCGGCAGCGACGTGTTCGTGGTCCAGTCCACCTGCACCCCCGTCAACGACAACCTGATGGAGCTGCTCATCATGATCGATGCTCTCAAGCGTGCTTCCGCTGGTCGGATTACTGCTGTGATCCCCTACTTCGGCTATGCACGTCAGGACCGCAAGGCTAAGGCCCGCGATCCCATCACCGCAAAGCTGGTGGCCAACATGCTCACCGCTGCTGGCGCTGACCGCGTGCTGACCATGGACCTTCACGCATCCCAGATCCAGGGCTTTTTCGATATCCCCGTGGACAACCTTGCAGGAAACCCCATCTTCGTGGACTACTATGCCAAAAAGTTCGGCACTGACTGTGAGAACATGATGGCCGTCTCCCCCGATGTGGGCTCTGTGGCCCGTACCCGTGCCTTCGCTCAGAAGCTGCACATGAACATGGCCATTGTGGACAAGCGCCGTCAGAAGGCCAATAGCTGCGAGGTCATGAACGTCATCGGTGACGTCGTCGGCAAGGACTGCATTCTGTTTGACGACATGGTGGATACCGCCGGTTCTCTGTGCAACGCCGCTCAGGCCCTGATTGACCACGGTGCAAAGAGCGTTCACGCCTGCGCTTCTCACGGCGTTTTGTCCGGCCCCGCTATCGAGCGTCTGAACAACAGCCCCATCCAGGAGCTGGCTCTGCTGGACACCATCCCCGCCAATGTCCAGGCCTGCGACAAGCTGAAGTATCTGACGGTTGCTCCCATGTTTGCCGAGGCCATTGAGCGCATCTATCAGGAGATCTCCATCTCCAAGCTGTTCCGCTGATTTCTCCCCGCCCTCGGGTGTTGAGAGTTCTCAGAGGTGCTGTCTCACTTCTTCTCAAGAAACAGACAGATTCATTTCGGAACGTAGTTTCCCCCAGCGAGTTTGAAACTGTGCGGTGACCGTTTTACCGCCGCAGCGATACGGCGGAGCAGGGACCGGGTTTCTCAAATCTCATAACCAACAAGGCGGGAAAGTTCAGCTTTCCCGCCTTTTCGGAATATTTGAATCTAATTTCCAGGAGATATCATCAATGTTTGGAAGCAAAACCTCCGCCGTGGACTGGCTGATTGTCGGCCTGGGCAACCCCGGCGACAAATACGAAAAGACCCGGCACAACATGGGCTTTCTCGCCGTGAATCTACTTGCTGAAAAGAAGGGCATCAAGCTCAACAAGGTGAAGTTCAAGTCCGTCTGCAACATTTGCGAGCTGGGCGGGGCCAGGTGCCTTGTGATGAAGCCCCAGACCTATATGAATCTCTCCGGCGAGGCCGTCCGGGAAGCTGTGCAGTTCTACAAAATCCCCGCCGACCACGTGCTGGTGATCTACGACGACATCTCCCTGCCTGTAGGCAAGCTGCGCGTCCGGCCCACCGGCTCCGCAGGCGGCCACAACGGCATCAAGAACATCATTGCCCATCTGGGCACTCAGGACTTTCCCCGTGTCAAAATCGGCACCGGTGCCCCCTCCGACAGCAGCCAGATGATCGACTGGGTCATTGGCGTTCCTTCCCAGGCAGAGCGGAAGGTGCTGGCAGAGATGTTTGAAAAGGCCATCGACGCTGCTGCATGCATCATCGAAAACGGCACCCAGAAGGCCATGAACACCTTCAACTGACGCATAGTCGTCTCACAATCCGAATACACTGAATGTGGTGCAGGCCCCCTCTCCGGGGTTTGTGCCCTTTCGTCTTGAATTTCTTTTTTCAGAGGGACTTTGCCATGGAACAGTTTCTGAAACAATTACAGAGCATCCAGGAGGTTGCGGATCTCATCTCTCAGGTTGAGCGCGGCGGCTGCCCTGTTGCAGTCACGGGGCTTCAGCCCGTCCAGAAGTCATGCGTCTGCGCAGCTGTGGCGCGGGCAGTCCATCGCCCTGCTGTGTTTCTCTGCGGCGACGAGGGCGAGGCCCAGACGCTCACCAGCGACCTGTCCGCGCTGCTGAATGTAGCGCCGGTAGTGCTCCCCTCCCGGGAGTGGCAGTTCCGGGACGCCGTCTCCTCCCACGCTTGGGAACAGAAGCGCCTGGGCGCCCTCTATGCCATGGCCACCGGCAGTGCCCCCGTGATCGTGGCCACCATCGATGCACTGATGGCCCGTACTTTGGCTCCGGAGACTCTGAAGGCACAGACCTTCCGGCTGGCTGTGGGTGATGTGACCGACCCCGCTCAGCTTTCAGAGCAGCTGCTCTCCGCCGGCTATGTCCGCTGCGAGCAAGTGGAAGGTGTAGGACAATTCGCCCTCCGCGGCGGCATTCTGGACGTCTATTCTCCTCTGATGGAGCAGCCTGTCCGCTGCGAATTCTTCGATGACGAGATTGACTCCATGGGAGAGTTCGATCCCAACACTCAGCGGCGAACACGGAACGTGGAGGAGAGCCTGCTGCTGCCCGCTGCCGAGGTGCTGCCCAGGCTGGCTGAGGGTGGTCTGGCAGGACTTGCCGACACGCTTTCCAAGGTCTCCTCCAAGCTTGCCAAAAAGCAGCACACAGAAGAACTGTGCCAGCGGCTGAATTCCGACAGTGAGCGGCTTCGCAGCGGCTCCGTTCCCGGCGGTATGGATCGCTACCTGGCCGCCGTATATCCCAAGGTCTGGGCCGGCATCCACTATCTGCCTTCCGACGCCATTGTTTTCCTCTGTGAGAGCGGCCGGGTGGACGAGCGGGTCCACAGCACTCTGGTTCAGCACCGGCAGGATATGGAGTCCATGATCTCCAGCGGTCTGATGGCAGGGGAATATGCAGCACTCTACTTGGACCAGCAGGAGCTCTATGCCACGTTGGAGGACTTCCCCGTCATTGAGACCAGCGCCCTGCCCACCAGCCGCTACCCCCTGAAGCCGCGGCATCTCCTGTCCATCTCTGCCCGTCAGCTCAGTTCCTACGGCGGCAGCCTGGAAACCGCGGTCAGTGAACTGCAGGAATACCGGGACAACGGGAGTGCTGTACTGCTGCTGGCAGCCGGTGAAGGTCGGGCGAAAAACCTCCACAACATGCTGGAACACCGGAACATCCCAGCTGTGCTGGATCCCAGCAACTCAGAAATGCCGAAGCCCGGTGAGATCCGCATTTCCATCGGCGCTCTCTCGGCAGGCTGCGAATGGCCCGCCCTGCATCTGGCAGTCCTCACCGAGGGGCAGCTCACCACAGCCGGTCCCCGGAAGCGGCCCAAGCTGAAAAAGGACTCCAACCGCCAGAAGATCCAGTCCTACACCGACCTGACTCCCGGCGATCTGGTAGTCCATGTCCACCACGGTATCGGCCGCTTCGCCGGAATCCATCGCATGCCGGTAGACGGTGTGGAAAAGGACTACATCAAAATTGACTATGCCGGCGGTGACTGTCTCTATGTCCCCGCCACCGCTTTGGATCAGGTGAGCAAGTATATCGGCGGCGGCGAGGATCATGAGAGGACCCGTCTCAATAAGTTGGGCGGCACTGAGTGGGCCAAGCAGAAAACCCGGGCCAAGGCCGCGGCCAAAGATCTGGCCAAGGGACTCATTGCCCTCTACGCTGCCCGCCAGCGGACCCCTGGCTACGCCTTCTCTCCCGATTCCCCCTGGCAGCGGGAGTTTGAGGATGCCTTTCCCTACGCCGAAACCGATGACCAGCTGCGGGCCGTGGCAGACATCAAGGCAGACATGGAGCGCCCGCGTCCCATGGACCGCCTGCTCTGCGGCGATGTTGGCTACGGAAAAACAGAAGTGGCCCTCCGCGCCGTAATGAAGTGTGTCCTGGACGGCAAGCAGGCCGCCATTCTGGTCCCCACCACCGTTCTGGCACAGCAGCACTACGCCACCGCCGTAGGGCGGTTTCAGAATTTCCCTGTGACCATCGAGGTTCTCTCCCGGTTTACCAGTGCCAAGGAATCCAAGCGCATTTTGGAAGCCACCGCCGCCGGTCAGGTGGACCTGCTGATCGGCACCCACAAACTGCTGCAAAAAAATATGAAGTTTCAGGACTTGGGGCTCCTCATTATCGACGAGGAGCAGCGCTTTGGAGTCACCCACAAGGAGCGTCTCAAGGAGATGTCCAAGCAGGTAGATGTGCTCACACTGTCCGCAACCCCCATTCCCCGGACCTTAAATATGGCACTTTCGGGTCTGCGGGACATGTCTACCATTGAAGAACCCCCCCACGACCGCCTGCCGGTGCAGACCTATGTGCTGGAACAGGACTGGGCCGTGCTGGAGGACGCCATGCGCCGGGAACTGAACCGGGGCGGTCAGGTCTACTACCTCCACAATCGGGTGGAGAACATTTCCATGGTGGCCTCCCGCATTCAGAAGCTGCTGGGTCCGGAGGTCCGCATCGCGATTGCCCACGGACGTATGAGCGAAAACGAGCTGAGCAGCGTGATGCAGGCCATGGTGGATGGTGAAGCCGACATTCTGGTCTGTACCACCATCATAGAAACTGGCATCGATATTCCCAATGCCAACACCATCATCATCGAAGACGCGGACCACATGGGTCTGGCGCAGCTGCACCAGATCCGGGGCCGTATTGGCCGTTCCTCCCGCCGTGCCTATGCCTACCTGACCTACAGACAGGGCAAAGTGCTGCAGGAGAACGCCGCCAAGCGGCTGGCAGCCATCCGGGAGTTCGTCGAGTTCGGCTCCGGCTTCCGTATTGCCATGCGGGATCTGGAAATCCGCGGTGCAGGCAACCTGCTTGGCCCGGAGCAGTCGGGATACCTCATGACCGTAGGCTATGACCTCTACCTGAAACTGCTGGAAGAGGCCGTGCTGGAGGAAAAGGGTGAGCAGAAGCCCATTGAAACGGAGTGCACGGCAGACCTGACGGTCAACGCCAATATTCCGGAGCGGTATGTCAAAGACCCGGCCCAACGAATGGACCTGTACCGCCGAATTGCTGCCATCCGGACAGACGACGACGCCTCCGACCTGCTGGACGAGATGCTGGATCGCTACGGCGACGCCCCCAAGTCGGTTCTGGCCCTGCTGGATGTGGCTCTGCTGCGTTCTGCCGCCTCCAAGGCCGGTGTCTCCGATATCTCTCAGAAGAAGAATGTGCTGAAATTCAAGCTGGGTATGTTCCAGCCAGAGGCCCTGGCTGCCGTGTGCGGTCTTGCCAAGTACCGCTACCGCCTGACCTTGGCCGCCGGGGAAGTTCCCGCTCTGTCTCTGACCCTGAAGCCCGGCGCAGATGTTTTGCAGTCTGCGCTGGAGCTGGTGGAAGATTTGAAATTGGCCATTCCGCAGAAAGACTGACCCCCCGCACCCCATTGAATGAACTGCACCCCATTTGTTAGACAGTATGAGATACTGAATAACAGGTGGGGTGCTTGACTATGCCAAAAAAGGACGAAAATTGGCAGTACCGACACAAACAATACCTCTCCAACCCCGCAGATAACGGTATCCGACAGAGGATGAGCCGCGGGGGGAAACTGGTGGGGCAACACTGATGGAATATGCCGATTGCTACCGTAACAAGCGGATTCAGGCAAAATGAAATGGCTTGCCCCCTGCTTTGCACAGGACGCAAGCCATTTCGGCAGCTTAAATAATTTTTGCTGCAAATATTCCCGCCCCTTTTGGGGTCCTTCATCCAATTGGGTTGGGATTTTTTACAGTTCGATTCTGCCTTCCAGCGCCCGCATGACAGTGGCGTCATCGGCAAATTCCAAGTGACCGCCCACGGGGATGCCGTAGGCCAATCGAGTGACCTTTACGTCAAAGGGCTTGAGCAGCCGGGCAATATACATAGCCGTTGCCTCTCCCTCGGTGTCTGGATTGGTGGCCATGATGACCTCCCGGACGCCGCCCTTGGCAATGCGGTCCAGCAGCGGTCGAATAGCAATGTCATCTGGACCCACATGGTTCATGGGGGAGATGACGCCGTGCAGTACGTGGTAGGTGCCGCCGTACTCCCGGCTGCGCTCAATGGCTGCCACATCCCGGGGGTCCGCCACCACGCAGATGACGCTCTGATCCCGTTTTGGGGAGGCGCAGATGGGGCAGAGTCCCCCCGCTGTAAAGTTCCGGCAGACGGGGCAGCAGGTCACCGTTTTTTTTGCGTCCACAATGGCGTCCGCAAACTCCTGGGCCTCCTCTGTCGGCAGACCAAGCACATAGAACGCCAGGCGCTGGGCGGACTTGCCGCCAATGCCCGGCAGCCGGGCAAACTGCTCCACTAATTTTTCAAGGGGAGCGGGAAAATACTCCATGGATACAGGTACTCCTCACTAAACAGTATAACTAAAAAACACATATCAGGCGGGGCAGCAGCCCGCCCATCAGCGCTGATCCGCTCCAGCTTATAGAAGTGGGGTGGAAAATACCCCCATCTTATCCCTCGGAAGTTTGGTGATTGTTCTCATCCATCAACCTCTCAGTTCTGCAATGCGGGCACGGATATCCGCAGCCTTGTAAACAGAGCTGCCAGCCACCAGCACATTGGCGCCAGCCACGATGCAGGTCTTGCAGGTGTCGGGGGCCACACCGCCGTCCACTTCCAGTTCGCAGGTGGGGTTCTTCTCGTCAATGAGCTTTCGGATAGCCGTCACCTTTGGCATCATATCTTCCATAAAGCTTTGACCGCCGAAGCCAGGCTCCACAGTCATGACCAGAATCAGCTCCACTTTCTCCAGGAAAGGCAGCACAGCCTCTGCGGGAGTCTTGGGCTTGACGACAATTCCGGCCTTCTTGCCCTTGGCGTGGATCTTGTCGATGGCCTTGTGAATGTTTTCCTCGGTGTCGGACTCCACATGGACGGTCACCAGGTCGGCACCTGCATCGCAGAACTGATCCACGTAGCGCACCGGCTCCACAATCATCAGATGGACGTCCAGGGGCAGCGTCGTGGTGGGGCGGATGCACTTCACTACGGGAATCCCAATCGAGATATTGGGCACAAACACGCCGTCCATCACGTCCACATGGACATAGTCAGCCGTGCTGATTTTCTGGATATCCCGTTCCAAGTTGGCAAAATCTGCCGAAAGAATGGAAGGAGCAATTTTTACCATGTAAAACGACCTCATTTCTGATAGAAAAAATATCTGTGTCCGCCGGGTCCGGCGGAGATGTTCCATGCCCAGTGTAACAAACTCTGATTGTAAAATCAATGAGAAAGGGCCCTCCCGTCGGGAAGGCCCCTGATTCTTTTACAAGTTGGCGTCCAAAACGCTCTCATAGGCAGTGCCGGGCATGGCTCCGACTTTTCGGTCCACCTCCTGGCCGTTTTTCAGCACCACCACCGTGGGGATGCTCATCACACCGAAGCGCTGGGCCAGTGCAGGCTCCTCGTCTACATTCACCTTTGCCACCAGCACCCTGCCGTCATATTTTTCTGCCAGGGCTTCCATCACAGGTGCCACCATGCGGCAAGGGCCGCACCAGGTGGCCCAAAAGTCTACCAGTACCAGGGATTTTTCCTGTACGACCGTATCAAATTCCGCCATATTCAAATTACAAATTGCCATGATTCATGCTCCTTTATTCTCAGTTGTTGTGTGCATTTACCCATTTTTCTGGACCTTGCTGGCATACATGGCAGCACTCTGACCTGCAATCAGGCCCTCACCGGCTGCCTTGCCCACCTGCAGAGGACCGCCGGTACAGTCACCGGCGGCAAAAACGCCGGGGAGATTGGTAGCCATACGCCGATCCACTGCCACATAGCCATCCTCCAAAGCAATGCCGGGGAAGAGGTCTGTGGGCGCCATGGTGGGACGCAGCAGGAACACCGCGCTCACCGGCATGGTCTCTCCACCACTGACGATCTCCTGGACCATCTGCTCGCCCCGAATTTCCAGATCCCGGGGATGGTCCAGGAAGGTGACCTGACAGCCAATGTGCTCCAGGAAGTCAGCCTCCCGGCGGGCGTGATCCGTAAAGCCAGCCACTGCCACAGCCTTGCCCCGGTAGAGCATGCCATCGCAGGTGGCGCAATAGCTGACGCCCCGGCCCAGGAACTGCTCCTCACCGGGGAACTTTTTGCTCCGTGCAACACCCGCAGCCAGCACCAGCGCGAAGGCCTCCTCCACATCACTGTCCACAGTGGCAAACCAACGCTCACCCATGGGCATGGCACTGAGCAGCTTCCCCTCCCGGAACTCCGCACCGGCATCCACTGCGTGCTGATGCAGGGTATTCAGCAGCTCAGGGCCGGTCAGTCCGGGAAGCCCCAGGTAGTTGTCCACCCGCTCTGCCCGCCAGAGGGGGCTGTCCTCCATGGGATTGGATACCACCAGGACACTGCGGCCCCGGGCACGGGCGTTGACAGCTGCACTCAAACCTGCGGGGCCGCCCCCGATCACCAAAACATCATAGGACATACGATTCATACTCCTCTCCAAGAAGCGCCGCCAGCAGGACCGCCGCATCTTCGGAGGCGGCGCGGTAGTAGACCTCATTGCCCGAGCGCTCCGACGTCACGATGCCGGCAGACCGCAGCTTTTGTAAATGCTGGGAAATGCAGGACTGGCTCATGCCGGTACCCTTTTCCATGCAGCCCACATTGCGGCATCCCTGCCGCAGCAGGCCATGCACAATTTGCAGGCGGACCGGATTGGACAGCACTTTCAATAAGGCGGCCCGCTCCTCGTAATCCACATATTTAACAGTGCAGGTGTCTATGGTCTCCATGTACACGCCACCTTTCCAAGTTAACTCTATTTTAGATATTAGCATATCATAATATTCTTTCCGCAACTGTCGTTTTTGCAACAGCATCTGCTTATCCAATCAGATTTCTTTTTCTGTCATGCAGCTTTTTTCATGTTGCTTTTACATGTTCAGTCTGGTATAATACTTGCATATTAAGTTTCTGCGGCTGTAGTTCATCGGTAGAACGGCAGCTTCCCAAGCTGCATAGGCGGGTTCGACTCCCGTCAGCCGCTCCAAAAAAAGAAGAGCTCACGCTTTTGCGTGAGCTCTTCTTTTTTTGGATTTCTTCGATCCCCCCCTCCCCGACACTCTGATGTCGGGGAGGGGGTTGTTTTGCGCAAAGAACGTTTTGTAGAAAAACTTACTTTCTGTACTGGATCATACGCCAGACAATTGCGGAGATATGACCGCGGGTCAGGCTGTTGTTGGGCTTAAAGGTAGAAGTGCCGTTGGAGAAGTAGCCCTCAATAATGCCAGCCGCATTCAGTGCCTGGATATAAGGATCTTTGGTATCGGTGAATGGCTGCACGCTGGGCAGATTCTTTGTGTTGAGCTTGAGGGCCTTGGCCGCCAGCTGGGAGACCTCGCCGCGGGTGATAGACTTCTTCAGGTTTACATTGCCGCTGACCAGGCCGTCAGCTTTTGCCTTGGCCAAATATCCGCTGAACGGAGAATTCTTCACGGTAGGAGCCTGTTCGGAATATCCGGCGCCCAGCATAATCAGCTTCAGTGCTGCACCATAGGACAGGGTATTCTTCTCCTTAAAAGTGCCGTCGGAATAACCGTCAATGATGCGGGCATCCGCCAGCTCACTGACGTACTTGTAGCACCAGGTCTTGCTGTTCAGATCCTTGAAGGTCTTGGCCTTTCCGTTGAGGACACCTACGCACACCTTGCCGGCAGCATAGGGCTTGCCCGCGGCGTCATAGGCAGCATAGGGAATCTCCACAGAACCCGTATAGCCAGCAGCGGGGACAAAGCGCAGATCGCTCATCTTCCAGGCCCCGCTGTTGTAGCCGTAGACCGTGGTGGTGTCCACTGCCAGAGCGGAGCTTCCCAGCACAATCTTACCCACATTTGCAGCAGGCAGGGCCAGCAGCCGGATACCGGAGAGTGCAGTACCGGCAGCGTTGGACACCGCGCTGTAGACCGGAGCTGCAGGGAAGGGAACGGCACTGCCCTTGGGGGTCTGGCCGTAGACTTCCGGAACGACCTTCTTGCTCACACTGATGTAGATGGAGCCGCTGGCAGAGCGGCCATCGGTTCCATAGGCCGTGAAAGGAATGGAGACACAATTGTTCGTGCCATAAGGGAGATAGAGCAGCTCGCTGAGAGCATAGGCCTGGCTGTCGGAGGGATTATAGACAAAGGCCTGCTGGCGGCAGTTCCTCACATTGAGCTCCTGCTGGCTGGGGCCGTAAGGGCTGGTCCCGTAGAAGTTGTAGTACAAAACGCCCTGGGCGGGAACCCCGTTCAGCATCACATACTGCAAGGTGGAGCCAGGCACCTTCTTGGCATAGAATCGCGCAATATCATTGGCGTTAACACGCGCGGTATCATTGCCGGTGATGTAATAACGAATATCTGCGGTGGTAGACAGCACATTGGGGATATCATCCTCACCGGTGAAATCGGTGGAGCGGATCACCAGGGTGCCGTCCTCATAAGTGCGGCTGGTCTTCCATGCCCGGAATTCCAAAACAACGACACTGTCGAAGCTTCTGTCGGCCACAAAGCTTATATCGTCCAGATCGTAGTCGCCGTAGGAACTCTCGTTCACGTAGAACTTATAATCCTCCAGAGAAGACGCGGTAAACTTTTCCTCATCACGATACTCATAGCGGTAGTACACATCACCGCTGGTACGATTCAGCCCCTCAGCGCCAGTAAACGTCACATAGCGCACATCACTGTAGAAGCGGGTAAAATCACGGACATCAAACACAACTTCACGTCCGGGCTCCACCTTGTACTCAATATCGCCCCGGGTGCTGCCGTGGTTTCCGGAAGTGCTGCCGAGGCCCACCACGATTTCCACCGTGACATCCACTTTCTCACTTTCATCCTTGCCCACCAGCGTGGCATCCAGCTTCAAAACCCCATCGCGAGCGCGGCGATTTGCGGTAAAGGTCAGTGTATCCAGATCGCAGTCATCATCATACCCGATATCGCGGTAATTATAGTGGAACCATACATTCTTCAGATTCGACTCATCAAAGTCTACACTGGTCTTCCTGGTGTCTGCGGTCAGATAGCCGTAATCATCCAGATCACGATAGCCGGTAAAGACCACATAATTCAGCTCACCGCGGGTATATCTGTCCGCACGGAAAATATCCCGGAAGTCCCGGGCGCGCAGACTGACGGTCTCACCAGCATCCACAGAATAGGAGAGTTCTGAGTTGCTGCTGTGGCTTCCGGAGGAACTGCCGCGGCCAATCTGAATTTCGATTGTGCCTGTCATGCCACGGCTGTATCCATCCTCCCCATAGAGCCGGTAGTCCAATGTTACCGTCTGATTGGAGGCATTCCTATTTGCTTCAAAGTACATGCCGCGAATCAGATAATCTCCTCTGCCCATGTCGCTGTAACGCTTATAGAAAGTCGCTCCTTCTGCAACTCTCTCAGACACACGAACCTGATCATCGCTCTCAGAATAATCAAAAGCGTACAGATTTCCGGCAGCATCCAGACCCTGGATATCCGTAAATTCCAGGTAGGTAAAACCGTTTCCATACTGATTTTCAAAGAAGCGATCATCGATTTCAACTTTCTTTCCAGGATCAACTGTGTACACCTTGTCTGCACTGCTTCTGGCCTCTGCCATAGGCACCAGGCTGAACAGCAGCACCAATGCCATCAGGAACGATGGAAGCCGTTTTTTCCTTAAATTTTTCATGATGTGCTCCTTCCCCGTATATAGGTCTGAATGGGATATATACATACATGTAACATACCCGAAAAGGCTTTGTAAGTCATGAACAAATTATGAACGGATTGTTTTTAGAGCGTAAATCCCATGCGCTTTTTGCACTTTCTGAACAGCGCAGGCCACAGCACAGCTTCAGGTTTGGAAAAGTCTCCGATTTTCGCAAAATACCGCTTATTTTTCTTTACAAACTGCAGCATTTTCTGTATAATACTATAGTTAAAGAATTTCTATTAGATGGAGAATATGTCATGGCATTGATTGAATACGACGCATATAAGCAGAAGCTCCGCGATCTGGGTCCGGAGCTGGACAAGCTGGGCGCTGCCCTGGACATTGAAAGCGCCCGACAGGAGGCTGCACGTCTTGAGGACGAGACTGCCCAGGATGGCTTCTGGAACGATTTGGAGCGGTCTCAGAAGGTGCAGATGCGTCTGCGCCAGCTGCAGAACAAAGTGAACCGGCAGGAGAAGCTGGTCTCCACCTGGGAGGATCTCAACGTCCTGTGTGAAATGGGGCAGGAGGCCGATGACGCCGATATTCTGGAAGAGCTGAAGGCAGATTTTGAACAGCTCCAGGAGAAGGTGGAGGAGACCCGGATGACCACCTTGCTCTCCGGTGAGTACGATTCCAGCAACGTCATTTTGCAGTTCCACGCCGGCGCCGGCGGCACCGAGGCCCAGGACTGGACCTCCATGCTCTACCGCATGTATACCCGCTGGGCCGAACGCCATGGATTTTCCTACAAGGTTCTGGACTATGAAGACGGCGAAGAAGCGGGCATCAAATCCGCCGCCATCTCCATTGAGGGTGAGAACGCCTATGGTCTGCTCAAGAGCGAAAACGGGGTTCATCGTCTGGTCCGCGTCTCTCCTTTTGACGCCAACGCCCGCCGCCAGACCTCCTTTGCAGCCATCGAGGTCATGCCGGAACTGGAGGACGACCAGTCCATTGAGATTCGGGACGAGGATATTGAGATGCAGGTCTACCGCGCGTCCGGTGCCGGCGGCCAGCACGTGAACAAGACCTCTTCCGCTGTCCGTCTGACCCATAAGCCTACCGGTATTGTGGTGGCTTCTCAGCAGGAGCGCTCCCAATTCCAGAACAAGGACAACTGTATGAAAATGCTGCGCGCCAAGCTGTTGGAGCTGAAAGCGCAGCAGCACGCCGAGAAGATCTCCGACATCAAGGGCGTCCAGATGAAGATTGAGTGGGGCAGCCAGATCCGGTCCTACGTCTTTATGCCCTATCAGATGGTCAAGGATACCCGCACCGGCTACGAGACCGGCAATATTGACAATGTCATGGACGGCGATATTGATGGCTTTCTGAACGCCTATTTGACGCAGCTGGCCACTGGCGAACTGAAAAAGTAAATACAGTGTAAACCCAACAGGGCGCGGCGAAAGCCGCGTCCTTTTATCTGACAGATCTAACGGAAAAGGAGAACAATATGAACGAAAACCGTGATTCTGAAAACAAAATGGGCGTGATGAGTGAGGGCAAGCTGCTCGTCTCCATGGCCGTGCCCATCATGATCTCCATGCTGGTCCAGGCACTCTACAACATCGTGGACAGCGTGTTTGTCTCCCGCATCAGCGAAAACGCTTTCAATGCAGTGGGCCTGGCATTTCCTCTGCAAAGCCTGATGATTGCCGTGGGCGCCGGTACTGGTGTGGGCGTGAATGCCCTGTTGTCCCGTTCTTTGGGTGAACGGCGGCAGGAGATGGCAGACCGCACTGCCAACACCTCCATTCTGCTGGCAATTCTCAGCGCGCTGGCCTTCGCCCTTCTGGGTGTATTCGGCTCCCACGCGTTCTTCCAGGCCCAGGCCGCCGACGTGCCGGAGATCGTGGAAATGGGCACCATCTACTCCCAAATCTGCCTGGGCTGCTCCATCGGACTCTTTATGCAGTTCTGCATGGAGCGGATGCTGCAGGCCACCGGCCGCAGTGCCCTGTCCATGGTGACCCAGATTGTGGGTGCAGTGCTGAACATCATCCTGGACCCCATTCTGATCTTCGGTCTCTTTGGCCTGCCCGCCATGGGCGTGGCCGGTGCCGCCGTGGCTACTGTGATCGGCCAGTTGGCCGCCTCAGCCCTGGGGCTCTTCTTTAACCTCCGCCGCAACCACGAGGTTCACCTCAGCTTCCATCGGATCCGCTTGGACCCCACGGTTGCTAAGGAAGTCTATCGGGTTGGCATCCCCTCCATCATCATGCAGTCCATTACCTCTATTATGACCTTTGGTCTGAACAAGATTCTTTTTGTGTTCACCCCCACGGCCACTGCTGTCTTTGGCGCCTACTTCAAAATCCAGAGCTTTGTCTTTATGCCGGTATTCGGTCTGAACAACGGGATGGTCCCCATTATTGCCTATAACTATGGTGCCGCCCGACTGGACCGAGTGAAGAAGACTATCCGGCTGACTATGGTCACCGCCATCACCATCATGCTGGCTGGTTTCCTGGCCTTTCAGTTGATGCCAGGCACTCTGTTGGGAATGTTTGATGCCTCGGCGGATATGCTCTCCATCGGAATCCCGGCCCTGCGGATTATTTCTATTTCCTTCCTGATGGCAGGCTTCTGCATCATCTCCTGCTCCGTGTTTCAGGCCATTGGCAACCCCATTCACGCCATGGTGGCCTCCATCATCCGCCAGCTGGGTGCACTGCTGCCCGCAGCGTGGCTGCTGGCTCAGTCCGGACAGCTCAATCTGGTATGGTGGTCTTTCCCCATTGCAGAGGTGGTTTCCTTTGTCATCTGCTTCATCTTCCTCCGTCACACCATGCGCGCGGTGGCGGAAAAACTCGGATAACGGTCAAAAACGCAGTGATGCCCCGGACAGTCCTTTTAGACTGTCCGGGGCATTTTTGAAAAATATTTATGGAAACAGGCCCACAGCACCTCGCCGTTTACGCTTCAAATAGGGGCCGCCTCCCCTGGAGATAACCACTGCTTTAGCGACGCACGTTGATCGCATTGACCGGGCAGCCGTTGGCGGCGTCAAAGACCCGCCCCTGCTCACCGCTCTCCGGCTGGCGCTGCACTGTGGACACCGCGCCCACAATGGAAAAGACCCCCGGTGCCGCAGCAGCACACATGCCGCAGCCGATACATTTTTCCGCTCTGATTCTGACGTTCATGGCTCAGTCCTCCTCTTGATTTCCTATATATTATAGCTTTGCAACTGCTTCACCGCAAGTTGGCCTTTGCCCATCAAATTCTTCCTGTAACACCGAATTTTGTAACCAGATCTTCATTTACTTTAGGTTTGAATTGTGCTATTGTTAGATAAAATTATGTATACCATCCTTACCCGACGATTTTCTTGGAGGCTCATATGAAGAAATTCTTGCAAAAATCTCTGTCTCTATTGCTGTCGCTGTCACTCTTGTGTCCGCTGGCAGCCAACGCCCGGGCGTCCGAAGCCCTTGGTGAGGACCTGACCCAGCGGGAGACGCTGCTCAATGAGCGGACACAGCTGTCCACCAACGTGTTTTGGAGCACCGCATACAGCGATCTCCGGACAGAAAACCTGATCACCTACACCCCCAACAGCCAGGTGACCCCCATTATTACCTACGGCTCCGTTCTGACAGACCGCTCCACAGTCTCCGCCACCGCCAAGGTTTTGGAATCCCGCGGTATGCGTGTGGTGGCTGGCATCAACGGCGACTTTTACAATACCGGTACCGGTCTGCCCATCGGCCTCACCGTGTCGAATGGCCGCCTCATCAGCTCTGACGGCGGCTACTACGCCATTGGTTTCCGCGAGGACGGCAGCGCCATTCTGGGCAAACCACGGCTCAAAGCCACCATGGATCTGGGCTATGATGTGATCGACCAGTATGGAACTCCCACCCGGGTGGTCCGTTCCCTGGACGGTATCAACAAGTCCCGGGTTAGCGAGGGTGGTATCTTCCTCTATACCCATGACTTCAACGCCAAGCACACCACCGGCACTACTGAGCCCGGCATTGACGTTGTCTGCTCGATCAGCAGCGGCGATCTGGCCATTGGTGAGGAGTTGGCGCTCCAGGTCGATGCCGTACTGGAAAACGCTGTTGCCACACCCATTCAAGAGGACCAGATTGTCCTCTCTGTCAACCTGAAATCCAATTCCTACTTCGTGGACGCCATCCGTAAGCTCTCCCCGGGCAGCCGTCTCACCCTTCAGGTGACCGCTGCGGATCCTGCCTGGAATGACGTGGAGTTTGCCCTGGGTGCCCTCTACTCCCTGGTGGAAAACGGCACTGTGGTCTCCGGTCTCAAGAACGACGTGAACCCCCGGACAGCCGTGGGGCAGCGTCCTGACGGCACTCTGCTGTTCTACACCATTGACGGCAGACGCTCCGGGCACTCCATCGGTGCCTCTATGGCCCAGGTGGCCAACCGACTGATTGAACTGGGCTGCACCTCCGCACTGTGCCTGGACGGCGGTGGCTCCACCACGCTCTCCGTGACCCAGCCAGACTCCCTGAAGGCCGCCACTGTCAACCGTCCCTCCGGCGTCGAACGTGCTGTCACAAACCATATTTTCCTGGTGGCCGACAACAGCCCCTCCGGCCAGCTGAGCCACTTCTATGTCCAACCGGAGCACATGCAGGTGTTGGCCGGCTCTTCCGTCCGCATCAACGCCTCCGCTGTGGATACCAATTTCATTCCCATGGACCGCTCCTTTGAGCTCACCGTAGACAGCGGCAAGCTGGAAAACAATGTACTGACCACCCCCCGTTCCGGCGGAACCATCACTGTGATGGCCTCCGGCGCCGGCAGCCACGGCAGCGCCACTGTCCAGGCCATTTCCAACCCGGATCAGGTGGCCATTCGTCACAACGACAAGATTGTGACGGAGCTCACCGTGGTCCCCGGCTCTGTGACGAACCTGACTGTCTCTGCAGCCTACCAGCATCTGCCTCTTTACGCCGATCCCGCCTCTGTGGACTGGAACCTGACCGGTGATATCGGCACTCTGGACGCCCAGGGCCACTTTACCGCCACCAAGCCGGGCTCCGGCAAGATCACTGTCACCGCAGGCGGTCGCAGTGCCGTGGTCAATGTGACCGTCTCCCGGATGCCGCTCAAGACTGTGGAGGACTTTGAAGCAGATTTCCATTTCTCTCACGGCTACGGTACTGATTTGACCCTCACCACCACCGCCACAGGCGACCCTGTGCGCTTCGGTCGGAACGCCATGAAGATGAGCTACCAGCTCTCTGCTCAAAATGGCTACACCGCTGAGTGGAACCTGCAGGATCCCCTTCATGTCAGCGGCCCCTATACCGCTCTCAACTTCTGGATCTATGGCGACAACTCCGGCAACACCCTGGAACTGCTGTCCATGGATGAGCAGGGCCAGACCAAGGCCGCTCTGACAGTTCCTCTGGACTTCACCGGCTGGCGCCAGCTGACGATCCCCAACTGGAGCGAAAACAGAGCGCTTCAGGGCTTCCGGATCACGGCATCTCAGGATCTGCTGCCCGCGGAAGAGGAACCTGTTTTCGATGAAAACGGCTTTGAGATCTCCTGGCCCGCCCCCAAGACCGCTCTGACCGGTACCCTTTACCTGGATCAGTTTGTAGCCGCTTTTGCAGGCACCACGGATACCACAGTTCCCAGCGTAAACATCCATTCTGTGACTCCGTCCAGCCAGGATGCTCCCCAAACTCTCACGCTCTCCGGTGCGGTGAAAGACGATATCGACGGTGTGCTGCCCCGTGACAACATCCATGTGACCCTGGATGGCACCGTCCTGCCCTTCAACTACAACGAAAAGACTGGCGCCTTCACCGCCTCTCTGACCAACGACGGTCTGGCCCATCGGCTCACGGTCACCGCTATGGACGGCTCCGGCAACCTGGGCCGTGCCTCCCAGGACATTCCTGCTGCCGCAGGCTCTCCCTCTCAGTTCACCGACACCGAAAGCTACTGGGGGAAGACCTATGTGAACTATATGTATACCTCCGGCATCACCACTGGCTATCCAGACGGCACCTTCCGACCCAACAACAACATCTCCCGGGCCCAGTTTACCGTGATGCTCTACCGCTATCTGCATCTGGACGAAAGCCGTTATTCCAGGGTGGTGCTGCCCTTTGCAGACCTGGCTGAAATCCCCGCATACGCGCTGCCCGCCATCCGAGCCCTGTACACCGAGGGCATTGTCAACGGCTCCACCGGTGCGGATGGTCAGCTCTATTTCAATCCAGGCAGCAGCCTGACCCGTGCCCAGGCCGCCACCATGATCGGACGCACCCAGGCCAGGGGCTATGCCCTGGCGGCCCTGACGTTTACCGACGCCGCCTCCATCCCGGCCTATGCCGCTGACTTCATCCGCACCATGACGGCTCAGGGCGTCATCAGCGGTTACGCTGACGGCTCCTTCAAGCCGCACAACCCCATTACCCGTGGACAGATGGCAAAGATCCTCTACAATCTCATGTAACGCAACGCCTGTCGAAACGCCGCCCGGGATGTTCCGGGCGGCGTTTTGAATCTGAAAGATATTTACTCTCCGCTTATAAGTCCGCAAAGACCTCTGCCAGCAGTGAAACCGTCTCCGGCAGACGTTCCCGGCGCAGACCCGCGTAATTGATCACCAGCGTATGCGCATAGAACTCCGGGTTCCTGGCGGCATATTCTGACAAAAACGCCAGCCGGATGCCCAATTTCTCAGCCCGCACCCGCAGCTCCTGATCGCTTTTGTCTGTATGCAGACGCAGAAGAAAGTGCAGGCCCGCTCCCTCCTCGGCAATCTCCACCTTTTCGGCAAAGGGGCTGGTGCGGAATGCTTCCAGCACCTGCGCACGGCGGACCCGGTACTCTTTTCGCATCCGGGAAATGTGCTGATCATAATAGCCCCGGTCCAGGAACCGGGCCAGCACATGCTGATCCAGGGCGGGGACCGTGCAGGAATAAAAATTCAGTTCCCTGCGATACCGCTCCAACAAAGCCGGAGGCAGCACCATGAAGCCCACACGCATGGAGGGTGAGATGGTCTGGGAAAAGGTATTCATATAAATGACCCGACCGCTGCGGTCGATGCTCTGGAGCGTAGGCAGGGGACGCCCGGTAAAGCGGAACTCGCTGTCGTAGTCGTCCTCGATGATAACGCCGTCGTGCTCCTCCGCCCATTGCAGCAGAGCCTGGCGCCGACCAATGGGTGTCACCAGTCCGGTGGGGTAGTGGTGGGAGGGAGAGAGATGGACTGCCGCTGCGCGGGCCTTTACCAAAGCCTTTGGACTGATGCCCTGCCGGTCCAGCGGCACCGGGCAGCAGGGGAGTCCCCATTTCTCATAGACCTGTCGGATTTTTGGATAACCAGGATCTTCCACCGCCAAAACGGCCTCTCGCCCCAGCAGCTGGGCCAGTAGCAGGTAGAGGTACTCAGCTCCGGCGCCAATAACGATCTGCTCAGGATTCACCGCCATGCCCTTGCGCTCCCAGAGATCATGGGCAATGGCCTGCCGCAGATCCAGCAGACCCTGATGGGGCACCGGTGAGAGCAGAGCCGTACCACCTTCGGAGAGGACCTGTCGGGTGAGCCGCACCCAGCCGGAAACCGGAAATCGGCTCACGTCCACCATGGTCTGCTTCAGGTCCAGCCGCCAGTTGACAGCCTTCTGCTGCTCTGTCAGGGTTACAGCCACTGTCTGAGTCTTGGGCACCTGCTCCACCCGGCAGACAAATACCCCCCGGCGGGGCTTGGCGGTCACATAGCCCTCTGCCTCCAACTGCTGATAGGCATTTTCCACCGTAATCACCGATACACTCAGATGCTCCGCCAGTGCCCGCTTGGAGGGCAGGCGGGTGTTGGGTGCAAGCGTACCGTCCAGGATATTCCCTCGGATACAGCGATACAGATATTCATACAACGGCAGATCTCCCCGCCGATCCAACTCATATGTCAGCATGCCGCGCCTCCAATCTGGCCTTATAAAAATACTGGAAACTGGCACTTTTAATCAGGTCAATTTCTGCTATGATAGTACCTAACACAAGGCCATCTGTCAAGGAGGACTTCACAATGAACACCAATCCACGCCTGCGTCAAATGGTGACTGCCGCCCTGTTTGCCGCCGCCATTACCGTCGTTACCGCCTATTTTCTTCACATTCCCATTCCCGGCAGCAGTGGTTATGTCCATCTGGGTGATACGCTCATCTACCTGGCAGCCTGTCTGCTGCCCACCCCCTACGCCGTCTTCGCAGCTTCTGTGGGTGCCGGCCTGGCCGACTTGCTGACCGCTCCCGCCTGGGTTCTGCCCACGCTCATCATCAAGGCCATTGTGGCGATGCAGTTCACCTGCAAGCACGACCGGATTCTGACCCGCCGGAACACCATCGCTGTGTTCACCACCGCCATTGTCTCTCCCACACTCTACAGCATTGCCTACTGCATCATGACCGGCACACTGGCCGCCTTTGTTCCCCAGTTCATCGGCACTATCGTCCAGGCCATCGGCAGCGCCGTGCTGTTCTTCCCTCTGGCATTTGTGCTGGACCGCATGGGTTTCAAGACCCGTGTGGCACGGAATCTCGTCAGCGCCTGATTTCCGCCCAAACCGTCCCCCGGCTTCGGCCGGGGGGCTTTTGTTTTCCGGTTGCATTCCTGCTCTTTTTTCAACAAATCTGCATAACTCGTGCAAAAAGTGGACATCCTGTTCTCAAAGTTCTTTGAGGGAGGGACCACTTATGGATGAAAAGAAAAAATTAAACAGCGCAGGATTTTGTGCGGTATTAGGTCTACTGATGCTGCTGGCTGGTGTGGGCGGGTATTTCCTGCTTCAGGATCGGAATGCGGCACCCCCTGCCACCGCTGTAACAGACCCAGGCACCCAGCCCCGTGCGCCGCAGCACGCTGAGGTTCCGGCTCCGCCGGTTTCTTCGCCGGCCCGGGTAAGCATGCCTGAGCAGAAACCGGTCAAACAGCCGGAGCCGGTGGTGGAAACCGTGGTGCCTGTCTCCCCGGAAAAGCCCGTGCCGCCTGAGGAGTCCGGTTTGGTGGTCTATCCGGTCAGCGGTCAGCTGGTAGCCGCATTCTCTGCCGATGAACTGTCCTACAGCGAGACACTGGAGGACTGGCGGACCCATGACGGCATTGACCTGGAGGCCAAACAGGGTACCACAGTCCTCTCCGCCAGTGCCGGAACCGTTCTCTCTGTGGAGGACGACCCTCTGATGGGCACCACTGTCCGAATTGAACACACCGGTGGATACCGCACCACCTACGCAAACCTTCAATCCAAGCCGCCGGTGTCTGCCGGAGACGAAGTCTCCGCAGGCCAGATCATTGGTGCCGTTGGAAACACCGCAGTTGCGGAGTGCTCACAGCCGCCCCATCTCCACTTCGGTGTGGAAAAAGACGACCACTGGATGGACCCGGAGCTCTTTTTGAACCCCTGATTTCTCGCCAAGGACAACCACGCCCCCGACCTCACAGGCCGGGGGCCTTCTTTTTTCAAAGCAGGCAGAAAAAGAGCGGCATAACCTGGACGTGCCCCTCATATATATTTATGTACCATCGGTCCAACAGGAGGAGCTCCTATGATCAAAAAACTATTCACACTTGTGCTGTGTCTTGTCCTCACTGGCTGTGCTGCACCGCCTCTGGGGGAGACGGATTCTCCACCGGTGCCGGACCCCGAGCCGGCTCTGACAATAGGCGAAGAGAATGTCCCCGTGTGGGCCTATCGTTACTGGCTGCGCCTTGCCTGTGAGCAGACACAGGCCATCTATCAGGAGGCGGGACAGACCCCCAACTGGACCGCCGACGGCCCAGGTTCCCTGCAGGAGCAGGTACGCAGTCAGGCGGCGGCCGACGCAGCTCTCTGGGCCACGGTGGACGTCTGGGCCCGGGACTGGGGCCTGACGCTGACCCAGGAGGACCAGTCCCAGCTGGATGCTCTGTGGCAGCAGCGTTCCAAGGACTACGGAGGGGAAGCGGCCTATCTCACCTCGCTGGCAGAACGCGGTCTCACAGCCGAACAGGCCAGAGCGCTGGCAGAGACCGGTCAGCGATACCGAAAGCTGCACCAGGCCGCGCTGGATTCGGCAAACCCCAACGCCCCTGACGATGATGCCCTGTCCGCCTTCGCCGAAGAGCAGGGTTTACTGGCCTTTGATCAAATTCGCACAGAGGGCGAGGACGCCCGCCACCGCATTGAACTGCTCTTTTCCCAGCTTAACGCTGCCCAGGAGCCCCAATCCATCTTTTCCGCACTGACCGCAGAGGGCGTCGACCACCAGGGTCCCCGGTCCTGTCAGTGCGGAGACGGCACCCTCACTGCACCGCTGGAAGACGCCGTTCGTGCTTTGAAACCCGGGCAGCACTCCGGAATTCTGGAGGCGGGGGAGGGCTATGCCATTTTGCTGCGGCTGCCGCCGGATCGTTCAGCTCTGGTCCCAGCCTGGTTGGATGCCCAACTTCTGGAAGCATCCAGAGCCGTTCCGGTCACTCTGCTGCCCGCCATCTCTTCCATCCCCATTCCAGTGGGAATGTAGTACGTCTCATGTACAAAATACTCAATATCGTCTCTTTATCGTAATTTTCCGTACGCATGCGCCGCATGCCTTTCGTCACCTTGACGAAAAAATAAGTTGATATGTCAAAGATTTAACAGAATTTCTGAATTCCACCAGTTTCTCATTGACGACGCCGGAGAAAGCCTCTATAATCAAAAGTGCAGACAGAGGCGGATATGTAATTGCTAAATTTTTGTCAATCCGCTTTCTGATTGTCAGCGGACCGTTTCGCTAGACCTGTAACCACGGTGGGCATCCATCCCCACCATAAATTTTATGATAAAATGGAGGAATACCATGAAAGATCTTTATCTTGTGAATTGCTGCCGTACTGCTATTGGCTCTTTTGGCGGAACCCTGAAGAACACCCCTGCTGTTGAACTGGGTGCCATTGTCGCCAAGGACGTTCTGGAGCGCGCTGGCCTGAAGCCCGAGCAGGTTGACGAGGTCATGTTTGGCTGCATCCTCACCGGTGGCCTGGGCCAGAACCCCGCTCGTCAGGTTGCTGTCAAGGCTGGCATTCCCTACGAGGTGCCCGCATATACCGTCAGCATGGTCTGCGGCTCCGGCATGAAGTCTGTCATCGAGGGTGCCCGTTCCATTCTGGCTGGCGACGCTGACGTCATCCTCTGCGGCGGTACCGAAAACATGAGCGCTGCTCCCTTCGCATCCCCCGACTCCCGCTGGGGCGCTCGCATGGGCGACAAGAAGCTGGTCGATACCATGATTAAGGACGGCCTGTGGGACGCTTTCAATAACTATCACATGGGCACTACCGCTGAGAACATCTGCGACATCTGGGGCATCACCCGCGAGGAGATGGACGCCTTCGGCGTTGCTTCTCAGCAGAAGTGCGAAGCCGCTCAGAAGGCCGGCAAGTTCGAGGACGAGATCGTTCCCGTTCCCGTGAAGGTCAAGAAGCAGGTCGTGGACTTCAAGGTTGACGAGTTCCCCCGTGCCGGTACCACCATGGAAAGCCTTGCTAAGCTGAAGGGCTCTTTCCCCTGCGGTCCCGAGGGCGTTGAGGACGAGACCGTCCACACCTTTGAGGTGACCGGCATCCACGAGGCTGACGCTCACAAGCACGTCCAGCGTGTTACCGCCGGTCAGGCTTCCGGCATCAACGACGGTGCAGCCGCCATCATCCTGGCCTCCGGCGAGGCTGTTGAAAAGTACGGCCTGAAGCCCATGGCTAAGCTGATCGGCTGGGGTCAGGGCGGCGTCGATCCCAAGATCATGGGTGTTGGCCCTGTGCCCGCTTCCCGCGCTGCTCTGAAGAAGGCTGGCAAGACCGTGGACGATATGGACCTGATTGAGGCCAACGAGGCTTTCGCTGCTCAGTCCATCGCTGTTGCCCGTGAGCTGGGCTTCGATATGAGCAAGGTCAATGTCAACGGCGGCGCCATCGCTCTGGGCCATCCTGTGGGCTGCTCTGGTGCTCGTATCATCGTCACCCTGCTGCACGAGATGCAAAAGCGCGACGATGCCAAGTACGGCCTGGCAACTCTGTGCATTGGCGGCGGCCAGGGCACTGCAGTTGTCGTTGAGAAGTGCTAATCGCCCCTTCCAACTGAATCTCGTACATCAACCGCCACCCGACCTGTCGGTCGGGTGGCGGTTTTTTGCGTTTCTTTCTTCGGCATACCTTGGCGCCTCCACGCATAGGATACACCATCACAAGAGGGGGGAAGACCATGAAAAAGCTGTTGTGCGGTTTGCTGGCATCACTCTTGCTTTGTACCGGCGTCCGGGCAGTGGATCTCTCAGCGCCATCGGCGCTGCTGATGGAGAAAGAAACGGGAACCATACTGTATGAAAAGGACTCCCACGCCAAACTGGAACCTGCCAGTGTCACCAAAATCATGACCATTCTGCTAACCGTGGAGGCCATGGACCAGGGTGTGCTGACACCGGAGACGCTGATCTCCACCTCCAGCCACGCCTGTTCCATGGGCGGCAGCCAGATCTGGCTGCGGGAGCGGGAGCAGATGTCCGCCGGCGATATGCTCAAGGCAGTCTGCGTAGTCTCCGCCAACGACTGTGCGGTTGCCCTGGCAGAGCACATTGCAGGCAGCGAAGAGGCGTTCGTCGACCGCATGAACAAGCGGGCAGCTGAGCTGGGTATGGAGGACACGCACTTTGTCAATGCCACCGGGCTTCCGGCCCCCGGCCACCTGACCTCTGCGCACGACATTGCCCTCATGAGCCGGGAGCTGATTTTGCACCATCCCTCCATCCGGGAGTACACCACCATCTGGATGGACACCCTGCGGGGTGGTGCTTCCCAGCTGGTGAACACCAATAAACTGATTCGCTTTTACCAGGGGGCCACAGGCCTGAAGACCGGGTCTACGGATGCTGCCCGATACTGTCTCTCCGCCACAGCCGAGCGGGATGGAATGGAGCTGATCTCCGTGGTGCTGAAGGCTCCCACCTCCCAGCAGCGCTTTGACGACGCCCGTGCCCTGCTGGACTACGGATTTGCCTCCTATGCCCTCCAACAGATCCAGCCCGAGACGCCGCTGGCTCCCATTCCGGTTCGTTTGGGCACACAGGCACAGGTGATGCCGGTTCTGGGAGAGGGCAGTGCTTTGCTGCTGGAAAAAGCGCAGGCCGGTTCCCTGGGTCAGACCGTCACCATGACAGAGTGGGTGGAGGCCCCCGTGGAGAAGGGACAGCGGCTGGGGACCCTGTCAGTGGCCAGTGGAAACACCGTGCTGGCGGAGATCCCTCTGGTGGCGGAAGCCGCCGTTCCGCGTCTTACCTATGGTCAGTTACTGACCCGGCTGCTGCACAAAGCTTTTCTGGGAAAGTAGGTTCTTTTTTCCATACATTGGGCGCTTGAACGACCGTTTGTGCTTGCCCTGTTTCTGGGAAAATGATATACTCAGGTGGATGATATGCAGCGGCCAGGCCGCTTACAAAAGAAAGGAACGATACCTATGTTGGACGTCAAACTGTTTCAGATGAAGAGCTTCCTCCCCATGCCCTATGAGGATGCGCTCTCTCCCCGACTGAAGCGTGCACATGAGAAGCTGCAAAACGCCTCCGGTGTCGGCGGCGAGTTTACCGGCTGGGTGCACCTCCCCCGCGATTACGACCGGGAGGAATTTGCCCGGATCCAGGCTGCCGCCGCAAAGATCCGCAGCGACTCCAAAGCCCTGGTAGTCATTGGTATCGGCGGCAGCTATCTGGGTGCCCGCGGCGTCATCGACTGCCTGTGTTCCCCCAACTATAACCTGAAGAAGAAAGATACCCCTAACGTCTACTTCGCGGGCAATGGCCTCAGTGCCGATGCGCTGCAGGAAATTCTGGATTTGGTGGAAGACGTGGACTTCTCCGTCAACATCATCTCCAAGTCCGGCACCACCACCGAGCCTGCCGTGGCTTTTCGTTTCTTCCGGGAAGCGCTGGAAAAGAAGTACGGTCATGAGGGGGCCAAGTCCCGCATCTACGCAACCACCGACAAGGCCCGGGGTGCCCTCAAGTCCCTGGCTGACGCTGAGGGCTGGGAAACCTTCGTGGTGCCTGATGACATCGGCGGCCGGTACAGCGTGCTCACCGCAGTGGGTCTGCTGCCCATCGCTGTCACCGGTGCGGATATCACGGAGCTGATGGCCGGTGCAGAGGATATGATGAAGCTGTGTGAAGACGGTTCCTACAACTGCCCCGCCTGGCGCTATGCTGCTATCCGCTATGAGCTCTACCGCTCCGGCCGTCCCATTGAGCTGCTGGCCTGCTACGACCCCGCTTTCCGGTTCATGACCGAGTGGTGGAAGCAGCTCTATGGCGAGAGCGAGGGCAAGGACGGCAAGGGGCTGTTTCCCGCCAGTGTGGAATTCACCGCAGACCTCCATTCCATGGGGCAGTACATCCAGGACGGCAAGCGCATCATGTTTGAGACCGTGGTCCGTCTGGGTGATTCCGACCGCCAGCTGTGCGTCCCCGCAGACGAGGCCAACGGCGACGGGCTGAACTTCCTGGCCGGAAAGAGCATGGACTACATCCGCTCCCGCGCCATGGACGGCACCCTGCTGGCCCACACCGAGGGGGGTGTCCCCAACATCATTGTGGAGGTGGACGGCAAAACCGCCCGCAACCTGGGTCAGCTGATCTACTTCTTTGAGTACTCCTGCGGCCTGTCCGGATATCTGCTGGACGTGAACCCCTTTGACCAGCCCGGCGTTGAGGCATACAAAAAAAATATGTTTGCTCTGCTGGGCAAGCCCGGATACGAGGACCGCAAGGCGGAATTGGAGTTGAAACTGAATAAATAACGAATTTGGCCGCTGTAAAACGAAAGTTTTTGCACCCGCCAACCGTTTTCCTGTATGTCCCACAGGTTGCTGTCAATATATATATTAAACAAAGATTCCATCACCGATTTAGCATTGTCTTTTCTTTGTGGATATGGTATTCTTAAGACATCAAAGCAGAGGGGTTATACATTTCCCCATCGTTCCAAATAATGAACAGGAGTGATTTATATGGTCAGACTTATTATGGGCATTAAGGGTTCCGGTAAGACCAAGCAGCTCATCGAACTGATCAACAACGCTGCGAAGGACGAGCCCGGCAACGTGGTTTGCATTGAGGCCAATCGCAACATGACTTTCGATATTGCCAATCAGGTTCGTCTGATTGATGCTCAGGAGTACACTCTTGACAGCTACGAATCTTTCCGCGGCTTCATCAGCGGCCTGTATGCCGGAAACTATGATATCTCCCAGGTTTTCATTGACAATCTGTGCAAGACCATCGGCTGCGACGTTGACGCTGAGACCGAGAAATTCCTGAATTGGCTGGATCTGTTTGGTGAGAAGAACAACATTAAGTTCACCGTCACCGTCTCCGGTGATAAGGACCTGGCTCCCGAGGGCATGAAGAAATACATGTAATTGTTTTTAAAAAGAGCTCACATCAGCTGATGTGAGCTCTTTTTTGCATAGAAATACAAAAAAGCATCCGGCAGCGGACAGATCATCCTCCGCTGCCGGATGCCATTTTCGCTTATTTCAGGCCGGTAAGCAGAGCGGGAGACATCCCGGAAAGCTCTCCGAAGCACACCTGATTGGCACCAAACAGACGGCCCAGCAGAGCCCTCTGTTGGACGCTGTCCGCATCCGGATACCAGACCGTCCACTCTTTGCGGCCCTGCTTTGCCAGCAGGTAGGAGCAGCCATAGCGCTGAGAGTAATACTGCTGGGTCTTCTCCTCTGCCAGCAGCGCATCCACTTCCAGGCCCGTGAGCGGATCTGCCTGCTGCGTATGGTTCCAGGCATTTGCCGTCGTGGTTAGCCAGAGACTCACCTTAGCCATATCCACCCCGCTGTCGCGCAGTTTACGCAGACCGTAGTAGACGTTCTCCACCGGCTGAATAGGTGCCACGGGAATAATGCCGGTCTCCTGCACATCCGAGGCCGCCCGAAGCACAAGACGGTCTGCGTAGCGGCTGATGCCGGCATAGTCATAACCCTGATAGGACTGTTCTGTCCAGTCAGGTGCCTCAGCTGCCACATACAGCAGCTTACTGCCCAACATTTTCTTGAGTGCTGCCGTCAGCAGATTGAGGGGCTGGCAGGTCTTGCCGGAGCGGAGCTGTGGAATATCCAGAAACACGCCGTCATAGCCGCCCTGGACCATTGCCAGATTCAATGCAGAAGCCGTGCTCTCGGCATCTCCTCGATTGAAAACATTGGCGCTGCCAGTGACACGGAGCAGGATTTTGGCATCGCCGGTGGCTGCCCGGACGGCAGACACCTCTTCGGAACTCATACCGCCGACCACACGGGCAGGTGCTCCGGAGATCAGCTGGGCATTGCCTACAGCCAGGGTGGTAAAGCCGTTAAGCTCCGGCAGCGCAGTGGTTTCGGTGAGGACCCCCATTCGCTCCGTCTTGCTGCTTTGCAGCTTATCATAGAGGCGCATCAGAATAACGGCGCACTGTTCACGGGTGGCCAGCTTCTCCGGAGAGAAGGTGGTCTTGGATGTGCCATTCACCAGACCCATGTCCCAGGCCATGGTGATATAGCCCCGGTTGGTGTCCACATCGGTAAATGGGAGGGGCAGCTCCTGGCTCAGTCCGGAAATAGGCGCATAGCCCAACCCCCGAATCAGCGCAGCCGCCAGTTCTTCCCGGGTGAGGGAATCCCCAGGCCGGAACTCTTCGGTCTGGACCGTCACAGCACCATGGCTCAGTGCCGCCGCCACAGAGGGCGCATACCACGCATCGGCGGGTACATCGGTAAAGGGGAGGGCGTCTGTCTCTTCCGGTGCCCAGCCAAAGAGCCGGCAGAGCACCACCGCAAAGCCGCCCCTGGTCATAGGCTCCCCCACGCCGAAGCGCGTGGCAGACTTGCCCTGGAAAAGGCCAAGATCCGCACAGCGGAGGATGGACTGCGCTGCCCAGTAATTAACGGGAACATCCGTGAACCGTGCGGCGGAAGCCGGTAGGGTCAGACCTGTGAGCAGCATGGCGCAGAGCACCAGACTTGCAAGCAGGCGTTTGAAATCTCGTTTCATCATCGTTCTCCTTTGATTCTTATATTGTTCCAGGAGTTCATTTCACAGCGGAGTTTCGGTCAGCATCCAGTGCCGCGTGTGTCTCCGCACATCTCCTGCCCGATTCTCTCATCCTGCGCAGTGCGCAGGACACAAAGCTTTCCCAAAGGGCTTTAGCCAGGAAATCAGGATCATGGGGAATTCGTGGACATTGTAGCAAAAATCCCGCTCCACGTCAAACAAAGCTGGTCGAAACGCGGCAAAAGCTTTGAAATTCAACCGGTTTGGCCGTTATTTCCCTTTACCTGAGAGCGCATTTATGCTATGATAGATTAGTTATGATAGGGTCTTCTCCAGCAGCTGTAAAGCTGCTGCCCACGGGAGGTTTTTCCCCGCCGGAAGACCGACACTTTCTGAATGAAAGGAGGGGACAGCCCTTGAAATTCAAGAAATGGAACATCGGAACCCCCGACCCCCAAGATGTCGAACGTCTGCGGGGCGCAGGCTATCCCGCCTTGCTGTCCACCGTGCTGGCTGCACGGGGCATCACCACGCCGGAAGCGGCGGCCCTGGCTCTGGACCGGGAACAGCGACTCTCCCTCTCGCCCATGCTGATGCGGGACATGGACCGTGCGGTGGAGCGCATCCACCGGGCAATCGCAAACCATGAAACCATTGCCGTGTTCGGCGACTACGACGTGGATGGCATTACCTCCACCGTCATTTTGATTGACTACCTCAAAAGCTGCGGTGCACACTGCCTGCGGTACATCCCACGGCGCATCGAGGACGGCTACGGTCTATCCTGCGATGCCATCCAATTTCTCCGGGATCAGGGTGCCACGCTGATGATCACCGTGGACTGCGGTATCACCGGTGTGGAGGAAGTGGCTTTCGCCTCCTCCATCGGCATGGATACCGTGGTAACGGACCATCACGAATGTCAGGATGCCCTGCCGCCTGCTGTGGCAGTGGTAGATCCCCATCGATCCGACTGCTCCTATCCCTTCAAGCACCTGGCCGGCTGCGGCGTGGCACTGAAGCTGGTGATGGCGCTGGGTGGAGAAAACCGGGAGGACGCCCTGTTCTCCCGCTACTGCACTCTGGCCGCCATCGGCACCGTGGCAGACGTCATGCGGATGGAAGGGGAGAACCGGACGATTGTCTCCTGCGGTCTGGATGCCCTGCCCCACACAGACTTCGTGGGCATTCACGCCCTTTTGAAAGAGACAGGGCTGCTGGACAAACCCGTCACCTCCATCCAGATTGGCTTTGTACTCTCTCCCCGCATCAACGCCGCCGGCCGGATGGGCGGAGCGGACCTGGCAGCGGATCTGTTGGAGACCTCCGATCCCGCCCGGGCGGAGCTGCTGGCCCGGGAGCTGTGCGAGTTGAACAGAGAGCGGCAGGCCGTGGAACAGGCTATCTGTGCTGATGCGGTGGGTCAGATCGGTTCTCTCGGCGCCGAGGAGCGCAGTGCGCTGGTGTTGGCCAGTGAAAACTGGCACCAGGGCGTAGTGGGCATTGTTGCCTCCCGCCTCAGTGAAAAATACTCCTGCCCCAGCTTCATGATTCATTTGAAGGACGGCATGGGCAAGGGCTCCTGCCGCTCTTACGGCGGCTTCAACCTGTTTGCGGCTTTGGAATCCTGCGGCGACCTGTTGGAGGGCTTTGGAGGCCATGAGCTGGCTGCAGGCTTCTCCATTGCCGAGAAGAACATTCCCGCTTTCCGGGTCCGCATGAATCGCTGTGTCCGCACTGCCACCGGCGGTGAGCTGCCGGTGAGTTCCCTGGATGTGGACACTCCCATCCTCTCCACCGCCGATATGACCCTCAGCGAGGTGGAGCATCTGAGTCAGTTGGAACCCTATGGTGCTGGCAACCCCCGTCCATCCTTTGCGCTGCTGGGCGCTACAGTGGATGCCTTGCAGTCTGTGGGGCAGGGCGGCCGCCATCTGAAGGTACGGCTTTCCAAGGGGCTCTGCCGGTTTGAAGGCATCTTCTTCTCCCAAACGCTGGAGGAGTGCGGCGTAGCCCCCGGCAGCCGGGTGGACGCAGCCTTCTATCTCCAGGCCAATACCTTCCGGGGCACCACTACGCTGCAGCTGCAGCTGATCGATCTGCGCCCCTCTCTCACTCCCAGCCGCCATGAGGCCATGGATCTGGCGCTTTTGAAGCGTCTGATCTCCAATGCACCGCTTACCGAACAGGAGATCTCCCGCCTGGGGGCCTCACGGGATCAGTTTGCGTCCTGCTGGATTGTTCTCCAGCGCCGTCTCCGGACCGGAAAGCAGGTGACAGACCTGCTGCCCTGCATTCGGAAGTGGGCCGCCGAGGCCGGCGGCAGCGAGAGTTTTTTGCGTACCGCGCTGGCCCTTGCTGTGTTCCAGGAGCGGGGACTCATCTCCGCCTGCTGGCAGGGTGATCAGCTCTCCCTCTGCCTCAACCCCTTGCAGGGCAAGGTAGACCTGTTCGCCTGTCCCTATCTCCTTCGGCTGAAAGGCCGCGGAAATGTCAAAAATCGAGGTGATCAGCCTTGTTAAATTTGGATATACAGGCCCAGTATAGCCATCTGGAAGAAACCATTCGCAGTTACAACCCCTCCGCTGACTTTGCCCAGATTCAGGCAGCGGCAGAGCTGGCCTACCGTGCCCACGACGGCCAGCGCCGCAAGAGCGGTGAGCCCTATATTATTCACCCCCTGGCCGTAGCCCAGATCGTAGCGGAGGAGCTGAAACTGGACTCTGAGTCCATCTGCGCCGCTCTGCTTCACGATGTCATCGAGGACACCCCATGTACCCACGAGGAGATCGCCAAGGCCTTCTCTCCCACCATTGCCAACCTTGTGGAAGGCGTCAGCAAGCTGACCCGGATTCAGTACGCCACCAAGGAAGACGAACAGATGGAGAACTTGCGGAAGATGCTCATTGCCATGAGTAAGGATATCCGCGTAATTCTGATTAAGATTTCCGACCGTCTCCATAATATGCGGACCATGGAGTATCAGTCACCCTCCAAGCAGAAGCAGAAGTCGTTGGAGACCATGGAGATCTATGCTCCCATCTCCCACCGCCTGGGTATGCAGCGTATCAAGTGGGAGCTGGAAGATCTGTCCCTCAAATATCTGGACCCTGTGGCCTATGACGAGATTGTCTCCCGTCTGGACGCCAAACGCCCGGAGTACGAGGCCTTTATGGCCCGCACCAGGGCACAGGTGGACGCGCGGCTTAAGGATATGAACATCCATCACACGATCTACGGCCGCATGAAGCACCCCTATTCCATCTACCGCAAGATGTTCAGCCAGAACAAGAACATGGATGAGATCTTCGATCTGTTTGCCTTCCGCGTGATCGTGGACAATGTGGGCGACTGCTACAATGTTCTGGGTGTCATCCATGATATCTATACTCCCATCCCCGGCCGGTTCAAGGATTATATTGGCACCCCCAAGCCCAACGGTTACCAGTCTCTCCACACCACCGTCATGGGCACCGACGGCATTCCCTTTGAGGTCCAGATTCGGACCCAGGAAATGCATGACATTGCCGAATATGGTGTTGCGGCCCACTGGAAATACAAGCAAAACGGCCAGGGCAGCGGAACGGAAGGCAAATATGAGTGGGTGCGGCGCCTGCTGGAAAACCAGGAGGGCGCTGACGCAGAGGAGTATATTCACTCCCTGAAAATTGATATGTTCGCCGACGAGGTGTTTGTCTTCACTCCCAACGGCGATGTGCAGAACCTGCCCGCCGGAGCAACCCCCATTGATTTTGCCTATGCCATTCACTCAGCGGTAGGCAACCGGATGGTGGGTGCCAAGGTCAACGGACGCATTGTGACCTTTGACCGCCAGCTGAAAAACGGCGACATCGTGGAGATTCTCACCTCCAAGAACGCCAAAGGGCCCAGCCGTGACTGGATGAAGATTGCCAAGAGCAATGAGGCCCGCAGTAAGATCCGCCAGTGGTTCAAGAAGGAAAAGAAGGAGGAGAACATTGCCAACGGCCGCTCCTCCTTTGAGTCCGAGCTCAAGCATTGCGGCATCTCCATGAAGACGGTCCTGGACCCGGAGAATCTGCCCATTCTGCTGAAAAAGGTGAACTGCGCCACTTTGGAAGAGATGTACGCAGCCATCGGCTACGGCGGCTTCTCCGCCCAGAAGGCAGTCAGCCGCATGCACGGTGAGCTCCAGCGCATTGAAAAGCAGCACCAGCAGGAAAAACAGGTGGATGTGCCTGTGGAAGGGAAACCGGATGTCATGCGCCCCGCAGTGCCCAAGCGGTCCAAGAGCGAGCAGGGCATTATTGTGGAGGGTTTGGACAACTGTCTGGTGAAGTTCTCCAAATGCTGTACTCCCGTCCCCGGCGATGACATCATTGGCTTCATCACCCGTGGCTACGGGGTGTCCGTGCACCGGTGTGACTGTCCCAACGCCTCAGAGGAGAAGCGCCATATGCCGGGCCAGGAGGGTCGGTGGATTAAGGTCACCTGGGGCAAGGACACCAATGAGAGCTATCCCACCGTGCTGGAAGCTGTCTGCAAAGACCGCATGAACCTGATTCTCGATATCTCCGCAGCCCTGGCCTCCACCAACACCAGCGTCTGCGGTCTGAACTCCAGGAGCACAGAGGACGAATTTGCCATCATCCGTCTGGAGATTCGCGTCCGGGACGATCAGCATCTGAAAGCCCTGATGAACAAGCTTCACCAGATTTCCGGTGTGCTCAAGATCACCCGTCCTTCCGGCTGATCAGCGGCTCCGGCTGTGGATATTGCATTTTGATTTTTCATTACAAAACAAAGGAGAACGCCTATGCGTGCTGTTGTCACCCGTGTTTCTCACGCATCCGTCACCATTGACGGCCAGATCAACGGCCAGATCGGCCGCGGCTATCTGATTTTGCTGGGCGTCGGCCCCAATGACACGGAAGAAGAGACCGACAAACTGGCAGATAAAATCTGCAATCTTCGTATTTTCGAAGACGAAAACGGAAAAATGAATCTGAACCTGGAGCAGGTGGGAGGCAGCATTCTGGTGGTCTCCCAGTTCACCCTGTTCGCCGACACCTCCTCTCGCCGTCCCGGCTTCTCCGGAGCAGCCAGGCCTGACCTTGCCATTCCTCTCTACGAGCGCTTCATGGCCCACTGTCGTGAGCGCGGCTTTGCGGTTCAGCACGGCGAGTTCGGTGCGGATATGCAGGTTGACTCTCTCAATGATGGTCCGGTGACCATCCTCTTTGACACTCAGCGTCCCTGACAGGAGGTAATGAATATGCACATTGAAGTCATGCCGGTGGGCCCCATCGCCACCAACTGCTATCTGATCAGCGACGGCGCCGTCTGCGCTATCATTGATCCCGGTGAGGAGGCACGGCGCATCGCAGATAAAATCGACGCCATGGGCTGCACCCCTGGTGCCATTCTCCTCACTCATAGTCACTTTGATCACACCGGTGCGGTGGAGGACCTGCGGAAGTTCTATCCCGGGCTCCCTGTCTATCGCAGCGACCGGGACATCTACCACAACGACCGCCAGATGCTCCAGATCTACCCGGAGCTGGGGGAGACCCTCTCCTGTGACGAGGGAGACACCATCGAGGTGGGGCAGCTTCGCTTTACCGTTCTGGCCACTCCTGGCCACACCGAGGGCAGCCTTACTTTCCGGTGCGAAAATGCCCTGTTCTGCGGCGACACGCTGTTTGCCGGCTCCTGCGGCCGAACGGATCTCGCCGGAGGCGATCAGAACAAAATGTGGGCCTCCCTCCGCCGTCTGGGCAATCTCCCAGAGGATTTGGAGGTATATCCCGGCCATATGAACCCCAGCACCCTGTCCCAGGAACGAAGCGCGAATCGCTACTTGCAGCACGCTCTCCGGGGCGGCTTATGATCCCACATAATCTGTCATACACCAACGTTTTCCTCCGAACCACCGTGCGCCGGCGGCCAGGGAAAACGCAGAAGGAGACCTTATGAAATTGGAATTTCGGGGCCACGACGAGCGCTATGTGGTGGAACAGAGCCTCATGACCCTGTTCCCCGGCGAGCTGCCTGTCTACGAGCCCATTGACCCCCAGCACGACTCCACCTGGGCCGTCATTACCCTGGATGAGAAGCCCGATTCCAGTCACTGTGCCGTCACCACGGAGCTTTCTTATCAGGGAAAGATCCTGTCCTACACGCAGCAGTGCGACCTGACCGGCACGGACTATGAGCGGGAGGGCGAGCGCCGCTGGGCAGTGGCTGCCTCCTTCTTCCAGGCTGCGTGCCGTCTCACCGGCATCCAGCCTCCCTGGGGAATGCTCACCGGTGTTCGGCCCGACAAGCCCGTCACCCAGCTCCTTGCCCAGGGCAAGGCCCCCGCTGAAATCCGGGATTGGATGCTGCACCACTACTTCGTCACAGAGGAACGAGCAGATCTGGCTATGGAGACCGGTGCCGTGGCCCACCAGGCCGCACTGCGTCTCAAGCCCACAGATGTACCCATCTACGTGGGCATTCCCTTCTGCCCCACCCGCTGCGTCTACTGCTCCTTTGTCAGTCAGAGCGTGGAGCGCAGCTTTGCCCTGGTGCCGCCCTATGTGGACGCCCTGGTAGAGGAGATTCGTGCAGGCGGACGGATGATTCGCCAGCAGGGGCTGACCATCCCCGCCTTCTACATGGGCGGTGGCACCCCCACCACCCTGACCGCCGAACAGATGGACCGCGTCCTCACCGCCTTTGAGGAGTCTTTTGACATCTCTGCCTGCCAGGAGATCACCGTGGAAGCCGGACGGCCCGACACCATCACCGAGGAGAAGCTCCGGGTGATGAAACAGCATGGCGTCACCCGCATCTCTGTCAATCCCCAGACCATGGAGGACCATGTGCTGGCGGCCATTGGCCGCCGCCACAGTGCCCGGGACATTGAAGAAACCATGGAATTGGTGGATAAAATCGGCTTCCCCCACGTAAATATGGATTTGATCGCAGGTCTCCCGGAGGATACCCCCGAGGGCTTCCGTCGTTCTCTCGACCGGTGTGTCGCCTTTGGTGTCAACGACATCACCGTTCACACCCTGGCCCTGAAAAAGGGCAGCCGCATCCTCATGGAGGGATTGTCCATCCCCGGTTCGGAGTCCGTAGCGGAAATGCTGCGCTACGCCGCTCCCACCCTCCGCAAGGCTGGCTTTGCCCCCTACTACCTGTACCGCCAGAAGTATATGTCCGGCAGCTTTGAAAACATCGGCTGGTGTCGGGAGGGCGGAGAGTGCTGGTACAACGTGTACATCATGTCCGAGCTCTCTTCCATTCTCTCCTTCGGTGCAGGCGGCTCCACCAAGATGGTGGTCCCGGGCACCAACCAGATTGAACGGGCCTTCAACCTCAAGTACCCCAAAGAGTACACAGAGCGGCCCGAGAAGTGGCAGGCCAATCAGCAGGCCTTTGCCGACTTCTACAAAAAGCTGTCCCTGTGAGCCTGTCCGCAGCGGCAAGCCCCATCTTGTGTGAAACAAAGGAGGATTTCCCCTATGAAAGACAAGCTGAAAGAGTTGCTGGACAGCATCCAGCGCACCGCCGGGCAGGCCGGCGACACCGCCGCTGACGCCGCCTACGGCGTCAGCCGGAAGGCCTCGCAGCTGCTCTCCACCGCCAAGCTGAACATCCGGGTCTGTGAGTTGAAAGCAGACATCAACAATGCGTTTCAGGAGCTGGGTGAGATGCTCTATGCCACCCATACCGGAACGCCTACCGCCTCTGACGAGCTGCTCCAAAAGATGGCCCAGATCGATGCGCTGAAAGCCCAGCTCTCGGAGCTCTCTGCCCATCTTGGCAGGGAAGGGGCGGTCGTCTGTCCCGTCTGCGAGGCAGTTGCCCAGCCCGGCGACGCCTTTTGCCGGGAATGCGGATCCAGTCTGCCCCCTTCCCCTGCGGATTTTTGCAGCTGAGTCTTTATTTCTTCCCTGATTTCTATATTTTTCTATAGTCGAGGTACTTTCTTCATGTCGAAGCAAAATAAGCAGTCTTTTCTGGGCGGTGCGGCCATTCTGGCCGCTGCTGTGGCCATTGTCAAGGTCATCGGTGCCGTCTACAAAATTCCTCTGGGCAATATCATTGGTGATGAGGGCAAGGCCCACTTCACGGTTGCCTACAACATCTACAACCTTCTGCTGACCATCTCCACCGCCGGTCTGCCCCTGGCTATCTCCAAGCTGACCAGCGAGGCTCACGCCCTGGGAAAAGAAAATGAGAAGCGCAAGCTCTTCCGCACCGCCATCTGGCTGTTCTTTACCCTGGGCACTGTGGGCTCCCTCTTTATGTTCTTCGGTGCGTCCCAGCTGGCAGCATTCATGAACGACGCTCTGGCTTTCCACGCCATCCGCGCTCTGGCCCCCGCCGTGTTCTGCGTATGCCTGCTGGCCTGTATGCGAGGCTACACCCAGGGTCAGGGCAACATGAAGCCCACCGCTGTCTCTCAGGTGCTGGAAGCCCTGTGCAAACTGACCATTGGCCTGACTCTTGCCTGGTATATGCTCAAAATTGGCAAGGGGGTCGAAATCAGTGCCGCCGGTGCCATTCTGGGCGTCACCGTAGGCACGATTGTCTCCACGCTCTTCCTGATCTGCTACCTGCTGCGCAACCGGGACACCACTCCCTCCGCTGACATTCCCTCCAGCGGCCGGGATCTCATGAGCCGGGTGCTGGCGATTGGCATCCCCATCACGCTGTCTAACTCCGCCATGAGCATCATCACCCTCATTGACAGCAAGATCGTCCTGGGCCGGCTGGAAACCATCTCCAGTCTGCTGAACGACACCCCCACCGCGCTCTACGGTCAATACACCTTTGGCATGGATCTCATCAACCTGCCCCCCTCCTTTGTCTACCCTGTCACCATGAGCCTGATTCCCTTTGCGGCAGCTGCTATGGCCCGGCATGACAACCGGGAGGCCAACCGGGTCATCTCCTCCGCATTCCGGCTGATCGCCATTTTGTCCATCCCCGCCGGTGTAGGCCTGAGTGTTCTCGCTGGCCCCATTTTGACCCTGCTATATCCCAAGGTCCCTCTGGCCGCCGCAGCAGCAGCCCCCCATCTGCGGGTGCTGGGCATCGCCTGCATCTTCATCTGCATTATGACCCTCACCAACGCCATTTTGCAGTCCTATGGCCATGAGCGTGTGCCCATCTGGACCATGGTGGCCGGCGGTCTCACCAAAATCATCATGAACTATGTGCTTGTGGGCAATCCTGACATCAACATCCACGGCGCTCCCATCTCTACTCTGTGCTGCTACCTGGTGATTGTAATGCTGAATCTCTTTTTCGTGTGGAAGTACTCTCCGGAAAAGCCTCGGTATCTCCAGCTCTTTGCCAAGCCCGTTGTCGCCTCCGCTCTCATGGGCGGCTCGGTTTGGGCCGTATACGGCCTGCTCTACCGCGCTCTCTCCGGCGGTCACGCCAGCTACGGTGCCAACGCGCTGGCCGCACTGGCGGGCGTGTTTGTAGGTGTAGTAGTTTACGCAATCCTGGTCATTGCTCTGCAAATTCTGCGTGCAGAGGACCTGAAGGGCATTCCTCACGGCGCCCGGCTGGCCGCTCTTTTGCATCTGAAGTAAGCAAAAACGTCGAAATCTGGCATTTTCTCGTGAATACTCCGTATATTTTTCATAAAATCAGCGAATAAATCCCTTTTTTCGGGGGAAATTTCTTGCAAAGGCGGAAAAACTATGGTAGATTTTCAATGTAAGCGCCCCTATGACCTGGGGGCTCTGGTGGAGATTATGAGGCTGCTGCGCCAGCCTGAGGGCTGTCCCTGGGACCAGGTACAGACCCATGCGTCCATTCGCCGCAACTTTTTAGAGGAGACCTACGAGGCTCTGGATGCTCTGGATCGGGACGACGCCGTGGACCTTTGTGAGGAGCTGGGCGACGTACTGCTTCAAGTGGTGTTCCACGCACAGATCGAAGCTGAACGGGGCCGCTTCACCATGGAAGACGTGGTGGATGGCATCGCCCACAAGCTGGTATTCCGTCACCCCCATGTCTTTGGTGAAAAAGCCGCCGACAGCACAGATCAGGCCCTCAACACCTGGGAGAAACAAAAGGTGGTGGAAAAGGGGCAGGAGACCGTCGCTGACACGGTGGAGGCTGTGCCCCACACCCTGCCTGCCTTGTGGCGGGCGGAGAAAGAGTGCAAGCGTGCCGCCAAGGGCGGCTTCACCTGGCAGGACGAGACCGTGGGTCTGGATCGGCTGGAGGAGTCTGTCAAAGCACTGCGTCAGGCCGCCAAAAACGGCCACGGTGATGACTGGGTTCGTGCCCTGGGCGACGTATTCTTTGCAGGTGCCAAACTTGCCCAGAACAGCGACACTGACCCTGAGGAGTGCCTGCACAGAGCCTGCGACCGATTTACCCGCCGCTTCCGTGCGGTGGAATCTTCTGCCGGCAAGCCTCTCTCCGATTGTACGGACCAGGAGCTAAACGCCCTCTGGAGCGCAGCAAATCCCTGACGTCTTACACGCACACTGCGTCATAAGATAAAAAACTGCCATCACAAATGATTATAGGAGGATCCCCCCATGAACAAAGCAGAACTGATTAACGCCGTTGCCCTTGCCGCCGACGTTTCCAAGAAGGACGCTGAGGCTGTCATCACAGCAACCCTGGATGCCATCACCGCTGCCCTGCAGGAGGGTGACAAGGTCCAGCTGGTGGGCTTTGGCTCTTTCGAGGTCAAGAAGCGCGCTGAGCGTATCGGCCGCAACCCCAAGACCAAGCAGTCCATTACCATTCCCGCTTCCGTGGTGCCCGTGTTTAAGGCCGGCAAGGCTCTGAAGGACGCTGTTGCGAAGTAATTTGTCTCACAGATCGAAGCTGCCGGAAAAGGAAACTTTTCCGGCAGTTTTTCAACATTTGATCCCACATTGTGGAGAAGGGAAGTACAACGATGCGGTTAGACAAATATTTGAAGGTCTCTCGCCTGATTAAGCGCCGGACGGTGGCCAACGAGGCCTGTGACAACGGCCTGATTTCCGTCAATGGAAAACCACAGCGGGCCAGCTATGACGTAAAGCCAGGCGATATCATTACCCTTAGCTTCGGCGCCCGGACGTTGACCGTGGAAGTTCTGGTCGTCCAGGAAACCGTCCGGCAGGCTGATGCCGCCACCCTCTACCGAGAGGTTTCCCGTCCCCAGGCATAACGGCCACACTTTCCACATACAGTGTGGACAGGGAGGGACGCCTATGAATGAACGAAGCAATCTGATGCCGGAGCCCCACCGTCTGGAGCTGACAGGGCGGGAGCATCTGGTGGTCAGCGGAGTAGAGGACGTGGACCGATTTGACGAGAACAGCATCATCATGTCCACCTCTGCCGGGACCCTGGTGGTCGCCGGCGAGGACCTGCACATTGGGAAGCTGAGTCTGGATGGGGGCGAGCTCCATGTGGACGGACGCATCGATTCTCTGTCCTACGAGGACATTTCCCGATCCAGAGGCGGCTTCTGGAGCCGTCTGCTGGGATGAGCCCGCTGACATCTTTTGTCCAGTCCGTGCTGCTGGGGGCCACCATCGCCCTGTGCTATGACCTGCTGCGCCCGCTGCGCCGCCGTTTTCCTCGGCTGACCGGGCCGGCAGACGCCCTCTGGGCCTGCGGCAGTGCCCTGGCCATTTTTCTCTTTCTGCTGCGGCGAACAGAGGGAGAGCTGCGGGCCTTTCTGCTGGTGGGCGGCGCAGGCGGTGCGGTGCTGTTTGTCTGCCTGTGCTCCTCCTGGCTGCAGCCGCTTTGGGACTTTTGGGCCCTGGTTCTGGTTCAATTTGGGCGAATCTTGCTGCTGCCCCTCCATTGGATGAAAATTTTTTGCGTAAAATCCAGCAGGCACGCAAAATCCCTCTTTTATTTTGCCCAGAAATGCTATACAATAAATAGACACAAATGTGGCGGTGCAGTCTCGAGAGGAGGGCGATCCCATGAGACAACGGCAGCAGCATCCCGAAAAGAAGAAGAAAAAAGAACGGGTCCGGTCTTCCTTTCTGACCAGGGTCATCATCCTCGTTCTGCTGGCCGCTGTGGGCTTTCAGCTCTGGCGAACCAACGGGCAGGTGGCCGCAGCAACAGCCAAGCGCGAATCACTGGAAAAAGAGGTCGCCCAAATGGAACAGGAAAATTCCGCCCTGGCGGAGGATATCAGCGAGGGCAACACCGTGGAGAAAATGAAAGAGATTGCCCGCAATGAGCTGGGTTATGTGGACCCCGGTGAATACGTCTTTGAAATTATCGGCGCCGGCTGACGAGGGAGAAACTTCCTCCCCCGCCGCGCGCGCCGGTCTTTTTTGCCCGTGCCCGGGTGGGCACAGTATTTTTGGAAGGAGTAACATTTTACTGTATGGAGCCTCAGGTTGGGAGTATTTTAGAAGGCAAGGTGACCACCATCACCAAATTCGGCGCATTTGTCGCCCTGGAAGGCGGCAAGTCCGGCCTGGTACATATCTCGGAGATCGCCAACACCTTTGTCAATGATGTGCACGATTTCCTCCAGGAGGGACAGGACGTGAAGGTCCTGGTGCTCTCCACTGAAAACGGAAAAATCAATCTGTCCATCAAGAAGGCCCAGTCTCAGCAGCAGCGGCCTGCCCCCCGCGGTCCCAGACCCGGCGGGACGCCCTTCCACAGCAACAATGGGCCTCGCCCTGCCAGTGGCCCCCGACCCCAGCAAAACCGAGTCCCTCGTCCCCAGCCTGCGCCCATTTCCGGCGACCAGGCTTTCGAGGACAAGCTCAAGCAGTTCCTGTCCTCCTCCGAGGGCAAAATGGCTGACCTCAACCGTAGCATAGACGGCAAGCGAGGCGGCGGTCGGCGCAGAAAATAATCCCTTTAAAAGGAGACTGTCTGAATGGACAGCCTCCTTTTTGCATAAAAAGCTGCTCAAGCCAAAAAAGGAGCCGTCCGCAGACAGTGCGGACGGCCAAACGGGTGGGATATTGGAAAGCTTCCATGAAGTATGATACACCCTTTTCCATGGATTTGTACATAGGAGCTTTTGTCGATCGAAAACCAGTTTTGGCAGTTTTTGTTATCCATCTCAATTTTTATATAATATTCACAAATGCTACTAGCCAAGTCGAAATTTATATGTTATACTGTACAAAAGAGAGGAACCCCGCCTCTCTTTCACTGAAAGGAGCGATATCAATGAAGTATACCTACGCATGCAAGAAGCTCTCCCTCAACGATTCGATTAAGGAATACGCCGAAAAGCGTATCTCCAAGTTGGAGCGTTATTTCCACGGAGAGGACACCACCGCTTCTGTCACCTTCGCCGTTGCAAAGAATCATCTGTGCTCGGTTGAGATCACCATTCGGGATGGCGCTACATTGCTCCGCGCCCAGACCGAGGAGCCCGACGGGGATATGCGCGGTGCCATTGACGCCGCGGTGGGGTACATTGAGCGTCAGATTCTCAAAAACAAGACTCGCCTGGCTAAGCGCCTGCGGACCGAGGGGTTCCCTGCGTCCGCACCGGATGATGACTTTGAGGTGACTGAGGAGAAGGAATTTCCCATCGTCCGCACCAAGCACTTCTCCGTCAAGCCCATGAGTCCGGAGGAGGCCATCCTACAGATGAATCTGCTGGATCACAACTTCTTTGTCTTCCGCAACAGCACAAATGATGACGTCCTGTCCATTGTCTACGCCCGGAAGAGCGGCGGCTACGGCCTGATTGTGACCGACGAGACGGAAGATTAATCTGCCTTTTCACCGGGGGCCGCAAGGCCCCCGGTTTTTCTTGTGCTCGTCTCCGCTTTGTGATACAATGAACAGGCCCATTTGTGGCAAATTTCAATGAAACAAGGGAGAATTCTCCATGAAAATGATTTTTTTGGTGGACGGCGACAACCACCTGGCAGAGGGGCTCAAGGGAATTGACCTCCTGACTGCCGAGGACACCGTCCTGATTTTTTACGGCAAGGGCCAGTCAGAAGCCTCCATTCGCAAACTCTGTGGTCAGACTCATGCGCAGGTGCATCTGCTGGAGAGCGTCCGCAGCGGCAAAAATTCCATTGACTTTCAGATCATCACCGAGCTGGGTGTTCTCGTGGGCCGTGGAGAGGCCGAGTACGCCTACGTCATCAGCCAGGATAAGGGCTATGAGTCCGCCATGAGCGCTCTGCGCCGTCGTTACTCCAACACCTTCCAGGAAGTGGCTCTGCGCCCCTCCATTGAAAGCTGTCTCCGGGCCTCCTATCTGCTGCACCCCCAGGACAAAAACGAGCTGGTCCGCTCTCTGGAGCAGACCTTTGGCCCTGAGCAGGGTGTGGCGGTCTACCGTCACCTCAAGTCCCTGTTTCTGAAGAAGGACGAAGGAGCGACAAGTGTCACCGCTCCCATTGCCTCCGCAGCCGCCAGTCCAACCATCTTCTCCGACCCCTTGTCCCGCCGCAGAAAGCGGGCAGAGAAGGCCATGGAGGAAGAAGATCCCCTTGTGGTGTTGGAAGGTCTGGAAGAAGAGGATTCCATTGCCCCCAAAAAACGCACCCACCGTGGCGGCAGACGCCAACACAAGAGAAGCTAAACATCATTATTCTGCAAAAAAGTTCTGGAGAATTGCCTGTGCAATTCTCCAGAACTTTTTTGTATTGTGTCAGCGCAAATCAATCGTCCGCGTGATCCACAGAATACATGTGGGCAATCAGATCCAGCAGCTTGTTGGTATAGCCCCACTCGTTGTCGTACCAGGCAATCAGCTTCACAAAGTCATTATCCAGCATGATCCCGGCCGTCTCATCGAAAATGCAGGTCTCCGGGAATCCGGTGAGGTCAGAGGACACCACTTGGTCGCGGGTGCAGGTAATGATGCCCTTCATGCTGTTCTGCGCCGCGTTTTCCAGTGCCACACAGACATCGTGGTAGCTGGCAGGGTGGATGAGACGCGCGGTCAGATCCACCACAGATACATCATTTGTAGGCACGCGGAAGCTCATGCCGGTCATGCGGCCCTTCAGCTCAGGGATGACACGGCCAACTGCCTTGGCAGCACCGGTGGTCGAGGGGATGATGTTGCCCAGCACACTGCGGCCCGTGCGCCAGTCACGGCCGGCACGGGCGTCGACTGCCTTCTGTTTGGCTGTGGCGGAGTGGATCGTGGACATCAGCGCCTGCTTGATACCAAAGGTATCGTTGATGACCTTGGTCATGGGGGCCAGACAGTTGGTGGTGCAGGAGGCATTGGATACAATGTCCATGTCCTTGGTATAGGTCATGTGGTTGACGCCCATGACAAATGTCGGCGTAACATCATCTTTGGACGGTGCCGACATCACAACCTTCTTGGCACCATGGTTGAAGTGCCCAGACGCCTTTTCCATGGTATTGAAGGCTCCGGTAGACTCGATAATGTACTCTGCGCCGCAGTCATCCCAGGGGATGTTGGTGGCGTCGGACTCGCTGTAGACCCGAATCTTCTTTCCGTTGATGATAAGATGGCGGTCGTCCCGCTCCACCTGCCCCTGAAATGTGCGGAACACAGAGTCATACTTCACCTGATAGACCATGTAATCCAGGTCTGCATTGCGCAGGTTGATGCCGCAAATCTGATAGCTGCTGCATCCGCGCTCCACCATGCTCCGAAGCGCCACTCTTCCGATTCGGCCAAACCCATTGATGCCCACCTTGATTGCCATACCCGCAGTCCTCCATAATCATTCTAATTTTATCGGGATTCCCCGGCATTTTTCAAAATCGCCAGGGAAAACCTGGTGATTCTGTTTCACACCTGTATTATAACAGGCTCATTTTAAAAATGCACTATTTTATTGCGTAATATTGCGCAATCTTACGTTAATTTTTTTGTATATTTTAGACGACGCCCAACTGTCCCTGCGTCGCGGCTTTTCGACATAATTCGACAAAATTCTTGCTTTCACTTTTCGGATTTGCTATTCTTAAATAAAAAGGAATGATTTGTCAGCCGCCAGAGAAGGCTTTCCACGGTTTTTTCAACCGGTACCGCATATGCTAGTGCTACTGACGCAGGAAAGGAGGACCTCATGGAACCGGATTTGGAAATATTATCCCTGGTGTTTCCCAAACTCTCGTCCCAACTGCGACTGGCACTACACCAGCTTCAGCTGGTTGCCGCCCAGCTTGTCCCCGCCGCCAAGCGGGAAAAGGATCCAGAGCTGGACGCCCGCGCCTCTGTGCTGGATCAGAGCTACTACCGCATTCTGCGGCTTGTCAACGAATTGAGCTCCACCGCCTGGTTCAGCCAGGAAAAGATTGCCCGCCTGAAAAACGTAGATGTGGTGGAGCTGGTCCAGCAGGTTTTTGCCTCAGCGGAATCTTTGGCCCATCTGACAGGCCACGATCTGCACCTGATCTGCCCCAAAGATACTCTGCTCTGTGCAGTGGATCGAAGCGCACTAGAGCAGCTTCTGTATCATCTGCTCTCCAACGCCTTGAAATTTACTCCACCTGGTGGCCGCGTGACGCTGGAGGTACAGTTTGCCAGCAGGGAAGTCCGCATTCTAGTATCTGATACCGGCTGCGGCATCCCGCAGGAGGTGCTGCCGACTCTGTTCTCCTGCGGTCTCACACAAGAGGAACTTCCTGTTCCTCCTCATGGTGCCGGCCTTGGACTAATGCTCTGCCACCGGATTGCTCAGGTCCACGGAGGAAGCCTGACCGCAGACTCTAAAGTGGGAAAAGGGTCCATCTTCACCCTGACGCTGCCTGTCCATCTGGTGAATCAGATTGGCATTTCCGATGTTCCGTTTGCCTATGAAGGCGGGTTCAATGCAGCCCTTCTGAATCTGGCAGATGCTTTGCCGGCAGCAGCCTTCCGTATCCGCAGTTTCTAAATTTCCATCCAATGGCCGCGAGAATCTCGCGGCCATTTTTTTACAGTTGCATTCTTCATGCAAAATACGATAGAATGACTTGATTGAATATCCCAGACAGGAGGATCCCTTATGCTTTCGAATATTACCCCGGGTGCCAAGGTCTGCGTGGCCATGAGCGGCGGTGTGGACAGTGCCGGTGCAGCTTTGCTGCTCCAGAGGGAAGGCCTGGAAGTCTCCGGCGTCACACTGCTGTTGCATAACTGTAAAAATCTTCCCGGCAATTCTAATGAATCCACCGAAACGCTCTCTGCCCGGTCTGTGGCGGAGACCATCTGTATTCCCCATACCGTTCTGGACCGTCGGGAGTTATTCCGTCAAAAGGTCATGGATCGCTTCGTCTCTGAATACGTAGAAGGACGCACCCCCAATCCCTGTATTGACTGCAACCGGGAAATCAAATTCGGTACCCTCCTGGACTGGGCGCTGGAACAGGGCGCTGATTACCTGGCCACCGGTCACTACGCCAAGGTGCGCTACGATGAGGACAGTGGCCGCTGGCTGCTGCTGCGCGGTGATGACCGCAGCAAGGATCAGAGTTACGTGCTCTATCAATTGACTCAGTTCCAGCTCTCCCACTTGATTCTGCCGGTGGGCACCTATGAAAAGCCCGTTCTGCGCCAGCTGGCCGCAGAGGCTGGCCTGCCCAATGCACAGCGTAGTGACAGCCAGGATATCTGCTTTATTCCGGATGGTGACTATGTAGGATTCCTAAAGGAATGTGGAGTCACGCCGGTCCCAGGGGACTTTGTCGATAACAGCGGTCGGATTCTGGGGCGTCACAAAGGTCTGGAGTGTTATACCACCGGCCAGAGAAAGGGCCTGGGGATCAGTGCCGCCCATCCGGTGTACGTTTTGCGGAAAGATCGGAAGACCGGCACAGTAATTCTTGGCTCCAACGAAGAACTTTTCCGCCGGGAGCTGGTGGCCGATCGGGTGAACTGGATCTCCATTCCCGAACTGACGGGCCCCATCTCTGTGACCGCTAAAACCCGTTACAGTCAGCGGGAGTCCGCTGCCACAGTGGAACCGCTGCCTAATGGCCGCATCCGTGTTTGCTTTGACGAGCCTCAGCGTGCCATTACCGCAGGTCAGGCTGTAGTCCTCTACGATGGAGAGAAAGTCGTAGGCGGCGGAACGATTCTGGACGAAAGCCTGTAAGCACAGAATAAAAGGGCGCCGCAGCGTGCGGCGCCCTCAATTCTCAACGGTCACTGGTGAGCCAATGATCCTGAAAAATCAGGTCATCTACATCTCCGGCGCTCTGGTAAACTTCCATGGTGCTCCTCCTTTGCAAATGAGACTCTTTTCAGTATATGCACCTGGAAAAAAATTTTTCCTCGAAATAAAGAGAGCCTCAAAATAAATTTTTAAAAAAATTTTAAAAACCCATTGACACATATGCCATGTAGTGGTATTCTAATACATGCCGACAAGCTGCCGGTGTGGTGGAATGGTAGACACAGGGGACTTAAAATCCCCCGGTAGCAATACTGTACCGGTTCGAGTCCGGTCACCGGCACCACATAATAATATATCGCGGAGTAGAGCAGTTGGTAGCTCGTCGGGCTCATAACCCGGAGGTCGCAGGTTCGAGTCCTGTCTCCGCAACCATAAAAACAGCTGTTTTCATCAAGAAAGCGGCTGTTTTTCTAACTTTTTCAGCAGTTTTGAAACGGGCTGATTTTGATTTGTCCGTTATTTGTCCGTTAAGCCCCAAAAACCAAGGAAAACACCCCCGTGTTCAATCAAGAACACAGGGGTGTTACTTTGTCATCAGGCGTGAACACCTTCCGCAACCCGTTCCATGGCTTCCTGAACGCCTGTGACCATATAATCAACCACACCGTCCAGATCAGTGTTCTGATTGACCTGATTGATCACACCACCCATGTCCACCTTAATTTCCGCAGTGGTAAAGCGATTGATGGTTTCCATTTCCGCAATATCACGCAGGTACTTCAGATCTTCACCCGTGATTTCCAGACTGTCAGCCATTGATCCGGTTGAATCAGCAATATTTCCAACATCAGAACCGATTCCACCCATAAGACCATCAAGTCCATAGGTGTCACCAAGGTTCATGCCGAACATACCACCAACTTTATCAGCCAGACCATCACCAAAATCATATCCCTTTGTGAAAGCATCCATGGTGTCCATCTTGGGCATGATCTCCACGGCGGCCTCACCAAAGTTATCTTCAACCATGCCTTTCAGACCTGAACGCCATCCGGCAACACTGGATTGAAGATCAGATCCAAAGACTGCATCAATGCCTTTAGCAATCAATTCCAAAACACCAAGAACAGCATCCGCCATGTCTGTAAACAGACGGACAATGGATCCGATAGGATCATTCCAGACATTTGCAAAGAAGTTCACAAAGGAAGCAACAATATTCCACAGGAAACTGAAAAGGGAATAGACAGCTCCCGTGATCACACCCGTTGCACTGATGGAAGTTCCCTTGACCTTATTGATTGCCGCAACTGCTGCATAAATCAAACTGATGATCAAAACAACACCCATGATATAGGGCGTATAGGTCATGCACATGACATTGTGGAAGGTAGTTTGCACCGCTGTCCATGCTTTTGTTGCCAGTGCCGCACCATGGACAGCAAGTGTATACACACCGATTGCTCCTGCGACACCCAACGCAATGGGTTCAATGATTGACCAATTTTGTGCAAGCCAATTCATATCCTCCATTGCCGGTTCGAATCAAGTCCACAATTTTTCTGAGCCAACTAAGAATGAAATTGTCTCCATGACCACGCGGCGATATAATGGCCTTGAACAGGATCACCCGAAGTCTGTGGTGATCATATCGTCATGTAAAAGGAGGTGAAATGTATGGGAAAGTATACTGATGATGAAATTCGAGCAATGTCTAAAGTTACGGTGCAGGCCGCTGCCGATTATCTGGGCATCTCTGCAAACCTGGTCAAAATGGGACTCCGGAATAACCTGCTCCCCATTGGTTTTGCATCTGAGAACAAGAATCCTTACACGCGGGACAGCTGGACCTATGCCATCATTCCAGAGCGTCTGATCGCCTATAATCACGGCAAAATTAACGAAGTCCAGGTAGATGGAATCGAGAAAAACCTTCAGAAAATCATCGACAGCTTTGAGGAAATGAAGCATGACCTGGTTTTTCTATTAAGCGAAAACGAAGGATCGGAGGGATAACCTACTTTGAAGAATTGATTCACCCGGAAGAGTCCGCAGCACCGATCAAAATGGGCTGCGAACCCCCAAAAACAGAAAAAGCAGAAAAGGAGAAGATGCCTATGCTGCCAGGACCGGGTTTACAGCTGACACGCAAGCAGCTATATGATGAAATATGGGAGATCTCAGCGGTCGGTGTTGCAAAGAAGTACCATTTGTCCTATCCGCATCTCCTGAAGCGCATCAAAGAAGAACGAATTGAGATCCCTCCGGCTGGGTACTGGACCAAGAAAAGCTTCAACAAAGAGACAACCACCATTCCGCTGTCCGGAGATCCCGAGCGGTTGGTCTCTTTGGGCGATGCCGAGTTGGGATATCCGGAGCCGGTACCTCAGATACAGGCAGTCTCCCCACCCCAAGTTCCCAGTGAAATCTCATCCTCCGTGCCGTCCAGCGTCATAGCAGATCTAGAAACCCGCTCAGAGCCAAAGGCTCCGCAGCCACCCACAACGGTGCAAGGTGTTCGGTTCTACGACCGTGACCGCCTCTATCAAGAGGTCTGGGCAAATCGCAGAGAAGAATTGGCGCAGACCTATGATATGGGAGAGGCAGCTCTGACCAAGCTATGCCAGGCGTTGGCGATCCCCATGCCGCCTGCAAATTATTGGAAAAAGCTACATGATGGCAAACCGGTGACTGTTCCGCCTCTTCCGCAAGCCTGCGCAAGGGCAGTTGATGATATTTATACCAGAAACAACCTGGAAAAGACAGGTTTTCTGTCCGATGAGGAGCAGTCGATCCTCCTGTCGGCAGCGCTCTATCTATCGCTGAGGGACGCGCGAGAAAAGCAGAACCCCAATATTTCTCGCTGTCGAAAGCAGCTGAGGCCTCTGCAAAAGGGTGAAACCGGCTATGGCGTGGAGAACGTCTCCAGCGAATCTATCTCCAGAACTCTACGGATGCTGGACGCTCTGGCCAAAACCGCCTCAGCCTTAGGGATGGAGATCAGTGACCGCCTATACTTTTCCGTAGGAGCCGACCGGGTGCAACTGCAATTCTCAGAGCTGAAGGATAAAACCACCCATCAGCTGACCCGACAGGAAAAGCTGGAACTGGTCAAGTATGAAGATGAGAAGAAGAAACACTCCTAGATCAGCAGGCCAAAGTTCCCCCAATACGACTATACCTTTAACGGACGTCTCAGCGTCAGTATCGGCGGGAAATACCACTACCATGACACAGCGAAGACTCCT
>JAHHSA010000040.1 GCA_020025475.1 Oscillibacter sp.
CAATAAAGGCGCTGATGCCCTTGGTCCCGATGCCAGGGGTGGTAACCGCGAAAATCACATAGGTATCAGCCTCTCCGCCGTTGGTGATGAAGATCTTTTCTCCATTGAGAATGTAGTGATCTCCCTCCAGGACAGCGGTAGTCTCGGTGCCGCCTGCGTCCGAGCCAGCATTGGGTTCCGTCAGGCCGAAGGCGCCGATCTTTTCACCACGGGCCAGAGGAATGAGATATTTTCTCTTCTGCTCCTCAGTGCCGTAAGCAAAAATGGGCCAGGACCCAAGAGACACATGCGCAGAGAGAATGACGCCAGCGCCGCCATCGACACGGCTTAACTCCTCCACGGCAATGGCATAACTCAAGGCATCCAATCCGGCACCGCCGTATTCCTTCGGGTAGGGAATCCCGAGCCAGCCTAGCTTTGCCATTTTTTCAATGGGAGCACGGGGAAACTGATTTTCCTTATCCCACAAAAAAGCGTATGGCTTGATCTCTGCTTCAGCAAATGCGCGAATCTGTGCGCGGAAAGCTTCATGTTCAGGTGTAGTCTGAAAGTTCATACCGTTTTCCTCCTTGAATGGTGATTTCGCAAGGGACTATGCTCTCCTGTTCGGCGCGAATGCTGCCGTCAGGACTTGTAGAGCAACTGTATTTGCGGTTGTTTTGTGAAGATGTAATAAGTTCTGTTTCGGTTTTCATATTTGAATCATATCATTTTCACAGCACCGCAACTGTTGTAAAAGCAACATATTACATTTTCTGCATATCGCCACATTTTCTTCCTTTTCCTTGTTTGTCTCTACAAAAGCATCATCATATGAGAAAAATTTGGCAGTGCCTATGGTTATAAGTGCACAAATGGCAGTCGCTCCCGCCCCCTGCTTGCAGCCGTCTGGCTGACGCTTTCATAGTTCTTGAAGAAAACAACACCCCATTTGTTAGAAACCCAGCATGTGGTCTAACAAATGGGGTGTTATGAACGGTTGTCCTGGTCTCAGCAGCCGGACAGTTCAACTTTTGAAAAGATTACAGCAGATTCTTCTCGGTCTCGGGATCAAACAGGTGAATCAGTTCGGGACGGAAGGTGAAGTGGATCTCGCTGCCGTAGGGAATGCCGCCGCGCTGGTTGTCGTCCAGCTCAGTGGTAGGAACCACCATGACCACATCCTTGCCGTCGGCATTGACATGCAGATGGACCTCGCTGCCCATCATCTCGCTGACATCCACAACGCCCCGGATGGAGGCCTTGTCGTCCTTGCCGGCAAAAGTGACGTGTACGGGGCGGATGCCCAGGATCACATCCTTGGTATCCACATTGTTGGCCTTGAGTCTGGCGGTAATCCCCTCACCCAGGGTCATCTCAGCGCCGTGGCACTGGACCGTATAGGTGTCGCCATTGCGGATCAGCTTGGCGTCGAACATGTTCATCTGAGGCATACCGATGAAGCCTGCCACAAACACATTGGCGGGATGGTCAAAGACCTCCTGGGGCGTACCGATCTGCTGAATGAAGCCATCCTTCATGATGACGATACGATCACCCAAGGTCATGGCCTCGGTCTGGTCATGGGTCACATAGATAAAGGTGGTATCGATGCGCTGACGCAGCTTGATGATCTCTGCGCGCATCTGGTTGCGCAGCTTTGCGTCCAGATTGGACAGGGGCTCATCCATCAGGAACACTTTGGGGTTCCGGACGATGGCACGGCCAATGGCCACACGCTGACGCTGTCCGCCGGACAGAGCCTTGGGCTTGCGGTCCAGATACTGGGTGATATCCAGAATCTCTGCGGCCTCACGAACTTTCTTGTCAATCTCGGCCTTGTCCACTTTCTTCAGCTTCAGAGAGAACGCCATATTCTCATAGACAGTCATATGGGGGTACAGAGCGTAGTTCTGGAAGACCATGGCGATATCACGGTCTTTGGGCTCCACGTCGTTCATGCGCTTGTCGCCGATGTACAGGTCGCCATCGGAAATCTCCTCCAGTCCTGCAACCATGCGCAGGGTGGTAGACTTACCGCAGCCAGAGGGGCCAACCAAGACGATGAATTCCTTGTCCGCAATCTCCAGATTGAAGTCGTGAACGGCGGTCACCTTGTTGTCATAGACCTTCTTGATGCCTTTCAGAGATACAGTTGCCATACGCTTGGGCCGTAGAAGCGATGCCTCCGCAAACACTCCCTCGCGCCGGGGGGCCCCGCACGCATTACGACAGGTCTCCACACTGCCGCACCGTCGGCCAGACGGGTAATTCCTCCTTTTTTTGGCTGTGCCGCCGCTATTGGAATGGAGTAGCGACAGCCGCCTGAATCACAGAATCAAGTCATAGCTCTTTGTGCTTTCAATGCGCACCATTTCACCGCATGTCCACTGCCCCCGCAAATGCAGCATGCATCAAGGACCTCTCTGAGACGTCAGACGCATGCGCCAGCGTCAAAGTCCGACCTGCAGAACGAAACCGCCGTCCGTTTTAAATGGACTGTGTCATTGGCAATTGCACAAGGGCAACTGCAATACATCCAGGAAATGGATTGTCACTTATGGCAAAAGACTACAGTTATATTATACAGATCCTTTGTTTGGAATCAATAAACAAGACTGTAAAATTTCTGTAATTTTTTTGTGAGTTTCATTCTATGCCTTTCTCTGAGGGAATTTGCCAAAGCGTACCGGTTGGTTTGTAATCGGTTGCGGCTGTCTTCCAGACCGCCTACAATGCTTCACAAAAACAGCGTCTCTCCCAACCCCGGGCAGCTTCCCACCTTTTCTCTATAAATCTGCTCTGATTTTGTCAGGTACGTTGTCCAAACAACATACCTGACAAAAACTTTTTGATATACTCTTTTTTAGTAAGAATTTCTGTGTGAAAGGACATGTCATATGCCTGCCGAAGAACCCTATTTCTGGTCTGCGCAAACGCTGGACTGGTATCTCCGTGCCGCATCCTTTGGGACCTACCACGCCAGAACCGCCGCCGCGCTGGCCCCCTTTCTCGCCGATGGCGGCACTATCTGCGATCTTGGCTGCGGGCCCGGCCGCCTGTCTCTGGCACTTTTAAACCATGTTCCCCAGATCACTGCTCTGGACAGGGACCCCCTCGCCCTGAAAGCTCTCCGGCAGGACGGCGGGCAGATGCCCGGTCTGACAATTACCGAGGCAGACGCCATGGCTCTGCCCCAGGATCGTATCTGGGATCATCTGATTCTCAGTTTCTTTGGAAAGCTCACAGTCGGGGATCATTTGGCCTACTTTCTCTCTCACTGCCGCCGCCAGTTGATCTGCATTGTCAATGCCGCACCCAAAAGCAGTTTTTCCTCCACCGGAGCCTCTGTACGCCAAAAAGATTACGCTCCCCAGGTGGCGGCACATCTGGACCAACACGGTCTGCGCTACCGGATGGAATCGCACACCCTGGACTTCGGTCAGCCGCTGCGGGACATGGCGGAGGCCCGGGCTTTTGTACGCCGATACTCTCCCCCGGGCTGTCCGGTGCCGGAAGACGGTGCATTGGCAAAGCGGTTGGTGGCCCTGCCCGGAGGCGGTCTGTATCTGCCACACCACAAAAAGATTGTTATTTTTATCATTTCGAAGGAGTGATCGTTCATGAGAACATTTCGTGAAGACCTGGAGCAGGCCGTCAGCTATCACGGACACCTCTGTTCCGGCCAGATCATCGGCGTTCGCATGGCGCGGCTGGGGCTCTCCCTGCTGCACATCGACGATCCCGACCATTACCGGGACCTGATCGTGTATCTGGAAAGTGACCGCTGCATTGCCGATGCCATCGGCACCGTAACCGGCTGCAAGCTGGGGCGTCGACGGCTCAAGTGGATGGACTATGGCAAAACTGCCGCTACCTTCCTGGATCTTGCCAGTGGCCGGGCAGTGCGTGTTTATCGCAAATACCGGGTATTTCCCCCGGAAGGTGCTGATCTCCTTGCCTTTTATGAGGCGGTCAGCGATGAAGAGCTGTTCTCTGTCCAGGAGGTGGAAGTGGCCATCCGGCCCACAGACCTGCCCGGACCTCCTCAGGAAATCCAGGTCTGTGCCTTCTGCGGTGAAGAGATTTTAGATGGCCGTCAGGTGGAAAAGGACGGCAAATGCTGCTGCCGCTCCTGTCTGGACGGCGGCTACTATCGGGTAAAGGAGTGACCATCATGAACGCAATGGAACTGCGGGAACAGATTTATCAGGCATCCCTTCCCCTGCTGCAAGGCCGCATGGTGACTGATCTGGTAGTGGGTCTGTCTCTGCTGGCTGTGGAACTGGATGAAAAGGATCTGGGCGTAGGCTACGTCCTGCGGGATGACCTGGGTGGTGGATGCTCCATCTTCCCTTACGCCCGCAAGACCGTAGGCATGAGCGCTGTTGATGCAGGCCGCTGGTTTGTGACCGGTGGGGACGATGTACAGCGCGCCATTGGTGGTGCTGTCATCAATGCTGCCAGTACTGTCCTCCCACTGGTGGACAGCGACAGCCAGGAGCACCCCTTTGACCTGACGCTGCGCCCCGACAACACCATCGGCATGGTGGGAATGGTGCGTCCGGTGGTCATGCGGCTGCACAACTTCGGCTGCAAGTGGTACATTTTCGACAGGGGCAAGTGTGCTCAGGGCAATATCAGCCAAGACATCTATCCCATGGAGCAGCAGCGGGAACTGCTTGGCCAGTGTGACGTGGTGTTCCTCAGCGGCACAACCACTGTCAACGGCACTGTATCTGACCTGCTGGAGATGGCGCAAAACGCCCGGGAGGTCGTCCTGATCGGCTCCAGCGTCCCCATGATTCCCGCAGGATTTGCAGGGACCAACGTCAGTGTTCTGGCCGGAAGTTGGTGGCGTCATGAGGACAAGCCGGAGATTTTCCGCCTGATCTCTCAGGCTTCCGGTATGATGACACTGGGACGGTATATGGTGAAAAAAAATGTCCGCATCCGCAGCTGAGTCTCAAAGACGGCGCCCACGGCTGGCGCTTGTCTTCTGTGCCGTGTTGTTTCTTCTGGCGTTTTTCAGTGCATTTATGCTGGGGCGCTATCCGGTGAACCCCGGTCAACTGCTGCCCATTTTGTTTTCTCAGCCGCTGCAATGGCTGCACAGCCATTGCAGCTGGGTCCCCGTTCCGGAGGTGACCTACCCGGATGCCGCACGGACTGCCGTTTTGTTGGTGCGCCTGCCCCGCATCCTTGCAGCTGCGCTGGTGGGTGCCGGACTCTCGGCGGCAGGTCTGTGCTATCAGGGCCTGTTCCGCAATCCCATGGTCTCTCCCGACGTTCTGGGTGCTTCCGCAGGTGCAGGTTTTGGCGCCGCCCTCGGCCTCTTTTTTGCTCTCTCTCGCCCTGCTATCATCACATTGGCCTTTTCCACGGGCCTGCTGGCCGTGGCGGCGGTACAGGCCGTAGCGACACGTGTCCGGGGCAGCCCGGTGATCGGTCTGGTGCTTGGCGGCATCATGATCGGTTCCCTCTTCTCCTCCGGTACGTCCTTTTTGAAGCTGATTGCAGATCCGGATGACACCCTCCCGGCCATCACCTATTGGCTAATGGGTGATCTCAGCTCCATCTATTTCCGGGAAGTCCGGTTTATCGCCGTGCCCATCAGTCTGGGGCTGTTGGTACTGCTTCTCCTGCGCTGGCGGCTCAATGTTCTGACCCTGGACGAAGACGAGGCCCGATCCATCGGTGTGGATACCCATCATCTGCGTGTTGTGGTGATTCTCTGCTCCACCCTCATCACAGCCGCCTGTGTCTCTGTCAGCGGCATGATCGGGTGGGTCGGTCTGGTTATCCCCCATTTTGTGCGGATGATGGCCGGCAGTGACTACCGGATCACTCTGCCCTGCTCGCTGTTTCTGGGCGGTGGTTTTCTGATTTTGGTGGATGACCTGGCCCGGAACCTGACCGCCAACGAAATACCCCTGGGTATCCTCACCTCATTTGTGGGCGCGCCCTTTTTCCTCTATCTGATTTTGAAGGAGGGAAAACAAACATGATCCTTACCGCTGACCATCTCTCTTTTTCCTACCATAAAACCCCGGTCCTGCGAGATGTGTCTTTCTCTTTGTCACAGGGGCAGGTACTTTGCGTCCTTGGCCCCAACGGTGTGGGGAAAAGCACCCTGTTTCGCTGTATTCTGGGACTTCAAAAGGGCTTTGGCGGGCAGGCAGCACTGGACGGTGCGGATGTACGGCAGCTGTCCCCCCGGGAATTGGCCCGGCGGATCGCATACATTCCGCAATTTTCCGCACCGGTGTTCCGCTACACTGTGCTGGACACGGTGCTGATGGGGACCACCGCCCAGCTCAATCTTCTCTCCTCCCCCGGAGAGGCACAGGAGCGCGCAGCGCTGGCAGCGCTGGACCGTCTGGGAATTGCCCATCTGAAGGACCGCACAGCTGAAACACTGTCCGGCGGCGAGCGGCAGCTGGTGCTGATTGCCCGGGCCATGGCCCAGAATACGCCGCTGCTGGTGATGGACGAGCCCACCGCCAGTCTGGATTACGGCAATGCCATTCGGGTCATGGAGATAGTCCGCTCCCTGGCCAGCGACGGCTACGGCATTATGCTCTCCACCCACGACCCGGATCAGGTTCTCCGCAGCGCCACCCATGCGCTGATTCTCTCTGACGGCTGCGTCCGCAGCTTCGGACCGCCGGAAACGGCAGTCACCGCCGAAGTCCTCTCTCAGGTCTACGGCACCCCCATCCAAATTGCGTCTCTACCGGTGGGCGGTACCTTACAGCAGGTCTGCGTTCCCGCCGGACAGACACACATTCCAAACACAGAAAGGAAATTTGCATGGACTTGAAAAAACGTCTTCTCACCCTGACACTGGCCCTGACTGTGAGCCTGGGCCTGCTCTCTGGCTGCGGTACGCAGTCTAAGCCTGATTCCACCGATGCCCCGGCTCCCGCCGAGGCTGTGGTTCCCTCCGCTCATGAGGGCGAATGGAGCTTCACCGACTCCCTGGGCCGTACCGTCACTTTCAATGGGCCCATTACACGGGTCGCACCCTCCGGCAAGCTGGCCCAGCAGTGCATTTATGCGGTGGCGCCGGGTGCTATGATTGGCCTGACCAACGAACTCTCCAAATCGGAGCAGAAATATTTCCCTGAAAGCTTTGCACAGCTCCCTGTGTTTGGCTCCTTCTACGGCAAAAAAGCCAACTTCAACCGGGAAAGCGTGCTGGCTGCCAATCCCCAGGTCATCATTGACGTGGGTGAGCAGCAACAGAACATGGTCGACGATCTGAACGCCCTGCAGGAGCAGCTGGGCATTCCCGTGATCTTCATTGAATCTACCCTGACCGACATGGTCTCTACTTTTGAGACGCTGGGTGATCTTCTGGATGCGCCTCAACAGGGCAAAGCATTGGCGGATTATTGCGCCGCCACCATCTCCGATGCTCAGTCCAAGGCCGCTTCTATCCCCGAGGATCAGCGCAAAACCGTCTACTACGGCATGATGGATACCGGTCTCACAACCACAGCACGGGGGGACCTTCATGCTGAGGTCATTGACCTGGTAGGCGGCATCAACGCGGTTCCCTCCGAAGTGGGCCACAGCTTCGTGGACATTGATATGGAGCGCCTGCTGAGCTGGAATCCACAGGTGATTCTCTTCGCCCCCAACAGTGTGTATGCCACCGCCGCCCAGGACCCCGTGTGGAAGAATCTGACTGCCATTACCGCAGGTCATTACTATGAAATTCCCTTCGGTCCATACAACTGGATCGATCAGCCCCCCGCCGCAAACCGCATCCTTGGCATCAAATGGCTGGGACAGCTTCTCTACCCCGAGGTATTCCAGTACGATATGGCTGCGGAAACCGTCACCTTCTACAACATGTTCTACCACGTGTCTCTGACCCCCGAAGATGCGCGGGCTCTGATGGCCAACTCCATCTACAAAGCCAACTGATTTCTGATCAAACACAAAAATGCCGTCGTCCCCCACAGGACGACGGCATTGAGCTTGTCGGAAAAGCCTTTTGCGTATCAATAGAATTCCTTCAGGTAGGCCAGCACGTCCTCGCGGGTGCCCTTGAAGGGACCTGGGGTCTCCATCTTCAGAGAAACCAGAGCTGTGCAATAGCGCAGGGCTTCCTCCACACCCGCACGCTGACGCTCCGTGATGTAACCGGCGAAGGTCGTGTCACCCCGTCCCGTGCGGCCGGAGAGATTTCTTGCCTTGATCGGGCAGGTGTAGATGGTCTTGCCGTCATAGGCTAGCACCTCTGTGTTATGGGTGATCAGGACCTCCCTGGCACCCCAGCTGTGCAGCAGCTTGGCGGCCTCGGCCCGGTCGGACAGGCCAGTCATAATCTCGGCCTCGGCAGCGTCGGTTTTGAGGTAATCAATGCAGGGCAGATACTTCATCTTCTCTTCCCAGTCGTGGAAGGCCATGGTCTTGTCTGCCTCTACATGGCGCAGTAAACACTGGACGTCCACAGCCACCTTGCCATGCTTGGAAGCCTCAGCAAAGAGAGATCCATCGAAGTCGCCGTACACCAGGCCGGCAAAGTGATAGATGGCCGTCTCCACGTCCGGAAGCTCCTCAAAGCGGAAAGGATCACATACCCCCATGGAGGTGCAAGCTCTCTTCTCCTTGTCCGCAGTGAAATATTGGTTGCGGATGGAGCAGGTTTCCCGAGACTCCTTGAAATACACATCCGCTCCGGAACCGGAGAAGCGCTCCTCCACGTCGGCATCCACAGGATTGGCCTTGGTGAACACAGCCGTACGATTCCCGCTGCCTGCCGCCGCATAGCCGGAAGCCACTACGGCACCTCCCAGTTCTTTTCTCTCGTTTCCCTGATAGTCGATATTATGATCCAGGGACACCGGTCCGATGACCAGCACATCATACTGCTTTCCCATTGTCGTTACTCCTTTATTTTCTGCACATTACCCGGGAAGGGTTCGGTAAATACCAAGTCCACCAGTTTACAGTTCCTCAATAGACAGCACGCCCTCCTGGGCACTGATGCCTCGAACCACCTGGTCTACCGTGTATTTCTTATTAAGCCGGAGGGTGAAGATGGCGCAGGCATTATGGATCTCGTTGCCCGCAGATCTGGTTATTTCCATGTTCAGCACCTTTACATTCAACTGCCGATAAAAACCAAGCACCGCTTCCAGACTGTTCTTATCCACATACTCCATATAGAGATTGATCTCCGGAGCATGGTCCAAAATCCGGTATTCCATGCGGGAGAACAACATCTCTGCAATCAGAATCAGAATTGTGGTAGCTATGCCGCCCTCATAGAAGCCAGCACCAATGGCCAATCCCACAATGGCTGCTACCCAAAGACCTGCCGCAGTGGTCAGTCCCTTCACCCGCTGCCGCCGGGTCACGATGATGGTACCGGCACCAATAAAGCTGATACCGGCCACCACGCCTTCACCCAGGCGGGTAATATCCAGGTAGTAATGCATAATCACGCTGAGATACTGGCTGGTGAGGGTGGTCATAGCCGCGCCCAGGCAAACCAGAATATGTGTGCGGAAGCCCGCCGGACGACGCTTGAATTCCCGCTCCACACCAATGATGCCGCCACAGAGCACCGCCAACAGCATCCGCACCGTTACTGAAGCAGTGGTAACGTCCCGCAATCCATCTAAAATCGTCAGCACAATACCCCTCCTCAAATTTCGTCAATGGTGCAGATGCAGTCCAGATCCGAAATTGCTGCCAGCATCTGCGTATGAGACAGCTGCTTGTGCAGCCGCAGTGTGAAAATCACGCTGGGGTTCTTCCCCTCTTTTCTTCCCCGGTCCAGCTCTACATCGTAGATCTGGACTGCCTGTTCTTTGATTCGGTCCAGAATCTCACCGATATTGTCCAGTGATTGAAACTCCACATAGAGATTCATATTCCGGGCCCGTTCCATCAGAATGGTCTCCAAATGCGGCAAAACCCGAATGGTCAGGAAGATCAGCACAAAGGAAAGCAGAACGCACTCATAAAAACCGGCACCGATGGCAAGACCCATGCACGCAGACGCCCAAAGGCCCGCTGCTGTGGTCAGTCCCTTGACCTCCTGCCGGCCCGTCACAATGATGGTTCCGGCACCCAGAAAGCCAATGCCGTTGAGGACCTTTGCTCCAAATCTGGAGACATCTGCTTTAAAGGGCACAGCACTCGCAGCTGCATCTGCCGCCCAATGATCCGTAATCATCTGAAATTCATACTGACCCAGCATGATGGTCAGCGCAGAACCCATGCAGACCAGCATATAGGTCCGAAAGCCTGCTGGACGGCGCTTCCGGCCCCGTTCCAAGCCGATCATGCCGCCAAAGAGCATGGCTAAGATCAGCCGCAGCAGGACGGACACAATATTAAATTGCCGCATCATATTCAGCAGTTCTAACATCACAAGTCCCTCCCCTGACCGAATTTCTCACTCCCACGCTCCACAGTGGCACATTCTGCGCCGCTGACAGCCTGAATGTCTCTCATTATATACATCACTCCGCAAGTTGTAAATACCACTTACGTTTTTCTACGTATTTCTGCGTTTTACCAGAGTTGTAAAAATTTTTTTGTGTTTTTTGCACAATTTCAGTCAATTTGATATGGTACTTCGCTTGCTTTATCAGGTCATACTCTGTATAATTAATACAGACACTCTGCTAAAACACCACTCTTGCAACGGATTTGTGAAGAACGTGTGTTTGCGCGGTCCCCTGCCTGCATGCGTGGCACCCACCCGCACGGAGACCCATGAATAGGAGCATTTATGAAACCGAAATCCTCAGTTCAACTGGCCAAGGAGGCCTTTCTCCGGCTGTATCAGGCCGGTGAATTTGTGCCCGGCAGCAAAATTCCATCAGAGAATGATATGGCCCAACGTCTGAATGTCAGCCGGATGACCTGGCGCAAAGCCGTGGATCTGTTGCAGCGGGACGGACTGCTGACTTCTCGGCACGGCTCTGGCACCTATCTGCTGGAACAGCCTCACCGGATCACGTACGATCTCTCCCAGTTGCAAAGCATGACTCACATGATCGATGTAGCCGGACTTCAAGAATCCAAATCCGATATTGTTTTGAAGTGGGACACCGCACCCGAAGAGGTACAGCGCTTTTTTGACGCCCCTTCGGAAGAGACATATCTCATCATTCGCCAAGTACGATACGCCGACTGCGGTGCTATCTCCGCCAGTATGTGCTATCTCCCAAAACAATACAGCCAAGGCATTACCCCGGAGCGCGCCCCCAAATCCATCTTCTCCTACCTGGAGGAAGAACACTCCATCACCATCACCAGGGCCATGACAGAGCTCTTTATCCCCAACCGGGATGATCCTCTGCTCCAGCTGATCCACCCCCGGGAGGATCAGGGCGTCTTTGGTCTCAAGCAGCGTCATTTCAGTTCCCGCGGTGTGCCCATTCTTTACTCTTTGGACTACTTGCGCAGTGACCTGTTCAGCTTCACAATCATGCGGACCCGCACTTGACCCGTTTTGGCTAAAAAGGCTTTCAAAGAACCCCAGTTTTCGTTAGGCGAAAACTGGGGTTTTGTTTTGTACAAAAAAGAGCTTCAGACTGACGTCTGAAGCTCTTTTTTCATCCATTCAGCAATTAGGCGTTCTTGGCAATCTTCACCAGCTGGGTAAAAGCGGCGGGATTGCTGATAGCCATCTCGGAGAGCATCTTGCGGTTGATCTCGATGCCGGCAACCTTCAGGCCGTGCATGAAGGTGGAGTAGTTCGTGCCGTTGATCTTGCAGGCAGCAGAGATGCGGGTGATCCACAGAGAGCGGAAGTCACGCTTCTTCAGCTTACGGCCGGTGTAAGCATAGGTCAGGGACTTCATCACTGCCTGGTTGGCAACACGGAAATGCTTGGACTTGGAACCCCAGTAGCCCTTAGCCATCTTCAGGGTCTTATTTCTTCTCTTGCGCGTCATCATCGCGCCCTTAACTCTAGCCATTGTTAAAAGCCTCCTATTCTAAACGTCTCGTATCTTACTTGTAAGGAATCATCTTGCGAACGGTATCTGCATTGGTAACATCGGCATAGCCGCCGGTGCGCAGACGACGAGTACGCTTAGTATCCTTCTTGGTCAGGATGTGGCTCTTGAAAGCCTTGGCACGCTTCACCTTACCGCTCTTGGTCAGGTTGAATCTCTTCTTTGCACCGCTATGGGTCTTCAGCTTAGGCATATTAGTAGCTCCTTCCGTATGTTGAAAAATGATAACTTGCTTATTTTCCAGTCTTCGGGGACAGGAAGATGGACATCATCCGGCCCTCCAACTTGGCGGATTTTTCCAGAGTGGCAGTTTCGGCACACTGTTCAGCAAACCGCATCAGCAGATCCCGACCGATGTCGGTGTGAGCCATCTCACGGCCGCGAAAGCGGACAGAGACCTTCACGCGGTTGCCATCGGCAATGAACTTCTGTGCATTCTTGAGCTTTGTGTTAAAGTCACCGACGTCGATGCCGGGAGACATCCGAATCTCCTTGACTTCCACAACATGCTGGTTCTTTCTTGCTTCCTTCTCCCGCTTGCTCTGCTCGAACCGGTATTTACCGTAGTTCATCAGCTTGCACACGGGGGGGACAGCCTGGGGCGAAATCTTAACCAGGTCCAAACCCTGCTCATCGGCAATCTTCAGAGCCTCAACGGAAGCCATGATGCCCAGCTGCTCGCCCTGAGAACCGATCAAGCGGATTTCCTTATCCTTGATCTCCTCATTCAGTTCATGCACTAACTTACTAATGGTCGAAGCACCTCCGTTTCTAAAATAACAAAACGCGGATACCAAAAGGCACCCGCGCAACAACAAACCCCCTCACGGTGGCTTGAAAAGTACGTTGTTTACCTCTTTGCTGTTCGCTGGAGGTGAGGCGGATGCTGTCAGCCTTCTTTGTTTTGCTAAGTTAGTATACCAGTCCGCAGGATGTTTGTCAACACCTTTTTACGGTATATTTTTCAGAAATTTTGGTGATACTACACCTTGTACTCAAACTGGTGAAAGGAGGTGTGTCTTTCATGGCAAAAAAGGATCGTCAGGATCGCAGAAGCCAGCAGAGTGAGAACAAGGCGAAAAATGAGGTCAAGAATGAGGTCAAAAACGAGAGTGACCGCGAGAGCAAGTGACCTCTTCCCTGTTTTGAAATGGTGCGGCGGACTCTCTCCCGCCGCACCCCGCATTTTTCTCAGCGATGCCTGAAGCGAATGTTTGCATCCACACGACCGCCAATTCCGGCAATGCTGCACGAGCTGGTGAACTGCCAGCAGTCCACCTGATAATAGAAGGTGGGATAGAGCAGCTCGGACTGACTTCCCTTATACTCAGGGTACCATCTGGCATACCGCTCAATGGCGCCCTGGTCGTACTTCATATAGTTCACGTACTGGCCAGCATAGATCATGGCCTCATATCCGGCCTCCTCGATCCGTTGGCAAAAGGCGATGGCACAGGCCGTTGCCATCTCCGGCGTGGTGCCGTAGACCCGGTAGGAGGAATCATGCATCTCCCAGTCGTACGCCACTGGGCCATTGATCTTCTCCTCTTTCAGAAGACTCAGTACAAAGTCGGCTTCCTCAATGGCCTCCTCCACCGTGATGGCCTGGGCAAAGAAGTAAACACCCGTCTCCAGACCTGCATCCATAGCTCCCCGGACATTTTTCCGGAAGAATGCATCCTCATGGATGGTGCCGGTGGAGGTACCACGAAGACCCGCACGGACCATCACGAAATCCACGCCGTCCCGGCGTACCGCATCCCAGTCAATCGTCTGGTTTTCGCTGGCCCGGTTCTGGTAGGCGGAGACATCGATGCCAAACTCCGTCCGGTAGTCCCTGCCTGTGTATTCCAGCCGATCAGGATAATCCTCCATCCACTGGAAATCTCCCTGCCGGAACCGGTTCTCCTCTACGCCAGCCGCCACAGGAATTTGATGCTTACTATAAGTAATGTATTCCCCGGTCACCTCCCCGGGCTTGTACACTTCTTCTGGAGAAATACCAGGTTTTTCGGGTTTTTCCGGATTTACTGGCTTCTCTGGCTCGACCGGTTTGGGATCGGTAATGATCTCCGGTTCAATCCCGCTGAAATTCAGGATTCTGCCGTCCACTTTCACATTGTGAAGCCGGACGGCTGCCCGCACGCCGGGCGCGATAATCAGATCCTTGGCAATATGCATATTTGTAAGATTACCGCCCTCGGGAGCGTTGATCATTACCGTGCCGGAGACATCCCCACTGTTCTCCTCAGGATTCTGGATCAGAACCTGGACCATATTGCCCAGAATATTGACGAACTCCGCCCGTGTAATGGGTGCGGTGGGTCGGAAGTAGCCGTCCCAGCTATCGGTGATATATCCTCGCTCCGTCATTGCAGCGACAGGCCCCTTGGCATACTCCGAAAAGGAATCGGAGTCCCAATAGGACAGCGCAGAGGCATCCGCCCCTTCCACGTCAAAGGCGCGGGCAATCATGGTCACTGCCTGCTGCCGGGTGATGCTGTCCCCTGGCTGGGCCTTTCCGTTATTGCCCAGGTAGACTCCGGCAGCATGAAGTTTCAAAATGGCGGTCTCCCAATACGTGCCGGGTGTATCCGCAAAAGTCTCTGGTGCGGATACTTTTTGGAACTGCATGAAGCGGTCCAGAATTCCTGCGAAGGCACCGCGAGTAATAGGATTCTCCGGTCGGAAAGTTCCGTCGTCATAGCCGTTGATGATATGGTACTCCTGGCTCCATTTTTCAATCATGCCGCCAGCCCAGTGGCCCTGGGTATCGGAAAAAGCCGCCAGTGCAGGCGTAGTCATCAGGGCCACAGCCAGAGAAGCGGCGACCAGGCGTCGGGGCAGTCGATCAAAACGCATAAATGCTCCTTCCTGTTCAGTCATAACGTATCGAGCGCGTAAAAAAAGATCCTCAGTCCCAGCAGAGC
>JAHHSA010000041.1 GCA_020025475.1 Oscillibacter sp.
TGCGGCATTATGCGAACTTATACGGGGATAATTTGGTGTCACATTTCTCGAAATGCGGTAGGCACCTTTAAAGCGTGCGAGAGTTCGAATCTCTCCATCTCCGCCAAAGTCCCGGTAAGTCAAACGACTTACCGGCTTTTTTCTATGCTTATAATTGCTGCCGCGGACTCTCAGCGATATTTGTTTGAGGCAGTGAAAGACCGCTTTCCATTGCCTGTGCGGAGGAGCGTTTAGAGGAATAATCCAAATGGGCGTAGATATGAGCAGTGGTTGCAAAGTCAGAATGTCCCAGCCATTCCTGAATCTGCTTGATGGGTATACCGTTAGCAAGCAACACACTTGCACCGGAATGGCGAAGATCGTGAAAGCGCATCCGCTTGAGACCGTGACTCACAAGGAAAATATATGAAATTTGAAAACTGAGATACAGTTCCACAATTTGCCCCTGCTAATTGGCAGGGGCAAATTGTTTTTATAGCTCCCAGGCCAACTGCGCAGCCCCCCAAAGTGCATCATGGAGGGGGTAGACAGGATGTGCGATGGAATCCAGATGCTGCACAACGATCCTGCGGTAACAGGTATCGTTGCCAAGCAGACCGCCCAGTAGTGCCACAGGACAGCCCGTAAGATCCAGCTTTTCCTGCACTGCCCGGACGAGGGCAACCAGTTCCTCGGCACCCCGGTTCAGAATCCCCAAAGCCACGGGATTTCCGGTTTCAGCCAGCTCCAGAGCAATCCGGGCAAGCTTGGCAATGGCAGCCTTATCCGTCTTGGAATCGTAAACAAAGGCAATCAGCTCCTGGGGGGTATGGATATTGAGATGTTTGTAGACGGCTCCCAGGGTGGCGATGTCCTGGATTCGTCCGTCAATGGAGCGAACCGCCGCCGCAAGTACATCCCGACCCAGCGCATAGCCGCTGCCACCGTCGTCAATTAAGTGTCCGTAGCCGCCGCTGCGGGTACTCTCTCCTGCAGAGTTGCGGCCAAAGCAGATAGAGCCTGTTCCGGCAATCAGCACGGCACCAGGGGTGTCCATGGCGCCACGGAGGGCAATTTCCTGATCGCCGCAGAGTTTCCATTTGCCCTGGAAACCCGCCTGCGCCAGCTGCTGTTCCAGCAGGGGTTTCATTCGGGGATTGGAGATTCCTGCACCGCCGATACAGAGCTTTTCACACGCATACAGTCCGCCGCAGGAGTCAAACACCTCCCGCAGCAGTGCGGAGAAAGCCTCCTGGCCGATGCTTGTGATGTTGAAGGGGCCAAACTGGGAACGGCTGATGAGATTGTTGTGCTCATCCCGCAGCTCCAGACGGGTATGGGTTCCGCCGCCGTCGATTCCTGCAACAAACATATCAAATTCCTCCCAGTTCTACGGGGCATTTTCCCTGCATGGGAGCACCCCGGAAAACCTGTTCCAGCGCCCGTAGGGCAGGCAGGGTATAGTCGTAGGAGGCAATTTTGCAGGTACATGTGTGGATTGCGGACAGATCGTAGGGGTTGCGCAGGGCAACAACGGTGACATCCAGACCTGCCGCAACGAGCGCATTGGCAAGGGCAATCTGTCCCTCAAAGAGATGACCATTGCAGGTGCCTAGGATCGTACGGCGATGGGATTTTGCTTGAGCCACGGCAGCTTCGATTTCAGCAGCATCTGGGTCCTTGGAGGTGACAAGGAAGGGAGCATGAAAGGCGCTTGCCAGATAGGCGGGGAATGTGACAAAATTGCCCTGCTCATTTCCAACGCCGGAGGCACGATAATCCGCGCAGCCACAGAAGAAAGTGTCGCTGTCTGCGCAGGGTGCAAAGCCAGATACACATGTAATGGCCTCCAGCGCCATCTGTTCGGCTGCAGCCCGGTCCTGCTCCAGGTTGCACAGCTGCGGCTCCACAGAGAAGGTATCGAGCTGGGCCTTGAAGTCCAGAATTTTTGCCACGGACAGTCGTACTTCGTTCATATCCAGCAGTCCCTGCTCGGCGGCTTTATTCAGCGCCTCGGCGGCCTGCCGCTCCAGCTCCAGTGTGCTGGAGATTTCGGCTAGATCCACGCCTGCCCGGATGGCTTCCACCACACCGTGGGCGGTTCCATAGTGATCCTTGATGGCACCCATCTCCATGCAGTCTGTCAGAATGAGGCCCTCAAACCCCAGCTTGTGGCGGAGCAGATCGGTGACAATCTTGCGGGACATGGTGCATGGGACGTTTTCCGGGACAATGGCGGGAAATAGCACATGGCTGATCATCATAGCGGGAACGCCGTCCTCCACCGCGCTGCGGAAGGGAATCAGCTCCAGCTGCTCCAGCTCCTGCTCGGTCTTCTCCACCCGGGGCAGACCCAGATGGCTGTCCACAGCGGTGTCACCGTGGCCGGGGAAGTGCTTGGCGCAACACAGTACGCCGCTATTTTCGTAAGCCCGGGCACTGGTGCAGCCCAGCTGCGCAACCCGCATGGGATCGTCACCAAAGCTGCGTATGCCAATGACAGGGTTTTTGGGATTGTTGTTAACGTCCAGCACGGGAGCCATGTTGAAGTTGGCACCCAAACCACGGAGCTGGCGGACGGTGATTTCAGCCGCCTTTGTCACATTTTCTTCCTTGCCGGATGCGGCAAGAGCCATGGCACAGGGGACATTGACGGCATCCTCGGGCAGACGGCTGACCATGCCTCCCTCCTGATCGATGACGATGAAAGCGGGCAGACCGGTTTCCTCCCGGACAATCTGCTGAATTTGGCGACAGAGGGTACGCATCTGCTCGGCACTTTCGATGTTTCGTAGGAACAGGATCACGTTGCCAATCTTCCAGGTGCGCAGAAGATCGATAAATTCCAAGGAAAGCTCGGTACCGTGGAACCCAAAGATTAGCTTTTGTCCCAACATTTGTTTAATGGTCATAGACATATCAGTTACTCCATTTGTAGATTTCATATGGCTTTTTCCGCAGCCGAAAAGCCTCTGATTCGGTTTCGTAGCGTCTGAGCATGGCATCGGCATCCCAGTCGGGAGATTCAAATTCCCGGTGGCCCGCCAGGAGGGAAATAAAGGGCTTACCGTCCTCTCGAACCGGTTCAAGGAACCGGAAATCGTCGGGATAGAGTTTGCGCAGAAGATCTAGCAGCTTTACCCCCAGCTTGACAGGCTCCAGCGCCTGCTCGTCGAGAATGTGTAGATGGATACCGCCGCAGAGGGTGCCCTGATGCTTGGAGGTGCTAGGAGTGAAATACACTGGGGTTGCAACCACACCAGGCAGACTCATGGCATTGAATGCCCGGCAAAACGGTTCCGCCCGGATAAACGGTGCGCCGATGATGGCAAAGGGGTCGGCGGTGCCCCGACCTTCGGAGCAGTTGGTGCCCTCGATGAGGCAGGTGCCGGGGTAGAGCAGCGCCGTTTCATAATGGGGGATGCCCAGGCTGGGCATGACCCAGGGCAGTTTCCAGTCCCGGAAGGTCATATCCCGGGTCAGTCCCTCACAGGGAATGACATTGAGCTTGCAGCCGGCGTGAAGCTCTTCGTTGAGTAGCATCGCAAGCTCGCCGCAGGTCAGACCGTAGCATACGGGCAGAGGCCAGCAGCCTACAAAGCTGGATGCCTCATCCTGCAGCAAACCGCCCTCCACCCACTCTCCCAGTGGATTGGGGCGATCCAGCACAGTCAGGGTTTTGCCGGCAGCGGCACAGTCCTCGATGCAGTAGCGCAGAGAGGAGATGAAGGTGTAGTAGCGGCAGCCCACATCGGCAATATCATATACGAGCGTATCGAATTCGGCAAGGGTTTCCGGGGAAAGACGCTTGGAGCCCGGGTTGTAGAGACTGCGCACGGGCAGGCCGCTTTCCTCGTCGAGCTCGTCGCTGAAGAGGGCACCGGCGGCCTTGTCCCCCCGGACACCATGCTCCGGCGCCAGAAGCAGACGCAGGTCGCAGCAGTCCCTGAGCACCTCGATGGTGGAACGGTTGTCGGTGGTTCGGCCGGAGGGCGTAGTCAGAAGTGCCACGCGGCCGGGCAGCATGTGGGGAAACCGGGAGACCTGGTCAGCACCAAATAAAACCATGAGAAATAACCTCCTTGACATTTTTATAACTGGTGGTTACACTGAATAAAAAAAGGAGAAATGAAGAATGAATCATCCCTTTGTATCGCTTTGGGAAAAACCCTTCCGTCTTGTGGTGGGGCTCATGAGCGGAACCTCTGCCGACGGGGTGGATGCCGTTCTGACCAAAATTACAGGCTGCGGCACCAAAACGAAAGTGGAGCAGCTCGGCTTTTACTTTGAACCCTTTGATGCCCAGACCCGGCAGAGAATCCTTCAGATCTGCGGCGGAGAGGAAGGTGGCAGCCGGGAAATATGCCTGCTGGCTACCCATCTGGGCAAGCTCTACGCCCGTGCTGTCCGGGAGCTGCTGCGCCGCACTGGAACGGAGAAAATCGATCTGATCGGCATGCATGGCCAGACAGTCTACCATATCCCCGAGGCAACGTCCTATCTGGGAGACACCATCCGCGGTACGCTACAGATCGGTGATCCTTCTTATCTCTCGGAGGAGTTTGGCTGCCCCGTGGTCAGTGACTTTCGGGTGCGGGATATGGCCGCAGGCGGCCTCGGTGCGCCTCTGGTGCCATATACAGAGTTCCTGCTGTATCGCAGCGAAGAGGAAAATGTTGCCCTTCAGAACATCGGCGGCATCGGCAATGTGACGATACTTCCGGCGGGCTGTTCGCTGGAGGAGGTCACCGCCTTTGACACCGGCCCGGGCAATATGATTATGGATGCGCTGGTCAGCCGCATTACAGACGGCAAAATGGCTTATGATGACGGGGGACGGCTGGCAGCCTCCGGGCGTGTGATCCCGCAGCTGCTGGATTGGATGCTGGACGATCCTTATCTGCGCAAGGCTCCTCCCAAAACCACTGGCCGGGAATATTACGGCGCGCAGTATGTGGAGAGACTTGTGAAGGTGGGGGATTATCCGCTGATCGATGTGCTGGCAACGGCCACCCGGTTTACGGCGGAGACCATCGCCTACAGCCTGCGGCATTTTGCATCGATCATGCCTGATCGGCTGATTGTTGCCGGCGGCGGAAGCAGCAATCCTACATTGCTGGCCTTCTTACAGGATGCCCTGCCGGAGACCAGAGTGCAGACCCAGGAGGATCTGGGCCTGGACAGCGATGCCAAAGAGGCAGTTGCCTTTGCGCTGCTGGCCAATGAGGCTCTGTTCGGCGTGTGCAATAACGCACCGTCTGCAACAGGTGCTTCCCATGGCGTTGTTATGGGCCGAATCAACCTGTAACACAGGGCAAGATAGATGGACTTCCCGCTGCCAAAACGGCAGCGGGACTGTTTTTATGCAAACAGAAAGGAGAAACAGTCTTGCAAGGACTGCTCCCAGAAGTCCCAGCTGTGGGTGCCGGGGCGATGGTCAAACCGGTGGAAAATCCCCTTATCAGCAAGAGCCTGCGCAAAGGCACAGTTCATATCGTAAAGTCCATCCTGCTCTCCGCAGGACAGATATATGGCTGGAAACTGCTCTGCCTTTTCGAGCAGGGCATACAGATCGCTTTCCGGCGGGACTGTATGTGCTGGCCCCAGCAGGGCGGTGATTTCTGAGTCCCGAACAGGCGTCTGGGGGATGCGGAAGAAGTCCTTCAGGCTGGCAACACCTGAGAAACTGCCGCAGCCGGCATAGTGCTGAGGATAGGTCAGAGCGCACTTGAGAGCGCCGTAGCCGCCCATGGAAAGCCCCATGACAAAGTTCTGCTCCCGCGCCAGCGATAGGCCGAAGATCCGGTGCATGGCATGAGGAAGTTCCTCGGAGACATATGTAAAGTAGCTGAGGCCGTAAACTTCGTCCGTGTAGAAGCTGCGTTGCACCTCTGGAATCACAAGGGCCACGCCAAGATCCCGGGCATAGCGCTCACAGGAGGTGAAGCGCGTCCAGCCGGTGCAGTTGTCGGTGAGGCCGTGAAACAGATATACGGTTCTAAGCTGACTGAGCTCACCGGTGTCCGGTAGAATCACCTGCACACCCGTGGTCATGCCCAGCGCGGCAGAGGAAAATTCCATATGTAGAAAGGCCATCGTTAGTCCTCCAAGGCCCGGGAGACCCGGCCTTCTGCGGCGCAGAGCAGTTCCTGTGCCCGGGCAGCATCCACATCCCGCAGAACCATGATGATGGCTGACTTGGGATGATAGCCGCAGGCTTCCAGCGCCTTGATAGCAGTGGCTTCGTCGCACTCTGCGGCTGCACAGACGATGGTAACGCATCGGTGGATAAGCTTTTCATTGGAAGGTTTGACATCTACCATCAGATTTCCATAAACCTTGCCCAGTTTAATCATGGTGCCGGTGGAAAGCATATTGAGTACCATTTTCTGAGCGGTGCCGCTCTTCATGCGGGTGGAGCCGGTGACAACCTCAGGGCCGGGAGCGGGGGCAATGCCAATATCGGCAAAGCGATCCAGCACGGAGCCGGGGCAGCAGGTGACGGAGATGGTGGGGGCACCGAGACTGCGGGCATATTCCATGCAGCCCAGTACATAGGGGGTGCGGCCGCTGGCGGCGATGCCAACGAGCACGTCCTTGGAGCAGAAGGAGATCTTCTTCATGTCGTCAACACCCAGGTCCTTGTTGTCCTCAGCGCCTTCCACGGCCTTGAAAATGGCACCGTAGCCTCCGGCCATCAGACATTGAACGGTTTCGGACTCAGTGGAGTAGGTGGGCGGGCACTCAACGGCATCGAGAATTCCGAGTCGTCCGGAAGTACCGGCACCGCAGTAGATAAGACGCCCACCGTTTGCCACATGTTCGGCAATGACGTCAATGGCGGCGGCAACCTGATCGAGAACCTTTTCGACGGCCTGGGCCACCAGATGGTCCTCCTGGTTAATGAGCTTCACCATCTCCAGGGTGGAGAGGGTATCGATATTCAAAGTATTGGGGTTGCGCTGTTCTGTGGCGATGGATTTCAGTTCTTCCACATTAAAGATCCTCCATATTATACACAATTTTATACTGCTCCGGTGGGATCATGAAACATTCGCAGTAGCCCTTTCGGCCTTCGATGCCCCGGAGCCGTTTGAGATGGGAGTAGTATTCTTTATAGGCGAAGCTGGTGGAGTGGATGGTAAATAAGTGATGGTCGATGGCTTTTTCCCACAGGGGGAAACCATCAGTCACATCCAGATAGACATAGGGCTTGAAATCCAGTGCATCCTCCCAGTTTTCCGCAAAGTAGATGTGTGGCGCAAAATGCCGTGGAAGTTCTCGCTGAAAGCCTTCGATGGCAGCGTAGAACCAGGCATCAAGCACAATTCTGTGGCATGCGGCGTGGTCCTTGTGCATGCTGTTTTCATGGTGCGTTACGATGATGTCGGGCTTTACTCTGCGAATGATGTCACATACAGCAAAGCGAACCTCGTCGTTGTCGGGGAGCAGGCCGTCGGAATAATTGAGGACATAGGCCTCGCCTCCCAGATCTGCGGCGAATGCCTCAGCCTGAGCAATTTTATCCCGGCGGTATGCGGCGATATCAGCTCCGGCGGGAGCGGCTTTTTCACCGGCTGTGAGTGCCAGGGTGACAGCTTTACCGCCATGAACGGCGCAGGTAGCAAGCAGTGCACCGGCAGTCAGCTCGGCATCACCCACATGTGCGCCGATGGCAAGAACCGTGTGCTTTTTCAGTTCCATATCAAAGCTCCTTAATCAGAACACCGAAGGTCCTGGCGATCTGGAAACCGGCCTCCAGATAGATGCAGCGGGCGGGATTGGTCTCTCCCGTGAACAGCGTCATGTATTTGGCTCCGGCCTCCTTTTCCTGATGACAGAGTGTATAAAAGAGCAGTTTGCCCAAACCGTGATGCTCGTAGCGGGGGGCGACACCGATTCCGGCGAAGTAACCTCGGCCGGTGGATTCTGGGTAAATAGGTCCCGTGAATCCTGCGACGGTGTTGCCGTACAATCCCACAAGCACAGGTGTCCCGGCCTTTGCTGCGGCGTTGATCTCCTCAATCCAGAGGGGATTCTGGAGATCTTGTAGCATTTCATCCAGCCCCTGATGTTTCTGGGGGTCGAAAAAAGAAACCGTATAGCCTTCTGCGGCCATTTTTTCTTCCTTCTTGCGGATTTTTTCGGGAATCGTGAAAGATTCAAGATCCAGATGCATGGCCGTCTCCCGCGTGGTTTCCCGGTAGCCCAGGGAGAGCATCCGTCCATGCAGGGGCAGATCCACCGCAACGCCGGGGGCGTTGTTGTGCTGGTGGCCGTCGGTGCCGGGGATGATCCAGGGCAGATGAATGGGGTTGAAGAAGGTGACAGCACTATATGATTTTCCGGCTTGGCGGAAGGCTTTCTCCAATGCCAAAAGCAGGGCTGCTGTGTTGGAATCGGTATCTGCTTTCTCGCTGAGGATAAGACAGCTGATGTAGCCCCGGACATTCCCCTTGGGGATGTGGGCGCCAGTGCATCCGCTGACAAATCCGCAGATGGAACCATTTTCCTCCAAAACGAATGTAAATTCGTGGGAGAAGTCCGGGTGATCCAGAAGGAGTGCGCAGAATTGCGCCTGGCTCAGCGGAGCGTAGCCCAGTGTTTCAGCTCGCTCTTTCCAGAGGCAAAACAGGGCGGGACGGTCTGATTCGTGATAATTGCGTATCATGGCAAAAGCTCCAATCTTCTGCGGCAGTGGGATTAACCCTTGACGGCACCAATGGTAACGCCTTCCATGAAGTACTTCTGCAGGGAGAAGAACATGATGAACATTGGCAGGGCGGAGATCGTAGCGCCTGCCATCATGGGGGCGAACAGGGTTTCGTTTGCAAACTTAAACTGTTTCAGGCCCACCTGGATGGTGTACATTGCGGGGTCAGAGGTCACGAGGAAGGGCCAGAAGAAGTTATTCCATGAGGACATGAAGGTGTTGATTGCCATAACAGCCAGAACGGTCTTGCCCAGGGGCAGGACGATCTTTGTGAAGATCTGGAACTGGTTGCAGCCTTCTATCTTTGCACTCTCAATCAGGGGAGTGGGCAGACCGGAGAAGAACTGCTTGCAAAGGAAGATGTTGTAAGCGGTGCAGATGCCCGGGAGAATGATGGCGGAAAAGGTGTTGGTCATCTTGAATTCCTTGACGATCAGGATGTACAGAGGAACCTGAGTGACCTGATAGGGAATCATCATTGCAACAAGTACCAGACCGAACAGGGCCTTGCTGCCCTTGAATTTGATCTTAGCGAAGGCATAGCCGGCCATAGAAGCAAAGACCACGTTTCCGATGACGGTGAAAGCTGCCACGATAATGCTGTTCCAGATCCAGCGGACAGAGTGCTCGCTGAAATGGAAGAACGCCTCGAAGGATTCCAGAGTCAGACGGCTGGGGAAAATGGAGCGCATGTTGCCTGCAGTGGCCACGTTGGGGCCGAAGGCGGACATGATCATGTAAATGATGGGGAATAGCGTTGCCACCGCCAGAACCACGAGAATGATGGTGATGATGGTGTTTCGCAGATAGAGCACAGTCTTATTATTGACGTGCTGAGAAAAAAGTCCAGTAGAAGCCATGGGGATTCCTCCTTAGTATTCCACATCCACGCCCATCAGCTTGAACTGGATCAGCGAGACGATGGCAATGACAATAGCCAACAGAATTGCTTGAGCGCATGCGAGGCCGTATTTTGCATAGACAAAAGCGTTGTTGTAAATCAGCAGACCGATCATGGTGGTAGAGTTGTCAGGGCCGCCGCCGGTCATCATGAATGCATTCATGAACACCTGGAACGAGCCGATAACACCGGTGACCAACAGGAACAGTGTGGTGGGCTTTACCAAAGGCCAGACAATCAGGCGAACCTTTTGCATGAAAGAGGCACCGTCAAGCTCGGCAGCCTCGAAGTAGCTGTTGTCGATGCCGTGCAGGGCTGCGATGTAGGTGATGATGCTGGTGCCATGGCTGGACAGCAGCGCCATAATAATCAGCGACAGCATGGAGGTTTTGGTGGAAGAGAGCCAGTTCTGGGTGGGGATGTGCAGAAATTGCAGAAGTTGGTTGAACAGACCGTCGGGAGAGGAGTCGTAGATCCACAGCCAGACCACGGACAATGCCACACCGGATGCAACACCGGGCAGGTAGTACATGGCCTTGAATACGGACTGGGTCCGTTTCTTGAATGGCAGGATCATGATTGCGACGCTGAAGGAGATCAGCAGAGATAGGGGCACAACGATGGCGGTATACACGAGCGTATTCCATGCAGCTTTGTAAAATAGGTTGCGCTTGCTGTATTTCAAAGTCTCAATATAGTTTTGAAGTCCGACGTATTTAGAGCCAAAGGGTTTGTAATCAAAGAAACTGGTGTAAACAGCATTGATGACGGGATAGAGGGTAAAGACGGCGAATATAATCATTGCTGCCGCAATGAAAAGGTATCCCCAACGGTCCTCGTCGTTAAAGAATTTTCTGCGACGATTCAGTCGCAGGCCTTGGTTTTTCTTCATATTTTGGGTCCTCCAGGGTAATAAATTCCCCACCCCACCAAAGTGGGGTGGGTGCATGTGACTTACTTAAGAAAGCTTTCCGGAAACACAGTTCTCTTCGCCGAATGCGTCAAATGCGGCCTCGCAGATGGCCTTGTAGACTTCCTCAGCGTTGGATTCGCCAGCCAGCAGCAGCTGGAACTTGGGGACGATGACTTCATCCATCAGGCTCTTTGCGGTGGCGGTCATTTCAGCGGTGACACCGGCGGGGGGAGCTTTCACCAGGTCGATGCAACGGGATGCTGCAGCCAGGTTGGCAGGATCACGGCCCTCGTCGAGAACCAGAGCATCACGTCCGGACTGGCAGACAGGGGTGAGGTAGAGCTCGTTCATGCAGGAAGCAATCCGGTCACCGGAGCAGATGTAGTCCATGAATAGAGCAACATTCTGGAGATGCTCCTCGGTGGTGTTGTTGTTGCGCATTGCAATCAGACCGTCAACGGTGCCGTAGCAGGACTCTTCGCTGCCGCCGATGGTGGGAACAGGCAGGAATGCGTAATCCATCTTCAGGGAGTTTTCAACAGCGGAGCCGTCGTTGGCTTCCAGAGCAGCGTTGTTCTGGATAAAGTTGGCCTCGAACAGGGGCATTGCCTTACCAAAGATCATAGCGTTGCCGGTCTGGCACATGACCAGACGCTGGCCAGCCTCGACGCCGTAGTTGGGCATGTAGCCGGACTGGGTCATTTCTTCAACAGCCTTCAGCAGATCCAGCAGGTTCTGGGAGGTGAAGCTGTATTTGAGATCCTCGGTGAAGTTGTTGTCCAGGCCAGCGCCTGCGCCGAAGATGTTGATGAAGTCGGAAGCGGTGACGCCGGCGTTTGCAAAGACAAAGCCGAAGACGTTTTCCTTGGTACCGGCCTTGATGATCTCAAGGAACTGCTCATAGGTCCAACCCTCGGTCTGGATCTTCTCAACGTCAGCACCAACGGATTCCAGCATACCCTTGTTGGCGCCGATGGACTGAATGGTCAGGTACAGGGGCAGACCGTAGAGGGTATCCTCAATGGTCATGTAGTTGAGTGCGTTTTCATCGTAGTCAGCTAGACGCTCTTCACTGAGATAGGGGGCGATGTCCACAGCGACACCCATCTCAACGAAGGTGCCGATGGCGCCGGAAGAAACCTCGGCAATGTCGGGGGCCTCACCGGCCTGAGCCATGGTGGCTAGCTTGCCATTGTGATCGCCCCAGGAGGTTTCAATCACCTCGACCGACAGGTGGGGATAGATTTTTTGGAAATCCTTTGCCCAAACCTTCAAATTCTCCAGGTAGCTAGCAGTAACAGGGGGAGCCATGATGACGATCTTGTCTTCCTTGGGAGCGTCGGTTTCGCCGTTGCCAGTTTGGTTTTCGACAGAAGCCGTGGTTTCGGGTGCGTCGTTGTTGCCGCAGGCAGCGAATATGCAGCCAACCATTGACAGACAAAGCAGCAGTGCAATCACCTTTTTCATTTCGTTTTCCTCCATAATAAATTTGATAGTATATCTGATCGGGCAAAGCCGATACAGTTCACCGGAATCGGCAGATCGTAAAAGAGAGGTCTGCTGGATGGCTATATCATAGATGGAAAAGTATTTTGTGTCAACAAAATCATCAAACTGAGAAATAAAGTTTCACTCTTTGGGAGAAATTCTTGATTTTTGTGCGGAATCAATGAAACTTTCCTAATAACAATATTTAACAAAGTTCAATATGCACAAAACGTTTCGTATAAATTTGTCGATATAGCGAATGGTCTTTCCGCGAAAAACCGGATAGAATGGGAACGTTCTTCAAGAACAGGAAAGGCGGGAAGAAATATGGTCAGTGCGCTGCTGAGATTGCGGGAGGCATCCCAGGCATTCAGTACAACAGAACAGGGAGTTGCCCAGCGGATTTTGGAGCATCCGGAGTTGGTGGAGGCACTGAGTATTCATGAGCTGGCCCGGAAAACGTTTGTTTCGCCCTCTACGATTGTAAGAATGTGCAATCATGCGGGATTTGCCGGATACAAGGGGTTCCGCAAAGCAGTGACCAGTGAACTGCTACTGCGGGAGAAAAACCGCCGTATGGAGGAGAAGGAGCTGGAGCGGTCAGACAGTCTTGAGGAGATTGTGCATAAAATTACCTATAAGAACATCCTCTCCCTGGAGCAGACCCAGGATCTTCTGGATATTGACGAATTGCGTCAGTGTGTGCGAATGCTGCGCAGTGCACGGTATATCTATCTGTTCGGTATGGGTGCGTCATTGTGCGCTGCAAAGGATGCCTACCTAAAGTTCCTGCGTCTGAACAAGCCCTGCTTTGTCAACGAGGACTGGCATTCTCAGCTGCTGATGGCACGAAACGCCTCCGCCCAGGATCTTGGCATCATCTTTTCCTATTCTGGACAAACCGTGGAGGTCATCGAATGTATGAAGGCTCTCAAGGAGAATAAGACCCCCGTCATCGCCATTACCCGCTGCGTTCAGTCGCCGGTTTCGTCCATGGCGGATCAGAATCTCTACACAACCGCCAACGAATCCATTTTCCGCAGCGGTGCTATGTCCTCTCGAATCTCTCAGCTCAATATTATTGACATTCTCTGCACAGCGCTGGCCAACGAGGAATACGATCAGTCCCTGGATCAGCTGTCCAAGACCCACATTCGCAAGCCCGGTGACGAATATGATGGGAATGGCAGCAGATCCTCCTGAGCAGAGAAAATTGTATTATCAGAAAGGTGTTTGTATGAAACAGAAATCTACCTTTGCAAGTGAAGCGATGGTGACATGGTGCGGTCGAATCGTGTCTGTAGTTGTTACCAATCTTTTGTGGGTTTTATGCTGTCTGCCGGTGATTACAGCCGGTGCCGCCACAAAGGCCATGTACCACAATATTTATTGTCTCCTCCAGGACGAGGAATGCAGCGCCCGCTCCTTTTTTAAGGCCTTTCGTGCAGACTGCGGCCGGACAACGGCGCTGTGGAGCGTGATTCTTGTGGCCGGAGTTGCGCTTTTGGCGGACTATTATCTGGTGGCCTATATGAATTTTCCTGGACGCATGGTGGTGATCGGTCTAATTTTCTTCGTGGGCGCTCTGCTGGTATTTGTTTCGGGTCTGATCTTCCCGATGCTGAGCCAGTTCCCCATGTCCGTCAAGGACGCAGCCATCAACGGCGTACTTTTGAGCATAGCGCATCTGCCGAAGGTGCTCCTCATCAGTGCGGTGAACCTACTTCCCTGGGTGCTGCTACTGGTATCCACCAAGTGGTTTCTGATGTTCGGCATTTTTTGGCTGCTGGGCGGCTTTGCCCTCATTGGGCTTTATAATGCCAAACTGCTGGAGCCGGTGTTTTCCCCCTATCGGTAGACATAGAACCGGTGATTCCGGTCTGTTTCCATGCAGAATGGCCGCAAAAATGATTAAAAAACGCAAATCTCAAGCACCCTGCGTTTGTTGCAGGGTGCTTTTTGAAACGGTGAAGGCCTTCTGGGTCTTGCCAGATGTGAAATCCCTTGGCCTGTTGGGCAGAATCTGGTGGTTTTTCACCATAAGTTTTAATGGCGCAGCTGTGAACCAAGGGACTTTATGCACAAGAAGATGCACTGAATTTTGTAAAATCCTATAGTGGTAAGGAAAGATAAATGGGAATACAATGGGGGTTAATATGAAAAAATGTGCCACCCATCGGCGAAGAGGGGGATTATATGGAACAATTTTGTCGTGAAATCGGCATTCCCGAGGAGGCCATCCACCGTGTGATGTTGATTCACAGGTGTGCGGATTTCCGTCCCGATACCCACAAACTGCGCTGCCCCAAAACCTGGGATGAGGGCCTTTTGGAGCTGAAACAGGAATTTGGTGAAGACCCTCTGGGCTACAAGATGCTCTGTGCTCAGCTGCGCTGCGCTATGGAGGCCTGGAAAGACTACGAAAAAATGGGATTTTCCCATCGATGAACTGCCGGAGAATACGTCGCTCCAGCGCAGCTTAAAGACCTTCCTGAAGGCAGGCGGAGAATTCCATGACGGCCGGGGTTATCTGGGCTCTGACCCGTTTATCAGCTGAAAAACTGCCCGGAATCCAAAGATTCCGGGCGGTTTATTGTTATGAGGACAATGGAAATGGTGTTTCCTTATCCCAGAATGGCTTTCAGGTCTTCTTCCGGGGTGGTGATGGGG
>JAHHSA010000042.1 GCA_020025475.1 Oscillibacter sp.
TGAGCAGCGTCATTCTGACCGATACTATCGAGAAGGAAGAGCACAAGAACGATGCCACCATTGGTGGTGTTACTGCTGAACTGCAGGTTAGCGCCTATGGTAACCTTGTTCTGAATATCACTGGCCTGACCAGCGAAGATGAGGCTTCCTTCAAGGTTATTGCTAAGGACATTCGTTCCGGCAATACTGCCGTTGTCAACAAGGCTGTCGCTGAGAATGGCATGAACGTTGCTCTGGCAAGCGAGCGTATGGACAATACCATGGCTTACTCTGTTGAGCTGACTGTCAACGACAAGACCACTACCATCACTCTGTAATTCGTTACAGGCGATTGTAGAGTCTAACCCCTAATAAGGTTTGTAAACCCCCGAGCTTCGGCTCGGGGGTTTTTGTTTGCTTTCCTTACAATGTCAAAGATTCCGGGAAGGCCTCTTGCCGGAGGACGCCCCACATCTTGTCAATATACGCAAGCGTATAGAAGTTCTCATAATAGTGGTAATAAAACGCCCCTTTCGGCGTCATTTCATACACCCCATTGTGCACGGTGGCAAAGCCCAATTTTTGGGCCAGCCAGAGCTCAAAGCCGTATGTTTTGCGCAGGGACACCCCGAAGAATTTCCGAAAGTCCTCCTCTGGGACACGGGTGGAGTAGGCTTTCCAGAACAGCCAGTAGACCATTCTCTGCCGCAGGGTAAACCGCAGTGTCAGGGAGGTAGGCAGGCGACCACTGTCAATTTGTCGGCAATAGGCGTCCAGGTCAAAGGTGTTGATTTTGAATTGGTCCCGCAGCAGCGTTACGGCGGAGCAGCCGAAGCCCAGGAAGGTGTCCCGGGTCATAGAGGAGTAACCGGCTTCCGGGTCATTTGAGAAGGTCCAGACAGAGCTTCTGCTGTAGTTCTGTTGGGAGCAGTATGCGGTGATCTGGTCCAGGAGAACCCGTTTTTTCTTCTTTTCCATGGCGGGCAGGGGAGACGCAGTGCAGGTGAAGTCAATGAAGGGATAAATGGCAATATGGTTTGCGCCGTGGGCAAAAGCTGCCTCCACGTCGGCACGGAGGTCCTCAAACGTCTGCCCAGGCAGGGCAAAAATGAAATCCATGGAGACGGTTTGAAAGGGGACGGCTGCCAGCGCCGCAGACAAGACCTCGGGATGCACCGGCGGGCGGCCCAGAAGATCCCGGAACTTCTCCTGAAAAGACTGGATGCCGATGCTGATGCGGGTCACGCCCGCTGCTTTCAGGGTTTGAAGCACCGGAACCGTTACGTCACACGGATGCAGCTCCACGCCGATGCCCTCTGTGATGGTGAAGTGTTGTGACAGGGCCTGGATGATCTCACCCAGCCGGTCCGCTGCAAGCGCCGGGGTGCCGCCGCCAAAGTAAAGGGATGTGACAGGATGTTTTTCTCCGCCTGTCATGTGAATCTCCCGCAGCAGCGCATCGATATAGCGGTCAAAGCGCTCCCGGTTCCACACCTCCTTGCAGTAGGGGCAGAAATCGCAGAGTGAGCGGCAAAAGGGAATATGAACGTACAGACCCAGCCGGTCACAGTCCCGGTAGTCCAGGTGCTGGTCGTTGTCCTGTGTAAAGCGGAAGGGGTGGACAGAGCGGGTCAGCCACATACGGGTCAAGTCAGTGAGTATGGACATAGCATCTCCTTTTTTTTGATGAGTGTCAGATGTACTTCAGATAGGTTTTCAGCATTTCCAAAATGATTTTCACATTGCCGCGAAACAGCAGCGTATACTCCGCCACGAAGAAATAACCGCACTCAGCACACAGACCGGGTACGTCTATACAGCGCCCGCAGGTGGAGAGCTTGCCGTCCTCCAACACCACGCACTGGTGGCAGGGGGTGGGGAAGCTGTTTTCGATCAGATAGGGAAAGGCGGCTTTCAGGTTGAATACCGGGCACCCCTCGTCCATCATTTGGGTGATGGCGGCGCAGCATCGGCGCTTGTCCTCCTTTGTCAGCGCCAGCGGGCGGGTATCCGGGTAAGGGGTATGGAAATTAAAAGACACCGCCCGCACGTTTTTCGTGTCCCGGGCCAGCCGGCAGACATGGGGGATGACCTCCTTGTTCAGCTGGTTAATGGCCATATAAAAGCAGATGTTATCCGAAGTGGCATGGGTGATGTTTTCCAGAATCGTGTCGTAGGTGTCCCCCCGAATCAGATTGTGACGTTCCCGGTCGCCGTCCAGACTCAGCAGAATCAAATCCGCTTCCGGCAGATCCAAAGGGAAGGTCCCGTTGGTGACGGTGTTCACAATCAGGAAGCCCATGGTCTTGGCCTCCACCACCAAATCCCGCAGCCCTTTTTCTCCATCCCGCCACAAAAACGTCTCGCCGCCGCAGAAAAAGAGAATGCGCACACCCATGTCATAGAGCTGCTGCATCTCCTGCCGCACCTGCTTGTAGGGGTGAATCACAGCGGTGATGTTGTTGACAGAACAGTGCTTACAGTGCAGGTTGCACTTGTCTGTCAAGATAATAGTGCCTAGTATAGGCTCTTTTTTGCGCAATAAAATAGACTTTATGCCGAATTTTGCGAAGTGCAGAAAGGTGGATACGTTCATCTGACAGCCACCTCCTGGGTCAGTCGCTCCTGCAGTTCTTCCAGATGAAAAGAGGAGAGCACCCGGCCGTCATGCTCGTCCAACAGCCGGTAGTGACCGGAAATAATGTTGCGTTGGATGCGCCAGCCCTGTCGGCTTTCCACGTCGGTCCACCAGACCCGGCCACCCATGGTCCGGGGATAGACCGGATGCAGGTCATCCAGGCCCAGAGACCGGAGCAGGTCCGTCAGCTCCCCGCCGAATTCATTTGCCAAAATTGTGCTGCACCCGAATAGACAGCCGCAGGCCGCCGCTCCGGTCCAACCCAGGCTGCGCCGTCCCTTTTCGATCTCCACCAGGGTCTTTTTGGAGATACCAAGAGCCAGGGCCATTTTTTCTTGTGACAAGCCGTATTCCGTGCGGACCAGCTTGAGCAGATGGTCCATCCGGGTCACAAAGGCTTCACGAGTCATGGAATACCCTCCTTTTGCAGGTTGCAATTTGAAATCATATAGTGTAATATTACACTAATCTCGTAAAATGTCAACATAGCAGGGAGGAGCAGCCATGGAAAACAAGCGGGAAACAAGAATGATTTTGGCGGTGATGGTGGTGTGCTGCGCGGTGATGGGCTGGATAGATGCGGCTCTGCGGCCCGGATACGGCATCAAGTCTGCTTTGAAGCTGTTGCTATTCCTGGGTGGGCCCTGTCTGCTGTACTATCGGCGTCACCGCGGCGCACTGAAAAAGCTGTTTCGGTGGGATAGACGGGGTTGGTACACCCTGGCTGCCGGACTTGGCGTCTACGGTGTGATTCTTGGGGGCTATTGCCTGGCTGCTCGGTTCTTTGATTTTTCCCAGGTCGTCGGTGCTTTGGAACAGGACGTCGGCGTCAACGCCGGGAACTTCGTGTTTGTGGCACTGTATATCTCTTTCATCAACTCTCTGCTGGAGGAGTTCTTTTTCCGTGGCTTCGGCTATCTGGCCCTCCGTGACCATCTGGGGGAGAGATGGGCGTGTGTCTGGAGTGCGTTGTCCTTTGCCCTCTATCATGTCTCCATGATGCTGGGGTGGTTTCACCCCGGTCTGCTTGCTTTGCTGATTCTGGGACTGGTCGCGGCCGGGTGGCTATTTAATTTCTGTGACCGTCAGGGCGGCACCCTCTGGCCATCCTGGGTCCTTCATATGTTTGCCAATTTTGCCATCAACACCGTGGGATTTCTCCTGTTGGGGATTTTCTGAAATCCATGAAAACGGCCTTTGCATCTCTGAGAGCGATAGCACAATTTGCAAAAATTAGCCTCACACTGAAATTTTTTCCTATTTTTGTGTTGACAAGCGCCCAGCGGGATGCTACTATTCTTCCGTAAGTTAACCGGAACTAACTACCGGTGGGCCCAGTCTTTGTGCTGCCTTTTGGCAGTGCGAAGCAGGGGCCTTTTTTTCAGAAAAATGGTTAGATACTGCTAACCACGAGGAGGAAGTATGAGAAAAGATCGAGTTACGCTGCTGGCGCTTTCTGCGGCACTGCTGCTGTCTGCCAACGCAAACGCGGCGTCGCCAACTGCATTCACGGATTTCCCGGAGGGCTGGGCTGCTGGGCCACTGACCCACGCGGTGGAGAATGGTTTGCTCCACGGCACTGCCGATGGAAGGATCAATCCGAATGGACTGGTGACCAGGGCACAGATGGCGGCCATTGTCACCCGTGCCCTGGGTGTGACTGAGCGTGCTTCCCTCAAGGGATTCACCGACGTGGACGAGCAGGCCTGGTACTACGAGGCCATGGAAAAAGCTGTTGCCATGGGTGCGTTCCACGGGGACGGCGCCTTGCTGCATCCCAATGATCCCATCAACCGGCAGGAGGCAATTTCCGTGCTGGCGCGGGTTTACTCCCTGCATGAGGGTCAGGTGGAGATGCTGGCTGACTTCCAGGATTTCAACATGATTTCCGACTGGGCAAAGCCATATGCCGCTGCCATGGTGGAGCAGGGGTATGTGCTGGGCAACGGTGTGAACATGAAGCCCAGAACGACCATCACCCGTGCGGAGCTGGCACAGATTCTGGATCGTATGGCCCGCATCTATGTGACCGATGATCGCCCGGTGAACATTCCCGACAGAGGAAATGTTGTGCTCCGGGATGGGGATGTCCATTTGGAACAGATGACCATCAACGGAGATTTAATCATTGGCGACGGAGCACGGCGTGTCAAGCTCCAGGACGTTACCGTCACGGGACGGATTTTGATTCGGGGAGGCACCGATGGCGTCTCTCTGCACAAGACCACAGCTGACGGCGGTCTCGTGGTGGACAATCCCAGCGGGCTTACTGAGCTGGAAGTGCGGTCCAGCAAGCTGGGTCATGTCACAGTCAAAAGCGACCTGCGCCTGGACAGCAGCAAGCTGAAGGATCTGGAAGTGCACAACGGAGCCAAAGTCACCTATGTTCAGAACAATACCCCCAGTTCCTCGTCCTCCAAGCCGGATCACAGACCCAGTCCGAAGCCGGATTCCAAGCCGGACTCTGACGTGAAGCCCCAGCAGGAGACGCTGGTGCAGGAAGCCAAAATCGTGGACCTGGGTTGGAGCCAGTACATGGCTGTCCGGTTTGCGCAGGGACAGTCCCTGAAAAACTGTACCCTGACTGTGGACGGAGTGGATGTCACCGACTCGGTGACGCCGGTCAGCGATGACGGCTCCATTGTCAAGTGGGAGGTCAGCCAGCTTAACCACGGAGAACTGGTGGTCTCTGACGGCCGTCATCAGCAGCGGATTCCCCTGCGCGCTGGAAAGGGAAGTGCGCCAATGACAGCTTCCGCTGCTGGAGCTGGTCCGGACTATTTCCTGCTGAACGGCCCCGTTTATGTGTGGGAGTACCATCTGACCAACTATGACGCAGCCGGTCGTGTCCGGGTGACGCCTGCCAAGACCACGTTCCGGCTGGGCGCAGAGGAAAACCGGATTCCCTCCTTCAGCCCCGACGCCATCCTCAAGCAGGATGAGAGCGCACTGCCCTACGGCATCAGCGGCGAAGTGCAGCTGATGTTCAACTATGCCAAGGGCACCCCGGAAGAGCGGGCCTTTGTGGACGGCATCCAGGATGTCGCTCTGGTCTCTGCCGATGAAAATCAAACCACCCTCAACAATCATCTGAATTATGAGCTGGACACGGAGTTTGCCCACGGCGACCATACGGTTGCCTGCGTGAAAGTGCCTCTGGGGCAGTCGAACTTCTACAGCAACGGCCGCTACCAGCTGCGGGTCACCTCCAACGGCACGGCACGGCTTTTCCCCATCCATGTGGTGAATGAGAAGGTACCCTCCATGGTTCTGACCGGTGCCTCCGGCACAGATGTGCATTTCCGAGTGAAGGATCTGAACTACGGCGTCACCAGCCCTGTCCGTCGTGTGGATTTGACAGACCCCCAGGGCGTGACACGGACGCTGACTCGATTTGATGACTGGTTCCTCATCGGCGATCTGTTGGTGCTGTACAACGACCACACCAACCATTTCCCGGTGGATGGCAACTACACCGTGACGGTGTACGCCGATGGCTTCCAGACATTCCACAAGACGTTCTACCAGAATGCTGTGTCTCCTGCCGGCACTGTCTCGGAGCGGCCGGTGCAGGCAATCAAGCCCATGACCGTGGATATCGTGACCTCTGCCAGCGTTGGCGGTGGCGGCAGTTCCGGCAGCGGTGGCGGCAGCACGGTGATGAATGCCAACCTGCTGGTGGACGCAGACCTGATGGCAAATGCCAAAATTCTGGTCAGCCTGGGCCTGGACAATGCGGCTGCCACCGGGATCTCCGACCGCTGGGAGGACATGAGCAAGCTGTATGTGTGCAACAAGGGCGCAGAGCAGGTCTACACTGCCGAGAGCTACTTCGACGCGGTGAACACGGCCCGTACGCAGGGCAAGTACCTCTCCTTTGCAGAGTATACTGCGTCCAGCTCCGCTGAGACGACCAAAAATCGGCCTTACGCAGTCAAACAGATTCTGGAGGACAATCTCCTGGGTGAGACCACCAGCTTCCGGGAGGCTGTGAGTGAGGCAGCACCGAAGCTCACCCTGACCCGGCAGAGCGGACAGACCGCTGTGTTTTCCTGCGATGATCCGGTCTACCTTGCCAAGCTGGCCAAGGAGGGGACGCTGAACCTGGATTCCACCCATTCCGTACTGCCTGCGGAGCGGTACACCGCTGCGGACGGCACACTGACACTGCATCAGGTGGCCCCAGGAAAGCATACTCTGAAAATTCTGGTTCCCGGCTATCAGACCACAGAGCTGACCTTTGAGATCGCCAGGGAACTGGAAGAGGTGCAGCTGACAACGGCAGCGGACATCATCCGTGGTGAGCCGCTGGTGATTACCTGCCATGCACCCCACCAGACGGCCTGCGACTTCTTTGCCCAGATAACTGCCGTGAAGCTGACAGCTCCCAACGGCCAGGTGGATGACGTCAGACCCGAGGGTCAGGAAAGTGTCTTTGAGAAAATCGGCTTTACGGTGGAAGGGAATACCCTGACCATCGGACAAGACGTGTTTGAACAGGCATTTGCCAAAAACGAGGACGGCACGTTCTGCGAAGGTGCATACACTGTGGAGCTGACGGCTCGGGAATATGAGCAGCAGACCCTGACTGTCCGTGTGGCAGATCACAGCCAGCCCGAAATTCCTCAGGCAAAGGATGCTCCCACAGTTTCCAATGTGGAGCTGCTCCCGGGCTTTGGCCAAAACACCTATCGTGTGACCTTTGACGCCTTTGACGGTCTGAAGCCTTATCTGGAGGAGATCACTTCCGTCATGCTGAACGGCAGAGAAGCACAGCGGAAAACTTCTTTCTGGCAGGATACCAACAGCTTCAAACTCGCTGTGGTGGATGGCAGCAGCAGTGTCTACGACTATGACTGCATGGAATTTACGCAGGACTGCTTCGGGGCAGGGGAGGTAGTCGTGGTTGTGACCGCTGAAGGTTATGAGCCGCTGACCTTCACCGTGGTGAACGGCACATTGTCCGGTGGCGAGAGCAAACCGGAGACGACCCAGAAGAAAGCAGCCCCCAAGGCAGCTGCTTTGACACACGAGCCTGCCAGCTGGGTTGCCGCAAGCTGCGTCATTCGGTTTGAAGCGCCTGCGGACACAGAGGATCGTGACTATGTGTATCACTATCTGAGAGGTCTGACGGAAGTGATGGTGAACGACGTGGTGTTTACGCCCAATCTCAGCTTCGGGTCCATCGGCGATACCAATTATGATATGATGGCCACCCTGGGCGAATTGAAGTTCAGTGAGAAGGCTTTTGGCGACAGCAGCGGAACGTATATCATCACGCTGAAGGCAGACGGCTACGAAGACCAGACGCTGCGGGTCGTTGACGGCGCCCTGCAATAAGCTGATCAAAACAGCCTTAAACGCCACAGCCCACAAACCACAAATGACAGATGCCCCCATGCTGTGCTGCATGGGGGCATGGTTTTTTCTGTTTACAATAAATTGAACAAAATAAAGTTTTTGTTTAATTTAGGGGAGATTTAAAATTTTCTGCTCTATTTTGAAAAAAGGGTTGCATTTCAAACACTGTTATGATAGTATCTAGTTAGCCAAAGCTAACTAGCAAAATACAGCGAAAGCTGTATGGCTGACAGAGCGTACATGGGAAGCGCGTTCTGTGAGCCATTCCTTGCAGATCGGTCAACTCCTGCCGATCTCCCTCTCATAAGTTTCCAAAAAGGCTCGACTGTGTTGTACACAGTCGGGCCTTTTTGGTGTCAGGAGGGCGGCGTGCTGGGGAGCGGTTCCAGTTCCTGCACTTCCAAATAGTAGGCGGGCACGCTTTTATCCAGAATAGCGGACTTGATGCCCTGTTCCAGGTCGAAACCAAAATTCTGACGGGCAAGTTTGACCTGATCCCGGTCCTCCAGCAGGGCCGTCTGACTGGTAAAGGTCAGATTGGAGTCCACCCAGGGCATCAGATCATAGCTGTAGAGATCGTCCACCTGAGAGCCGCAGCGGTAGTCGAAGCTGGGTTCTTTCCGGGACACCGCTGTCAGCAGACGGCTCTCTCCGGCGGGGATGGTGATTTGCGCTGTGACCCAGCACACCCGTTGTGCGGTGGACATCGACATCTGAAAGTCCTGGAATTGTAAGGCACCGCGGTAGAGACTGCTGTCAAAGTTCAGCAGCTCCTCCCGCCCGCCAATGGAGTCCAGAAGCAGTTTTTGCCAGCAGTCCGGCGTCAGCTCCGGCAGCTGCGCCGACAGGGGGATGCCGTCCGCATTCTGAAAGTCATCACTTTCCAGGAAGGCCTCTGTGACACCGCACAGCACGGATTGGAAGTCTGTTTCATACCGGGTCACGGGAATGTGAACGTCTTTGGGCGGCGCAGGGGCCTCACTGCCACGGGGAGCCAGCGACCACTCCAGCTGTTCCAGCGGTGCGCCCAGCACGACCAACACGCCCTGCTCTGGGTTCCCGGAGTGGGATTCGGTCAAATCAAACCTCAGAGACATGGCTCCGTGATCCCAGTCAAAATGGCCGCCGCAGGAGTCCTTCGTGATGACCCCGGTGACACGGTGGTCCAGTCGGACATCCGCCTGAATCTCGACCGTGTCCCGAATCTCCGGAGGAAGGTCCGGGGCCGTGACCACGTAGACGGTGGCCGGGATATCAGCCAGGGATTCCGGGCCGTCCTGGGTTGCTGTCCGATAGGTCCCGTCTCTGAGCAGAGAGTCTACGTCTGCCCAGGTGTGGAAGTCCTCATAAAGCTTTGCATTGCCTATCAGCAGCTCTGTGTCCAGAGAGTAACCATCCAGGGTCAGCGTAGGACGACGGTCGGTCAGAGAATCCAGCTTTGTGACAAAGGGGAGCTGCGCCGTGACCGTGAGATCCTGATTGGTGGTGTTGGTAAGCGTGTAGGAATCCTTCACCAGAATATCCCGGGAGCGCTGCCACCGTCCCCCGTCCGGAAACCACTCATTATAGTCGTCCAAAATCTCCTGGCGCTTCGCCGGAGTCACATCCTCCCGGCTGTCGGCCTCCTGCTGGTTGCTCCACCACTCCGGTACCCAGGGAGCAAAATCCAGGGTGACGGTCCGGTCCGCTGTGAGGCCGGGGGCGGCCTCCTGCAGCGTCAGGGGCAGCACCGGTCCGGCATAGGACATGAACGACAACGGCCCCTCCCCAGGTGTGCTGCTTGCTCCCCCCTCTGCGCCGGCGCCACAGCCGCCGATCCAAGGGAAAATGGAAACGGTCATCACAATCAGCGTGACGCAGGCCGCCGCGGTACCCCAGCGCATCCAGTGGGTGGGCTTGTGAATCTGCTTTTGAGGAGGTTCTGCGGCCTCATCAATGTGTCGGTCAGAAATACCGCTCAGTGCGGAAAATAGCCGTTCACTGCGCTTGCTCATAGTGAGATGCCCTCCTTTTCCAGCGTTTTTTTCAGACTCAGCCGCAGCCGCCGCAGCTTTTGGGCCATACGGTTGGGTGTCCAGTCCACAGCACGGGCCAGCTGATCCACCGGGTCACCGTACCAGTACCGCCGGAGAAACAGCTTCCGGTCCTCCCGGGGCAGGGTGTCCAGCCAGCGGTCAATGACGGACGCTGTCTCCTGTTCTTCCGTCAGATAGGCTGGGTCTGATACGGCAGGCAGGCAGTCCTCCAGCTCTCCCAGCAGAATTTCCAGACTGCTGTCCCGCTTCTGCCGTCCCTTTCGCCGCCAGCAGTCAATGGAGAGATTGCGGACAATGCGGCAGAGATAGGCCCGCAGCGAGTCGGGGCGCTGGGGCGGCATGGTGGTCCAGGCGCGGTGCCAGGTGTCATTGACACACTCGTCGGCATCCTCCCAGCTCAGGACGATGTGATGGGAGAGGGTGCGGCACAAACTGCCGTATTTTTCATCAGACGCCGTGATGGCCTGCTGGTCTCTGGACCAATACAGTTCCACGATGGCCTGATCTTCCATAGGCGCTCCCTCCTTTCTGCTGATTAAGACGTTCTCTGTCCCAAAATGTGACACTCTTTTTCTGAAATGCAAAACAGAACTTAGCAGGGCAGCTCCTGGCGGCACAGATGAAAATGCTGTTTCCGGAAGGTCAGGAGCCCTTCGTCCCGGAGCCGTCCCAGCTCCTGGCTCAGGCCGCTGCGGTCTACACACAGGTAATCCGCCAGCTGCTGCCGGGTGAAGGGGATGTCAAACTCGCCGCACCCTGCCCGCCGGGACTGGGCGGACAGATAGCTGATGAGCTTTGCCCGGGTGGTCCGCTGTCCCAGGTGGGTCAGCTTTTCCGCGAAAGCCACGTTTTTGCGGGCCAGCTCTCCCAGCAGGTTCCGCACCATGCGGGTGTGATGGCCGCAGCTTTCCGGGCACACCGATAACACACGCTGTACATTTAAATAGAGAACTGTCACCCCTGTCTCTGTCGCCACGCTGACGGTCAGGGGCGTTCCCGGTGAGCAGGCGAAGGTCTCCCCGAAGCAGTCCCCGGCGTTGAGAGCGTCCAGCAGATTGCGACTGCCCCAGAAATCCTCCTGCACTACCAGGGCCCGACCCTCCAGCACGACTCCCAGCGCTTCCGTGGTCTCGCCTGCCCGCAGCAGAAAGTCCCCTTTTTCAAAGGAGGCTGTCCGGGCCTGGAGGCATTGCAGCAGCGGAACCAGCTCCTCCCTGCTGATCCCGGTGAAAAGGGGCGTTCTTTCCAGAATTGCCATATATTTCTCCATGTCGGCTCCATTCCGTTGAAAATTCAACTGACTTTTTGAGAACAGTATAGGATACTATGGCTATAAACTCAAGAAAAAGGAGATCCCCTCGATGGAAAGACGGATCATTGAAATCAACGAAGAACTCTGCAACGGCTGCGGCGCCTGTGCTGCGGCATGTCATGAGGGTGCCATTGCCATGGTGAACGGAAAGGCCCACCTGATGCGGGACGACTACTGCGACGGCCTGGGAGACTGTCTGCCCGCCTGCCCCACCGGAGCCATCACCTTTACCGTCCGGGAGGCTGCCCCCTACGACGAGGCCGCCGTCCTGGCAAAGAAGATTGCGGAGCTGAAGACCGGTACCCCCCATCCCGGTGGCGGATGTCCCGGCAGCGCCGCGCGCAGTCTCGCCACACGGGCTGATACTGCCGCTCCGGCCCCCAATACGCAGCCCAGTCGCCTGGCCAACTGGCCTGTGCAGCTGCGTCTGACACCCGTCCGTGCCCCACACTTTGACGGTGCCAGCCTGCTCATCGCCGCGGACTGCTCCGCCTACGCCTGCGCTGGCTTTCATGAGACATTCATGAAAGGCCGGACCACTCTTATTTTCTGCCCCAAACTGGACCCCGTGGACTACACCGAAAAGCTGACGGAGATCCTGCGTCAAAATGACATCCGGGATGTGACTGTGGTGCGGATGGAGGTTCCCTGCTGTGGCGGCGTGGAGAAGGCTGTCCGGGCCGCTCTGGACCGCTCCGCAAGCTCGATTCCCCTCTCTGTATACACGCTGTCTTTGGAAGGCGATGTGATGGTCTAACTGAGATCAACCTCTTTGTAATTTCCTGAATTTTCCGCTTGTCGCTTTTGTAAAAATTTTTGCCGCAGCACCCCCTGAATTCTACACACTTTTGTAGAATTGCTTAAAATGTACCCTCATATCTTTACTAATACTACCATTACCATAGAGATGTTGTTATAGTAAAGGGGAATCACCTGAGGGGGTATGACAGATGTTGACACGCACAATCACCATCGGGATCTCCACGGAGAATCTCAACAGCACCATTACATATTTCATTAAGAAAGCAAACGAATTCCAGAGCCATATTGTCGTCTGCCGGGAGGAAGTTCGAGTGAACGCCAAGAGTCTGTTGGGACTCATTTCCATGGGACTGCAAAAGGGCTTTGAAATCACCATTGGAGCAGAGGGGCCTGACGCGGAAGCGGCTCTGGATGCATTGTGCCAGCTGCTGGGCGAATAACCGCCATATATCTACTGATGTAAGCGCTCCGAAGCATCGCTTCGGAGCGCTTTCCGTTTCCTCACTTGGACAAAACTCTCGTGAGGCCAGTGCAGGACAGGGATTCTGCTTGTCAACGCCGGGTTGGTGGATTACAATAAAACCATCAAAACAACAGGAGGATTTTTCCATGAAAATTACATGGCTGGGACACGCCTGCTTTGAGCTGGAAAGCAATGGATTTCGGGTTCTGCTGGACCCTTACCGGGAGGTGCCTGGACTTACAGACTTGAAGGCGGAAGCAGATGCCGCCTATTGCAGCCACGACCACTTTGACCACGCCCACACAGCTGGTGTCACGCTGACCACTGGACGGGAAACACCCTTTACAGTCCGGGAGGTGACCGCCTTTCATGACTCGGAGGGCGGCGCACTGCGAGGCAGCAACACCATTCGGATCTTCTCCGCAGAGGATCTGCGTGTGGTGCATCTGGGAGACCTGGGCCATCCCCTGATGGAAGAGCAGGTGGCAGACATCGGCGTGTGTGACGCAATCTTGATACCAGTTGGCGGCACTTACACCATCGACGGACCTCAGGCTGCTGCCGAAGCCCGAAAGCTGGGCGCCCGTGTGGTGATTCCAATGCACTATCGGAGCGGTTCCGTGGGCTTTCCGGAGATTGATACCGTGGAGCTATTCACCAACTGTTTCCCAGCGGAGCAGGTACGGACCTATCAGGAGAATGTGCTGCACCTCACAGCCGACACACCTCCTCAGATAGCGCTGTTGGCCCTGCCCCGCCGCTGATCCACTCTGCATTCGCCTGAAAACGCCGCAGCACATCAGATGGGTGGTCATATGCGGTACGCTCCACTACGATGATCACAGGTCAGTCTATCCGCCGGCAGATTTGACGGTTAACATTGCATATCCGAACTACTGACTAATTGTGTACGGTCATGTGGCTTACTTATCCTGTTTTTTACGTAGATTTCAAAATCACAAAACGCGCCGCCATTCCCCATAAATTGTGTACGATTCCAACACAGATGCGGATGAAGATCTTCGTTTTTTATATCGTCTGTATGACAAAAACACGGCGTGAGTTCAGGGCATCCGTATTTTCTACAGGTATCCAAAAACAGGCATTTTTTCATATCAAATTTACAGCAGGTTTTTTCGGTCTGGTAAAAGTCAGCTTTGAAACCCGCTTTCGTTCCAAACTGCTGTTTTGCAACCCATCGAAACATGGCCGGATAGAATTTATAAAGCCCTAAAACGCTCAATATCTTTTTCATACTTTCCGCGCTTTTTTCAGCCTGCTTACTCCAGCTTTCATCCAGAAACGTCAATGCATCCTGTTGAGAAACCCCATTCTTTTGCAGTGCCTCATAATAGCTGATACAGGGAAAAAGATTATCTCTGTAATGTCCCTGCTTTTCTTTGCATGCGTGCTTATTTTCCTGACACAACTCTTTCCATCGTATCGCTGCATCAGAAATCACTTTTTCAGATATCTTCTTGCCCCATTGCTCTTCCACGAGAGTCGCAATCGCAACCATGGTCTTGTTTTGCATCATATATCCTCTTCATCTGATCAACAGAATCACACACTCCATATGCGGGTATATGAAATCAAATCATGTGCTTGCCAAGGGTTCCCCTCTGCCGCTTTGGATTCCTCCGCTTCACTCGGCATATTTTCGATATAGATACCGTAGCCCCGTGTGGGATCGTGGACCAGCACATTTTCCGGAATATTTCTCCAACGGAATCCGTTCAAACGATGATTAAATTTCCTCTCCGCTCATATATGCCTTGAGCATGGCTGCATACTGAGCAGGGGCTTCTGTAA
>JAHHSA010000043.1 GCA_020025475.1 Oscillibacter sp.
GCCTTTTTGTATATATTTTGGAAAATCCAACGAGAAAAGGAGATTCGTTATGAAAAAGAAGTTTTTTGCACTGCTGACCGCACTGTCCCTGGTAGCCGGCCTGACGGCCTGCGGCAACTCTGACAACGCCGCCGACTCCGATGCCACCGCCAATGCCTTCAATCTGGGCACCATCGGTCCCCTGACCGGTGAGAACGCCATTTACGGTCAATCTGTTGCCAACGGCGCCAAGATCGCCGTGGACGAGATCAACGCCCAGGGCGGCACCCAGTTCACCCTCCGCAACCAGGATGACGTAGGCGATCCCGAGTCCGCCGTCAACGCCTATCATGATCTGCTGGACAACGGCATGCATGTTCTGGTCGGTGCCACAACCACCGGTCCTGCCATTGAGGTATCCTCCAACACCAACACCGACCGGGTGTTTATGCTGACCCCCACCGCCACCTCCCCTGATGTCACCACCGGCAAGGATAATGTCTTCCAGGTCTGCTTCACCGACCCGGCCCTTGGTACCCTTTCCGCTCAGTACATGGCGGAACATATGCCTGAGGCAACCATCGGCGTTCTGTACCGCAGCGACGATGCCTATTCTCAGGGTGTCAGAGATGCCTTTTCCGCAGAGGCTAAAAAGCTAGGCCTGAATGTGGTGAACGAAGCTTCCTTTACCGCTGACACCTCCACCAACTTTGAAGTTCAGCTTACCGGCGCACAGTCCGCAGGCGTGGATCTGCTGTTCATCCCCGTCTACTTCCAGCCCGCCTCTGTCATCCTGAACCAGGCGAAGGCAATGGGCTACGCTCCCACCTTCTTCGGTGTGGACGGTCTGGACGGTCTGCTGGCTCTCCCCAACTTCGATGCTTCTCTGGCTGAGGGCGTGGTCATGATGACCCCCTTCTCCGCCAGCTCCACCGAAGAAGCCACCGCCAGCTTCGTCAAGTCCTATACAGACGAGTTCGGCACCGAACCCAACCAGTTTGCAGCTGACGCCTACGACGCCGTGTACATTGTCAAGGCCGCTTTGGAAAAGGCCGGCTGCACGCCAGATATGTCCCATGCTGACGTATGCGAAGCACTGATCAGTGTCATGCCCCAGCTGAACGTAGACGGTCTCACCGGCAAGAACATGACCTGGGACGCCAGCGGTGCTGTCAGCAAGGCTCCCATGGTGGTGGTTATCCAGGACGGCACCTATGTGCCCCTGGCCTGATCCCATTTCTCACTCCGTATTCCCTCACGGGAGGACCGGCCTCACACACCGGTCCTCCCCGATCTCTGAAATCTGCAAATTATCAAAAGAGGTGTAATTCATGGAATTTCTGGCCTATCTCATCAGCGGCGTCAGTCTTGGCAGCGTCTACGCCATCATCGCCCTGGGCTATACCATGGTGTACGGCATCGCCAAAATGCTGAACTTCGCCCACGGCGATGTGATTATGGTGGGCGGCTACGTCTCCTTCCTTGCCGTCCAAAATCTGGGGCTGCCTGTTCTTCCCTCCGTACTTCTGTCCATGGCTGTATGCACGGTACTGGGCATCGTCATCGAAGCTCTGGCCTACCGCCCCCTTCGCTCTGCCGCTCCTTTGGCGGTCCTGATCACCGCCATTGGCGTCAGCAACCTGCTGCAAAATGCCGCACTGCTGATCTGGAAGGCCGCTCCCAGAGTGTACACTCCCGTGGTCTCCGGCTCCGTCCAGCTCTTTGACGGACAGCTGAAGATTTCCTATATCTCCTTGCTCACCATCTCCGCCTGCCTTGTCATTATGCTGGCGCTGATGGTCTTTACCGGGAAGACCAAACTGGGCAAAGCCATGCGAGCTTGCTCCGAGGACCGGGGCGCAGCGGAGCTGATGGGCATCAATGTCAATGCAACCATCTCCCTGACCTTTGCCATCGGCTCTGGCCTGGCCGCCATTGCAGGCGTCCTGCTCTGCTCCTTCTCCGGCACTCTGATGCCCACAACCGGCTCCATGCCCGGCATCAAGGCCTTTACCGCCGCCGTCTTCGGCGGCATCGGCTCCATCCCAGGTGCGTTCCTGGGCGGGCTCCTGCTGGGCGTCATTGAGGCGATGGCCCAGGCCTACATCACCACAAGCCTGGCAAACTCCATTGTGTTCCTGGTTCTGATCGTGGTGCTGCTGGTCCGGCCCGCAGGTCTCCTTGGCAAATACGTTCCTGAGAAAGTTTGAGGTGCTGGCAATGAAACTGAAACAGTTTATGAAAGGCGACGGGCTCACCTATCTTCTGGTGATCGTGGCCTTCGCGATTCTGGCGCCCCTGAATGCAGGCGGCTTTCTCTCCCGCTCTTTCTCGGGCCTGCTGATTCCCATTTGCTGCTATATGTCCCTGGCTGTCTCCCTGAACCTGACGGTTGGCGTGCTGGGTGAGCTGTCCCTGGGCCACGCAGGCTTCATGTGCGTGGGTGCCTTCTCCGCCGTGGTGGCCTCCACCTCCCTGGCTCAGCTTGTTCCCATTCCCGGCCTCCGGCTTGCCATCGCCATGATCGTCGGTGCGCTGTTCGCCGCCATGGTCGGTCTCATCATCGGTGCACCGGTGCTGCGGCTGCACGGTGACTACCTGGCCATCGTCACTCTGGCCTTCGGCCAGATCATCAAGGAGCTGGTGGGCAGCCTCTTCGTGGGAAAGGACACCCATGGTCTCCATGTGATGCTCAACCTCCGTGGCAACCTGACGCTGGAGGATCTGGGCCTTGAAGATGGCGGCGTCGCTATTCTGAAGGGTGCCCAGGGTGCCGTAGGCACACAGCCCATCGCCACCTTCACTGCCGGCTTCTTCCTGGTGCTCCTGACCCTGGCCGTGGTGCTGAATCTGATCCACAGCCGTTCCGGCCGCGCCATCATGGCCCTGCGGGACAACCGCATCGCCGCCGAGAGCATTGGCATCAGCTCTATCAAATACAAGATGATGGCCTTTATCCTCTCCGCGGCTCTGGCCGGTGCCGCCGGTGCCCTCTACGGACTGAATTACTCCTCCCTCCAGTCCGCCAAGTTTGACTTCAACACTTCCATCATGATCCTGGTGTTCGTGGTGCTGGGCGGCCTTGGCAACATTCGCGGCAGCCTGATCTCTGCGGCCGCCATGACAATCCTTCCCGTGGTTCTGCTGGAGTTCAACAGCTACTGGAAGCTGATCTATGCACTGCTGCTCATCGGCGTCATGCTCGTCAGCAACAACGCCAAACTCAAAACCATGCTGGGCCAGGTCAAAATGCGCCTGCACCGGACAAACAAGGAGGCCTCCTGACATGTTTCCGAAATTCGTTCCCGTCCCCTCCCACAATCTGCTGCTGGAGCGGGACGCTGATAAGCACCCCGTCCTGGAATGTGTGAATCTGGGCATCCGCTTCGGTGGTCTGGCCGCTGTGGAGGACTTTAATATTGCCATTGGCCCCACGGAGATCTCCGGTCTCATCGGCCCCAACGGTGCCGGCAAGACCACGGTCTTCAATCTCCTGACCAAGGTCTACCAACCCACCCACGGCACTACCCTGCTCAACGGCAAGGACACCCATGCCATGAATACTGCCCAGGTGAGCCAGGCGGGCATCGCCCGGACGTTTCAAAACATTCGTCTTTTCAACAATCTGAGCGTGGAAGACAACATAAAAGTGGCTATGAACTGCCAGTTGAAAAGCTCCCTGATGGGAAGCCTCCTGCGCCTGCCCTCCTTCCGGCGGGAGGAGGAAGCGGCCCACAACCGGGCCATGGAGCTTCTCTCCCTCTTCCACATGGAAAAGTATGCCAACACCAAGGCCAGCGCTCTGCCCTACGGCGTCCAGCGTCGGGTGGAGATCCTCCGTGCGCTGGCCACCAACCCCTCCATCCTGCTGCTGGATGAGCCTGCCGCCGGCATGAACCCCTCAGAGACCGCCGAGCTGACGGAGAACATCCGCAAGATCCGGGACACCTTCCACATTGCGGTTCTGCTCATTGAGCACGACATGGACCTGGTGATGAACCTGTGCGAGGGCCTTGCCGTGCTGAACTTCGGCCGCATCATCGCCAAGGGTACGCCGGAGGAGATTCAAAAGAACCCCGCCGTCATTGAAGCATACCTGGGCAAACAGAAAGGAGCATAACCATGGCAGCCATCCTGCAAGTCAATCAACTCTGCGTGGACTACGGAAACATCCATGCCCTCAAGGGCATCTCCTTTCTGGTCAATGAAGGGGAGATCGTTACCCTCATCGGTGCCAACGGTGCCGGCAAGTCCACCACCTTGAACACCATTGCCGGTCTCCTGAAAAAGGCCTCCGGCTCCGTCACCTTTCTGGATGCGGATCTGTCCCACGTGCCCACCCATAAGATCGTTCCCAGGGGTCTGGCCCTGGTTCCCGAGGGCCGCCGCGTCTTTCTTCAGATGACTGTAAAGGAAAATCTGGAGATGGGCGCATACGCCCGAGGCGGTGACACCATCGCCCAGGGCCTGGAACGGGCCTACGCCCTCTTTCCCCGGCTCAAGGAGCGCCGCACCCAGGTGGCTGGCACCCTCTCCGGTGGTGAACAGCAGATGCTGGCCATGGGCCGCGCCCTCATGAGCAATCCCCAGCTGCTGATGCTGGATGAACCTTCCATGGGCCTGGCCCCCATTCTGGTGGATCAGATCTTTGAGATCATCCAGAACCTCCACAAATCCGGTGTAACCATCCTGCTGGTGGAGCAGAACGCCCAGGCCGCCCTCAGTGTGGCCGACCGGGGCTACGTTCTGGAAACCGGTAAGCTGGTAGCCTCCGGCACCGGCGCGGAACTGCTGGCCTCCCCCGCCATCAAAAAGGCTTATCTGGGTGGCTGATCCGGTCCCCGGATTCAAAATAGTTGACAAGACACCCCAATAGCTATACACTATGGTAGGCAGGTGACAAGACACCTGCCTACCATAGTCATTTTTTGAAATTAGGTGTGTGTATGGAAAACTTCAAGGCCTTCCTGAAACGGAAGAACATCGAGATCTCCGCCAAGCGCTACGGCATTGATGCTCTGGGTGCCATGGCACAGGGCCTGTTCTGCTCACTGCTGATCGGCACCATTATCAAGACCCTGGGTCTGCAGCTGAATATCCCCTTTCTGGTGGATATCGGTGCCTACGCCATGTCCATGGCCGGACCGGCCATGGCTGTTGCCATCGGCTATGCCCTGAAGGCAGACCCCATGGTCCTCTTCTCCCTGGCTGCTGTGGGCTGGGCGGCCAATGCCGAGGGCGGCGCCGGCGGTCCCCTGGCAGTGCTGTTCATCGCCATCATCGCCGCCGAATGCGGCAAGCTGGTCTCCAAGGAAACCAAGGTGGACCTGTTGGTAACCCCCGCCGTCACCATTCTGGTGGGTGTGGCACTGGCAAAGCTGATTGCGCCGCCCATTGGTGTGGTGGCTGGCAAGTTTGGTCTGATGATCGACCAGGCCACCAAGCTGCAGCCCTTCTGGATGGGTATTGCCGTGTCCGTATTGGTGGGCATAGCACTGACTCTGCCCATTTCCTCCGCTGCCATCTGCGCTGCTCTGACATTGACGGGCCTGGCCGGCGGTGCCGCTGTGGCTGGCTGCTGTGCTCAGATGGTCGGCTTTGCCGTCATGAGCTTCCGGGAGAACGGCTGGGGCGGCCTGGTGAGCCAGGGCCTTGGCACTTCCATGCTGCAAATGCCCAATATCATACGCAACCCCCGCATCTGGATTCCTCCCACCCTGGCAGCTGCCATCACAGGCCCGCTTGCCACTTGCGTGTTCCGCATGGAAATGAACGGTGCCCCCATTAACTCCGGCATGGGCACCTGTGGCCTTTGCGGTCAGATCGGCGTCTGGACCGGCTGGCTGGCACCCAGTGAGGAGGCTCTGGCCAAGGGTGCCATGGCCATCACCCCAGGAGCCATGGACTGGCTCGGCCTGGTGCTGATCTGCTTCGTCCTTCCCGCCGTTTTAAGCTGGGCTTTCTGCCAGGTGCTCCGCAAAATCGGCTGGATTAAGGAAAACGACCTGACCCTTCCCGACTGACTGCACAGCCCCTTTCCCCAAAAAAACAGGCCGCACCCGGAATCAACTCCGCGTGCGGCCTTCTGTTATGCCTATGTCTTTGTGATGCCTTACAGGGTCTTTTGGGTCCGACGCCGATGCAGCCAGCGGCTAAAGGACACCGCCACCACTGTCAGAAGCAGCAGGTGCAGGAAGGCCGGTACTACCAACAGTCCCCATGACAGCATACCGCTTATCTGGAGATTCTCTATCAGTTCCGGCCGGATGAGAAGTGCCCAGAGTTTTCCTCCCACAATGCATACAAGGCAGCCAATCACCACCGCCTTTTCCGGGATGCGGCGGGACCAGGACTCCTTGCGCAGATGCCACGCTGTCCCCGCCAGCAGCCCCAGGAAGACCAGCACGACTCCCCACCTCCAGGTGATTCCGGTAAGGTATGGGAGGGAGAACATCACAAGCCCCAGCACCGTCCAAACACACCACAGCACCCGATGTCGCCAGGGTGTGAGCGCGATGCACCCGCACAGCAGGAATGGAATGGCCGGAAGCAGCCCAAAAGCTCCCGCCAGCAGCAGCCCCAGCAGGGCCACCATGCCAGCAAAACAGAACAGAATGATGGCCGTCTGGGTTTGTCTGTGCGGCTGGGGCGGCACAACCGGGGCAGTGCTTGCGGCCGCTTCTTTCTCACTGCTTTCTGCTTTACTCGTCCCCAGCACCAACTCATCCAGGCTCACATGGAACAGACCGCTTATGCTCACCAATCGGTCCAAATCCGGCACTGAGGCATCCGTCTCCCACTTGCTGACAGACTGTCTGGAGACCTCCAACGCCTCCGCCAGTTCCGTTTGAGACAAGCCACGCGCCGTGCGTAGGGCGCAAATTCTTTCTCCCAGGGTCATCTCATCACTTCCCTTTCTGATTTCTGCTCTGATCCTAGCAGATTGCGCATATTGTGTCTACCAAGCCTGCACTGCACACCCGCAACTGTCAGTTGCAGTGCTTGCGCCCCAATGGTTGTATGGTGCAAAATTCTGAGAAGCATCAGGGAGGATTGGCTCATCACAATCCTCCCTGATGCTTCTATCTTATATATAGGCGCCGTCGGCGTGGTCCCGCAGCTTCAGGTTGTGGAGGAACTCGCCCTGAATCCGCTCGTAGTCGGCAGGAGAGCGGGAACGCCGCAGCTTTCCACTGAGTCGGTCGCCGTCCTCGAAGAGGTGGTAGAGGTAGAACCAGACCTCCTTCATCCGCTGGCAGGCAGGCTCCACCTGACCGTAGAATGCCTGATAGCCCTGATACAGGTCCTCCAGAAAGTCCTCCAGCTCCTCTACAGTCACGCTCGCTCCGCCTCGCAGCTTACGGGGCAGCGCCGGGTCCGCAATGGGCCCCCGGCCCAGCATCACATGGGTCATGGTTGGGAACGCCTCCTCCACAGCCTGCACATCCTCCACAGTCTGCAAGTCACCATTGAAGCAGATGGGGATTTTGGCGCTCTCAAAAGCCTCCCTGAAAACGTCCATGTGGACGCGGCCCCGGTACTTCTCAGCCCGAACACGGGGGTGGATGGTCAGCATGGCAATGGGATAGCGGTTGTAAATTTCCATGAGGTGGGGAAACTCGGCCGGATCGTTGATGCCCAGTCTGGTCTTGACGGAGACCTTCACCGTCAGCTTGGAAAACACTTCCTCAAAGAAGGCATCCAGCTCGTCGGGGTAAGCCAGGAAGCCGGAGCCCTTGCCCTTGGCGGTAACCGTTCCGGAAGGACAGCCAAGGTTCAGATTCACCTCTTCATATCCCAGATCCGCAACGGTCTGGGCCGCCCAGATGAAGTCGTCGGCCCGACGGGTCATAATCTGAGGTATGGTACAGAGGCCGCCATTGTTGGCGGGGTCCACCTCCCGCAGGTCCCTGGGCGTCATGATATGCTGGGGCGTGGGGGAGAAAAAGGGAATGAAGAAGCGGTCTACACCCCCGAAATGTCTGGCCCAGGTCACCCGGAATACAGCCTTGGTAATGCCGTCCAGAGGGGCGAAATCCACAGTTGTAATCATCGGATCTTCTCGTCCCAGTCCGCCTGCTTGAAGCCGGTGAGGACAAAGTCCTCCCCCACTACCAGAGGCCGCTTCACCAACATTCCGTCGGTGGCAAGCAGTGCAAGCTGCTCATCCTCAGTCATGGTGGGAAGCCGATCCTTCAGGCCCAGCGCCTTATACTGCAAGCCGCTGGTGTTGAAAAACTTTTTCAGTGGCAGGCCGCTTGCCTGCCACCACTGGCGCAGCTCCGCCTGGGAGGGGTTCTCCTCCTTGATGTCCCGGAGGTCATAGGAAATTCCCCGGTCGTTGAGATAGTCCAGCGCCTTGCGGCAGGTGGAACACTTGGGATAGCAAAGTACCAGCATTGTGGTCTCCTTTCGTCAATAGGAACTAATGTCCAGAGAGGCGTCATCCTCGCCCTTTTTGATGGCGCGGATCTCCACGTAATATTTCATATCGGGGCTGACCTCCACCAGCACACGGTCCCCGACCCGGTGCCCCATCAGAGCCTTACCCACCGGGGACTCTTTGCTGATGAGGCCCTTGAGGGCATTCTGGCGAAGCGTGGTGACAATCTCCATCACCATCTCCTGCTTCACCATCTCGTTGAAGATGGTCACCTTGTCAAAAAGGCCCACCACATCATCCTGGGATTTGACCTCAATAACCTTAGCCGTGCGGATCATTCGTTCCAAATACCGGATACGGCTCTCATTCCGGTTTTTGGCCTGCTTGGCGCACTTATACTCATAGTTCTCGCTGAGGTCACCGAAGCCACGGGCCACCTGAACCTCCTCGATCAGCTGGGGACGGAGATCCCGGATGCGGTGCTCCATTTCCGCCTGCATTTTATCAATGTCCACCTGAGTCAATTCATCGTACATACTGGTTCTCCTTTCCACCAAACAGTATGGTCGAGTTTCAGGATAGCACAGTTTTCTCCGCTTGTCGATACGCACTTGGGATGTAAGGCTGTCCGGGGGACAAGCCTTGCAGCGCAAACACGTTTTGGCAGCGTCAGCACCGCTCCTGTCATGAAAGTGCCTCCCGAACCTTCTGCCTCTTGACAATATCGTATTGCGATATTACAATCATATCACCAGTTGATATCGCCTGGCGATATTAAAAAAGAGGGAACGAGGAGGTGTCACAATGGTAGGAAAAGGGCGTGGTGCATTAACAGAGCCCATGTTCTACGTACTCATGTCCTTTTTGCATCAGGACATATGCGGCATTGAAATCACCGAGTTTGTAGAGAAAAAGACTGGTGGCCGGGTACGGCTCGGTCCAGGTACCTTATATACACTGCTGGCAAAATTTCAGGACGAGCATCTCATCGAGGAGACGCAGACAGAGGGCCGCAAGCGTACCTACCGTCTGACGGACAAGGGGCGAGAGGCCTTTCATGAAGAACTGATGCGGCTGCGAGCCTGCGTGCAGGACGGAGAGGAGGAACTGCGATGAGCAACAGGGTGATTCGCATAACACCCTTTGGGGGATTGGACATTCCTGGCCTGGAGGGCTGGCTGGCCGCTATGGCAGCCATGGGACTGCGCTTTTTGGGCACCACCGGGCCGCTGACTCACTTTGAAAAAGCGGAGCCTGAGACGGTGCAGGTTCATCTGGAACCCATCCAGGGCAAGCTGGACGAGGACCCGGAACTGAATGCCCTGTATCAGGAGAAAGGCTGGCACTATTGCGGGATGTTCCGAGGCAGTTTTTTCGTGTTTGCCTCTCCCGACCCGCTGGCCCAGGCGCATACCGATCCAGAGACGCTGGACTATGCCTTGAAGAAGTTCTTTCGGTCAAAGCTGGCGGTGGGTGCCATGCTGGCTTTCCTGAATCTCCTGCTGCTGGGGCTGTACCGTTCCGGTGCTCTCTGGAAGGTTGGCCTGTCCCAGCTGCGATACTTTCCCATGGAGATCCTCTCCAACGGCACCACCATCCCCTTCCTGCTGGCCATGTTGGGACTGCTGCTCATAGACCTCTCCTATTTTCTGGGACTTTGGCAGCTGTCGCACTACCGTCGGGCGGTGCATCAAGGAAACCAGCCACGGGGCCACCGGGGAGTGGGGTGGCTGCTGGCCGCAGGGCTTTTGGTGCTGCTGCCGGTGATAGTCAATACCGTACAGCTCTTTTTCGGCCTGGACTACCGCCCATACGATCTAAAAGGCTCCGGCTTTGTCACCCTCACCGATCTTGAGGGAGACGATTTCCGTCTCTCCGGGGACCCTCTGTCCAACATGGACTACATTTCCCACGGCAGTACCCTGCTGGACCCGGAAAGTTGGTATTTTCAGCAGTATGGTTCCTACTCACACGCAGAGGGCGGTCCAGACGCCAACGATGTCCCCCATCTGAAAATTTTCATCACGCGCTATCCTCTGGAAGCACTGGCAGAGAAACGGACAGAGGAATTGAGCCGTCAACGGGTCAACGGCTCCGGGGAGTATGAGGACCTGGGGACTGTCTGCGGTCTGGACGATATTCGCTACGCTGCCCGGGAGGGCTGGACGGACGAAAGCGGTCGTGTCTTTCAGCCCGGTGGGATTCTGATTCTCCGCCTGAAGAATACGGTTCTGTTTGCGGATTACTATGGAGAGCAGAATCTCTCCCAACACCTGGAACACTTCGCACAGATGATGGCCGGACTGTAAAGGAGGCATACCGTTATGAAAAAAGTCAGAAAAATCCTTCCTCTGTCCATTTACGATATCCCCGGTATCGAGAGCTGGCTGGAAGAGCAGGCCAACGCCGGACTGTTCCCTGTCTATCTGGACACCTGGGTCACCTTTACCCATGATGGCGTACCTGGCACCCGCTTTCGGTTGGAGCCGTTGGGCAAGACAGGGGACACCCCCACCGAGGATCAGTTGGAGCTGTACCATCACGCAGAGTGGCAATATGCCCTCACGGTTGGCGATGTCTACTATCTCTTTTACGCCACCGATCCCAATGCCGTAGAACTGTATTCGGACGTCAACAGTCGTAGACTGTCCCTGGAGCGGCTGGAACAGCGGGTACAGCGCAGTCACCGGGCCTGCATCGTGATCTACACCCTGCTGGCTGCGGCAGTGATATGGGCGCTGTTCTTCTTCAAAAGCAAGTATGATGTCCAGCCTGACAATCTCGCCCGCCTGCCGCTGCTGCTCCTGTCTCTGTTCGAGCCTACTGTCCTGCTGTTTTTGGGTGCTGCTACATTTCAGTGGCAGCAATGGCGACGAAATCTCCGGATTCTTCAAAAGACCTGCCAGGCCCTGAAAAACGGTCTGATTCCCCCGCCCTCCCCTGGCCCAAGTAAAAAGATTGTGTGGGAAAAGATTTGGACCCTGGTTCTGATCATCCCATTGCTTGCTGTAATCGTGCTGGAGATGTTTCATTTCACCCCGTTGGAGGACATTCCATTACAAAACTTCCAGCAGCCATATATCGAACTCCAGACATTGGAGCAGGAGCCGGTCCTCCCCTGGGAGGAGCTGTTTGACGAGCCTCCCTTCCGGGGCGAGGCAGAAAATGTGGCCGAAGTCAGGTTCTCCCTGCTCTCTCCCACTTGGTACTCGGTGCAGCAGAATGGGTACAGCCCCCAGAGCGGGAAACAGCCCAATGCATTTTCTCCCAAGCCGGAGGATGGAAACTACCGCTATGCGCCAAACCTGGATATGACCTGCTTCTCACTGCTCATCCCCGCCCTGGCCCGTCCGGCGGCCACAGCACAGCTGAATGAATACCGCTCGGTAAACCTCCGGTGGAGCTATCAGGACGCAGCGTTTCCCGGACTGGATTTTGTGATTCTGGCAACCAATTCCCGGGGTGTTGGCGAGATGGCCGCTCTGGGTAAGGATGGTCGCGTGGCCGTTTTTCGCTACGCTGGTGTGGAGCATCTTTCCGACCATCTGGAGCAGCTGGCAGACATGGTACTGTAATGGAAGTCTGATTCGCTATGCTCCCCCTGCGTTGATTTTTTTGTGTGCGGTGTAACAAAACGCCGCCCTGTGGGACTAATAGGGCAGAAACGCTTGAAAAGGGGGGAACGCAGACATGGAAAAACTACTCAGCGAGCTTTTTTCCCGCTATCAGCGGGATGTATTCGCCTATCTGTTCTCCCTCTGCCGCAGCGCAGACCTTGCGGAAGAGCTGACCGCCGATACGTTTTTCGAGGCGGTGAAGTCCCTGCACCGGTTTCGGGGAGACGCCGATGAAAAGACATGGCTCTTTGCCGTGGCCCGCCACCGCTGGTACCACTACTTACAAAAGCACCGCCAGTCTGTGGTACCGTTGGAGGAAAGTTTGTTCTCCACCGGTCCGTCACCTGAGGAGATTCTCTGCCGCCGGGAAACGGCGCAGCGGGCGCAGGCGCTGCTGGCACGAGAGCCGGAGCGGACGCGGACCATTGTACAGCTCCGATTGGACGGTCTTTCCTTCCGGGAGATCGCCCAAAGAGTCGGCGTGACGGAAAGTTCTGCACGTGTCATTGATTTCCGCGCCCGGTCAAAGCTCCGGGAAGCCCTGGAAAAGGAGGAATACACAAATGACTGAGATTTCCTGTGAGGTCTGCATGGATCTCATCCCACTGGTACAGGACGGTGCAGCCAGTCCGGACAGCTGCCGTCTGGTAGAAGAACACGCCGCCGTCTGTCCCCGCTGCCGTGCGCTGCTGAGCGAAGCTCCCTGCGTCCCGGAGACGGTCCCGCCGGTTCTGGACCAGGTACGCTGCCGCCTGCGGGCACAGCTGATGACGGCGTTGTTCCTGGGTCTCTTCTTTGGAATCGACTACATCCATCTGGCGTGTCTGGAGGGAGAACTGCAAATCCCCGGTGGGCTTTTTTTCATTTTCCTGCTGCCGCTGGTGGGCGCGGCATCCTATGTTGCATTTCGCTGGAAGGCGCTCTGGCAGACGCCGCTGATGCTGTTGACCGTACACGCACTTGCCATTTTCGCCCTGCTGATGCAGCTTCAGGATGGGTTGGCGGTAAACTGGTTCAGCTTCCTGCTCACTGCCGTCATCCCCATATTGCTGGCAGAGGTAGGGGTCCTCATCGTTGGACTGTTCCACTTCGGCTTCAAAAAGGAGAAATAACATGACAATACGCAAAAGAGTATGGAAGCTTCTGGCTATTGTGCTGGCTTGTGTTCTGCTATGGGGCCTGATTTATCTGACAAACGAGATCACCGGGTATCCCTTTGGCTACTTTACCGCAAAGCATGCAGCCAGCGAATACCTGGAGGAGACTTACCCCAATAAAGACTACAAGATTGACCATGTTGAGCGCCTCCTCAAGCTGGGCGGCTTTTCCCTGGATGTGGTATCCCCCAGCGACCCATCGGTTCACTTCTCTCTGCATTTTTACTGTGATGGCACCAACGCTGAGCCAGACAACCCGGAGCTTCCAGCACCATAAGGAAAACCGGCAGGCGGAGAATATCATCAGATTCTCCGTCTGCCGGTTCTGTCATGGAATCAATTGGACATACAATCCATTCTATACGTCTGAGAATGGCCGAGGTACAATCAGAAGCTAAACATCGCCAACGCCCAAAAAACCTTCAAGATAAAAGGCGGCCGTCGCAAAATAGATTTTTCAAAATTGCACCATCTAAAAGTTATCCCGGATTGCCGTATCGACAATCCGGGATAGCTTTTTAGCTGCTGCATTTTGAGTTTCTGGCTGAAATGCGCATTTTGCGGCAGCTCCTTTTTCGCAGAAGACACAACACATGATTAGGTTTTGTACAACTATTTATTTCTTCAAAGGAGTGATACTCTCTACATTTTTTGGCGGTGCCAATTGACTCATGCTCCGCAGGCTGACACCCAGCGTGGAGAGGTTGTGCAGCATGGCAGAAGTAGCGGGTGGCAGGACTCCGGCCACGCCGAGGGCGATCAGGGCACCGTTGAAGCCGATGACAAATCGGTAGTTGGAGTGGATACGCTCCATGAGCGCCATAGAGAGGCGGCGCAGTTCCACCAACTCCCAGAGGCTGTCGGCGGCGATGGTAATATCTGCGATCTCACGGGCGATGGCGGCGCCGTCGCTGATGGCAATGCCCGCATCCGCCTCGGACAAAG
>JAHHSA010000044.1 GCA_020025475.1 Oscillibacter sp.
ATCGCAAAGAGACCATTGAACGGGTCTTTGCGGATGCCAAGGAAAAACACGCCATCGCAAATTGCAAGTGCAAGTTGGATGCCAATTACAATCTTTCTATCATTGTTTGGCATGATAATTTGATTCTAACAGATGCCAGTGGCTATGGCATTTTATATGTGTTGGCTTTGATTTTACAATGAATTTCCCGTAAATTTATTGATCTTTGCCACTGTTTTTTTCTTTGCGTCCCTACTATAATAAGGCAGGCATCAAAGGCCGTTCTGTTGGTGCCTCTGTGTGTATAGGACTGATTTGTATATAAAAAAGAGGACAATCATGAAAAAAGAAAATGACCTGGGACGTGACTCCATTCTCCCCCTGGTATTGAAACTAACGATTCCTGCCATGCTGGCCCAGTTGGTCAACGTACTCTACAGCATCATTGACCGGATGTTTATCGGCCATATTCCAATAGTTGGCGATCTGGCGCTGGCCGGTGTTGGCGTCTGTGGTCCCATCGTAACGCTGATCTCATCGTTTGGCACCCTGGTGGGCATCGGTGGCTCCATTATGATGGCAACCACCATGGGCAGCGGCGACTACCAAAAGGCAAAGAAGATTTTATCTAACAGCTTTTTGCTGCTTTTGATTTTTTCCGGGTCCCTTACGCTCATTTTTCTGATGACAAAGCGTCAGATGATCTATCTGTTTGGCGGCAGCGACGTGACGTTTCCCTACGCTAACATCTACCTGACCATTTACACATTGGGAACTTTCTTTGCTCTTCTGGCATTGGGCTTGAACTATTTCATCTCCTGCCAGGGCTTTTCGCTTAACAGCATGCTGACTGTGTTTATCGGTGCCATCAGCAATATTGTCCTAGATGCTGTTTTTGTCTATGCCTTACAGATGGGCGTGGCGGGTGCAGCCTGGGCCACCGTGATCTCTCAGATGTTCTCCTGCTTCTATGCCTTGCTGTTTCTCTTTGGCAAGCGAATCAAAATCAAAATTTCCTTTGGCAACTATGATCTGCGGCTGATGCTGCACATTATCAAAATGGGCATCTGCCCCTTCATTATACTTGCAACCGACAGCATCATCATTATTGGCATGAATATGGCGCTGCAGCGCTTTGGCGGGACTCGGGGCGATATGCTGATCTCCGCCGTCACGGTTACTCAGAGTTATTTCCTGCTGGTCACTGGGCCGCTGATTGGTATTTCCGGCGGCGTCCAGCCACTGATCAGCTTCAACTTTGGAGCAGCCAACGCTGAACGCGTCAAGAAATCGGTGAAGTATGCCCTGGTCATGGCCATCATTTTGACCAGTTCTATGTTTGCTGTTTCCCACCTGTTTGCCGGAACCTTTGTCCGCTTCTTTACAGAAAGCGCCGAGACAGCTGCCATTTCCATCTGGGGCATCAAGGTCTTTACCATGGCAATTGTCGCCCTTGCTTTCCAATACGTATGTGTGGATACGTTGACAGCACTTGGAAAAATAAAAACAGCTCTGTATCTCTCTGCTTCCAGAAAGCTGCTCTTTCTGATTCTCATCTTCGTATTCGCAGCCACCACCAAGGCACAGAACGCTTTTTTCGCTGAGCCTGTTGCAGATGTGATCTGCTCCAGTCAGGCATTTTTGGTTTTTCTTCTGGTCTTTAAAAAGCACCTGCGGAAATTTATGGACAATGTGGATTGAGTTCCTTGCATACAACAAATAGAACCGAATCCTATAAAGGCTGACAAAAAGCCCAATCATATCCAAGTCCCCAGAAAACTGCGATAGAATAATCCAGAACTGCATTTCACGTACACGTTGGGCATTTGGAAAAGTCACCACACCAGCAACGCCGTAAGTCAATTTTGACTTACGGCGTTGCTGCGTTGTTGAATATTTATATTTTTTTCATATGCGCTCCTGCAGACTTCAGCATGAGCTTTTTGGTACCCACCTGATCAAAGGCTACCTCGATCAGGGCATCGCCGCCCATCGAACGCAAAGACATCACTACGCCTTTTCCAAATGCGCTGTGCTCCACCATATCGCCCTTTTTCAACTGCAGCATCGGTGACGAAGGGGTGATTCCGGCAACAGAAGGCCGTCTGGGCGTCTGGCGATAGCCAGAATCCCGGGCACCGACGAAAGAGCTGACAGGAGCCTGCCGGCTGCTCTCTCCAAAACCTCCGCCGAAAGAGGGATTGCTTCCTCCGAAGCCCTCACTGTACTCATCCGAGGCAAAGTGAGGCTGTGGTTTGCTCTCCCAGCGCATATTATCCTCCGGAATCTCCTCCAGAAATCTGGATGCCCGATTTGCGCTGGTCCGACCGTACAGCATTCTCTGACGACAGTTGGTCATAGTCAGTTTTTCCTTGGCGCGGGTCATAGCTACGTAGCAGAGACGTCGTTCTTCTTCCAGGTCTTCCTCGTTATACTGAGCAGAGGCTCCGGGGAATATGCCTTCTTCCATACCTACCACATAGACCACCGGAAACTCCAGGCCCTTGGCTGCGTGTACGGTCATCATCGTCACGCAGTTATCGTCTTCCAGGCTGTCCAGATCCGTATACAGTGCAATTTCATTGAGAAAGCCGGAGAGGGTTGCATCCTCGGGCCCCTGCTCCAGAAAGCCCAGGATATTGGACTTCAACTCCTGCACGTTCTCAATTCGCCCCCGGCTTTCCATATCGTTTTTCTCTTCCAGCGCGCGGACATAGCCCGTCTGATCGCAGACCGCTTCATAGAATTCCGGCAGTGCCAGAGAGGCCCCTTCCCGTCGGAGGGTGTCAATCATATCTGCAAATTTCAAAAGCTTCTTACAGGGTGTTTTCAGCTCCGGGAAGAGATCGGCGTTGCGGATAATCTCATAGAGAGATGCTCCTTGCTGCTCGGCAAGAACAGCCACCTTATCCATGGTAGTACCGCCGATTCCACGGACAGGATTGTTGATGATGCGGCGCAAACGAAGATCATCCAGAGGATTATTCAGCACACAGAGATACGCCAGCATATCTTTAATTTCCGCTCGCTCAAAGAACTTCATGCCACCAACCACTTTATATGGGATACCGTTGCGCTTCATGGCGTATTCCAAGGCGTTTGACTGGGCGTTCATGCGATAAAGAATCGCCGTATCCCGAAAGTTTCGACCACGGTTCACACCCATCACGATATCGCCTACCACATAGTTCGCCTCGTCCGACTCGTTGAAGTTGGTCTTGATCGTAACTACTTCACCGCTCCCGTTATCCGTCCACAGGGTCTTACCCTTTCGGCCAACATTATTCTTGATAACAGCATTGGCCGCATCCAGAATATTTTGGGTAGAACGATAGTTTTGCTCCAAACGAATCATCCGCGCCTTTGGATAGTGCTCTTCAAAGTTGAGAATATTTTCAATATTTGCACCACGAAAGCGATAGATGGACTGGTCATCATCGCCCACCACACAGAGGTTCTTGCGGCCCCCTGCCAACAAACTGGTGAGCAGGTACTGCAAGTGGTTGGTGTCTTGATACTCGTCTACCAACACATAACGGAACTTGTCCTGATAATAGGCCAGCACCTCCGGCTCCTGCTGCAGAAGGGTTACGGTATGATAGATGATGTCATCAAAGTCCAGGGCGTTTGCACTGCGGAGCTTCTTCTCATAGAGAGCATAGATTCTGGCAATTCTGGACATCTTCCAGTCATTGGAATTCTCTTGCTGCTTGGCAAAGGATTCCGGACCCATGTACTGATCCTTGGCGTTGCTGATGATGCCTAAAATGCTCTTGGGCACAAAGGCTTTTTCATCCAGATTCAGCTCCTTAACGATATCCTTGATTACCCGCTTGGAATCATCAGTATCGTAGATCGTAAAGTCCTTATTGAAGCCGATGCGGTCAATATCACGCCGCAGAATCCGCACACAAGCGGAGTGAAAGGTAGATGCCCAGATGTCGTTGGCCATAGGACCAAGGCGGGCAGCCAATCGGTCCTTCAACTCCCCTGCTGCTTTGTTGGTAAAGGTAATCGCTATGATTTCCCAAGGTTTTGGGACATCCAGTGCGCAGAGCTTTCTGGCGCGCAGGATCTCCCCCTCATTTGGCTGCGGGGGGAAGCCCTCCAAAAAGGCTAGATCGTCCTCTGTCGCCCATGTTGGAACCTCGTTGGAATCACTGCCTCTACCATATGTCAAGAGGTTATAAACTCTTTGGATCAGCACCGTGGTCTTGCCGGAACCGGCACCGGCCAGGAGCAGCAGAGGTCCTTCAGTAGTCATTGCCGCCTGCCGCTGCATGGGATTCAGTCGGCGGAGGTCGGATGCAATTACGTTTCGCCGTGCAGCAACATAGCGCTCATTAAAGTCGTTCATGGTTTCACCTAATTCTCGATGTTCTTGTCTCTGTCGGATTCGTTCGACGGGACATCATTTCAATCTTATTTATTTTACGGCATATCCCGCCACCGGTCAACTGTCATTCTCTTGTGTGGGAGCCTACCTCAGCCAGCAAACCATTGAGGCAACGCTGCTCGTTGCAGCTTAATTTAATTTTTCAGAAGCCTTTTAGGGCAACATCCCTTGACGCGGTCTGGCATTAGATTGTAGATACGGCATCCAGGAAGGAGAATGTCTTGATCGTTACAGTGAAAACAGTGTCATCTCTCTGCTGGAAGCCAAGGATCATTCCTGCTATCTCCCATCTCCCTCGATGAAGCACAGCAACCAACAACGCCGTCTGCATATACAGGCGGCGTTGTTGGTTGGTTATCTGGGTAGGAACACCAGATTCCGGTCTGTAATGAAGTTGGGGATGCTAAACAGCACAACAATGTTGTCCACCTCGTTCTCCTCCGCGTACTGCTTGAGAGAACTCCGGTACTGCCGGAAGTCCATCAAATGCACCTCAGAGAACCGCTGGGCCAGGAAGGGTGCCAGAGAGTCTGTGTAGGAGTCCCGGACAATTAGGACCTTTCCCGCATCCTTCAATGCTTCGTTTTTGATGACGCACAGAGGCTGATTGCCGCCCAGGAAGGAGGAGTATTTGTCTTTCTTCTCCAAGTAAGTTCGGTCATACAAAGCGGATTCCACCGGGTGACCCGTGCGCCAGGAGGTAATATTGAGGCCCTCGTCCTTTACCCAATACTCAATGGTATCCGGGTCCATCCAGTGGACACCGGACTGAGAATACAGGGTGCCATAGAAGCTGTCAGAGGCAGTCTCTGGTGTAAAGTCCTCTTTATTCAAAGGTTCCTTCCCAAAAGCTTCCAATACAGCGTTGGCTCCATAGAACGCACCCAAAGTGGTCCAGTGGTGATCGGTGCGGTAGAAGATCTTCTCATCTGCATGTTCTGTTAGAGCAGCATGGAAATCAATGGTCGGAATCCCCAGGTTGTTTGTTCGGTCCAGGAAAGCCTCCTGATCCCAACTGGGAGCGCCAGAAGGAAGCTTGTCCTTCCAGATCTCCGCCGCCGATGGAATCAGACCAAGCGTCACCGGAATGGTGCTGTTAGCGGTCAGGCGGTCTAGATAGCTGAGGTTCTTGTCCAAAAGATCCTGGTCTGGCTGCTTAACCTCGGAGATAAGCGTATCCCCGTCGGCCAAGTAGATGCCATTATATTCCGTTTTGCCGATTGCGTGCTCGCTGTGGGCCTTCAGACCTGTCCACTTGTCCCGCAAGGGGAACTGATCGGCAAAGTATTCCTCCACCTTTTTGGTATAGCTCCCGTCTTTGAGGGCCTCCCAGGAAAAGTCGGGCCACTGAGACAGCGTGCGGTTTTCCGTCTCAGACCGTTCCAGATCCGGGAGAATCAAAGACCAAATGAGAATACCGCCCAGGAAAGCACTGAACAGGACCGTGATAAATCGGCTATATGCTTTTGTCATGATCGTTCTGCCTCCTTCTCTTAAAATCTAAAGTACAGGAATGGATTGTAGCTGCCGTCCACCAGATAGGCCGTGCAAATGACGAGACTCAAGAGCATCAGAATGGGGGTCAGTACCCGATCCGCCTTCTCAGGAAGCTTATGCCAGAGATTGCGCCCCAGCGTAGTAGAGGCCAGCACCAGTACAATCAGGGTAACCGCGTAGCTTCGCAGCGCATAGTCGTCCGCAGCGTTCCACAGAGCACCTCCGCCAAAGCAAGTCTTGAGATAGTCGGCACAGCGCCCCAGGTTTTCAATGCCGAAGATGCCCCAGCCAACTGCCGCAATGATCAGCGTGTAGAGGTGCTTGATGACATCTGGTGTCTTTGACAGCACGTTTTTCAAAATGAACTTCTCCAGCAGCAGCCACATGGCAAAGTACATACCCCAAATGATGAAGTTCCAGCTGGCACCATGCCAGAAGCCAGTGCAGAACCAGACGATCAGGATATTGCGAATTGCCTTAGCAGTACCACCCCGATTGCCGCCCAGCGGGATATACAGGTACTCCCGGAACCAGGAGGTCAGAGAAATGTGCCATCGTCTCCAGAAGTCCGTGACAGAGCTGGCCAGATACGGATAGTTGAAGTTCTCATCAAAGCGGAAGCCCATCATTCTGCCAAGTCCGATGGCCATATCAGAATAGCCGGAGAAGTCAAAGTAAATTTGAAACGAGAAAGCAATGAGTCCCAGCCATCCGCCGACCATAGTGAGTGCACCGGAGGCCTGTGCAGCCAGCTGTGCATCCCAAAGGGCACCAATGGAGTTGGCCAGCAGCACCTTCTTGGCAAGCCCCACGCAGAATCTGCGCGCACCAAGAGCAAAGTCCTCTGTAGTAATAACTCGGTGATCCAGATCCTCAGCTACCGTTTTATACTTGACGATGGGACCGGCAATGAGCTGGGGGAACATGGTGACAAAGGCACCAAAACGAATGATATTTCGCTGAGCCGGTGCATCCTGTCTATACACATCAATGGTATAGCTCATGGTCTGGAAAGTGAAGAAGGAAATGCCAATCGGCAGGGGAATTCCAAGCTGCGGAATACGAATGCCTGGAATCAACGACAGATTCATTGCAAAAAAATCATAGTATTTAAAAAAGCCCAGAAGCAAAAGGTTGAAGATCATGGACTGGGCTACGAACCACCGGGCCTTTTTGTCGTTACTCCGGTATTTCTCCACCAGAAGACCGTGGGTATAGTCGATCATGATAGATGCAAACATGATCAGAATATAGACCGGCTCACCCCATCCGTAGAAAAACAGACTCACGAGGAGCAACACCAGATTGCGCCACCGCAGAGGCACGGCAAAGTACAGAATGAGTGTCAGTGGCAGATACGCAAACAGGAAGGTCAGGCTGCTAAAATACAATAGTTCTCTCTCCTTTTCTATATAATCTCAAAAAAACAGCCGCAGCGGATCGCTGCGGCTGTTTTACTCACTGCATAATCAAGCGAACAGCGCGTTGAAAGCCTCAACGATCTCAGACTGGTTCTCGAAGGAAGCAATCATAGCAACATAAGCGCCGTTAGTGACCACCTGAGCCTTCGTCCAAGCCTTGATAGACTCAGGATACATCGCACCGCCCTCGGCCTGCATCGTAATACGACTCTGCAGGATCTCAGCCACCTTGGCAGCGTCCTCTTCCTTCTCACACTCCACGAATACATACTCGTTGACAACAGCGCTGATCATAGAAGTCTGTACAATCAGCTGCTTGGTAGAAATCTCGCCAAGACCGGCGAAGTAGTTCTCCATCAGCTCGGGAGTTTCGGTCAGGTCCATCATCATCACTGCATCGGGATTGAAGTCCTGGTTTTCAGGATCTTCGCTAACCCAGTTGTATTTCTCAGCCAGCTCATTATAGAAAGCGGACAGATCGACGTTGCTCTCATTGGAAGCATCGGGAGCTTTCTCGCTGCCGCAGGCAGCCAGGGACAGCACCATCGTCAGAGACAGGATCATCGTAATCAATTTCTTCATTTTGTAAACTCCTTTTTTCCTTGCAGAATTGTTTCCAGTATGGAGACGAAATAGACACCGAATAAGTTCCGTGTTTTTTTATTTTTTTTCATGCTTATTTCTCGGAAATTTCTCTCACCTTGCTTTTATACAAGATTCAGAATATAATTTCAATATGTATTTTCTAATTTTTTAGAAAGTGGTGATTTCTATGTACAGTTTTCGCAACGACTACAGCGAAGGCGCTCATCCCAAGGTGATTGAGGCCCTCACAGCGACCAATCTAATCCAGACCTGCGGTTACGGCCTGGACGACTACTGCAAGGAGGCAGCGGATCTGATTCGTCACCAGTGCGCCGCTCCACAGGCAGATGTCCATTTTCTGGTTGGCGGCACTCAGACCAATCTGATCGTCATCAACTCTTTCCTGGAATCCTATGAATGCGTCATCGCCGCCCACACCGGTCATGTCAATGTCCACGAGACTGGAGCCATTGAAGCCACTGGCCACAAGGTCTGCACTGCCTACTCTCCTGACGGCAAGGTAACTCCCCAAATGGTGGAAGCCGTTGTCGCAGCCAACACCACCGAACACATGGTCCTGCCCCGTATGGTGTATATCTCTGACACCACTGAGATCGGAACCATCTACACCAAAGCAGAACTGCAGGCATTGCGGGCTTGCTGCGACAAACTGGGCCTCTACCTCTATCTGGACGGTGCCCGTCTGGCCTCTGCCCTTACAGCGGAAGGCAGCGACCTAACCCTGGCAGACCTGGCTGCCCTCACCGATGCCTTTACCATAGGCGGCACCAAGAACGGCCTTCTCTTCGGCGAAGCTGTCATCCTCACAAACGATCTGCCAAAAGCGCACTTCCGCTGGCACATGAAGCAGCGTGGTGCCATGCTGGCGAAGGGCCGTCTGTTGGGCATTCAGTTCAAAGCCCTGATGAGCGATGACCTTTTCTTTGAAGTCGGACGCCACGCAAACGCCAATGCTGTTTATCTCCGGGATGGCATGACCGAGCTGGGTTACGACTTCCCCACTGCTTCCCCCTCCAACCAGCAATTCCCTGTTCTCCCGAATTCTGTGATTCTCAAGCTGCAGGACCTGGGCTACGCCTTTGAAACTGACCATGTGGTGGACGACACACATACCTGCGTCCGCTTCGTCACCAGCTGGGCCACTCCCAAAGCGGCTGTGGAACAGCTGCTGAAAGATCTGGCTGCCTGCTGAATGGTTAACCGGCACCTGATTTTCTGCCCTAGTATCTGAATTGCAATGGATTGCGGGCTCCAGAGCAGGCATTAGATTACTGTTTCCACCATAAATGCGAAAAAGCCCAGCGTAAGCTGGACTCTTTCGACAAGCTGGAGGCCCTGCCAAAATGGCAGGGCCTTTTTGCAATACAGTTTCTATCTGAGAGGAAATCAGATTAGAATGCCTTGTGATCGCAGCCCAGAACGTCAACGATCTTGTGGGCAACCATATCCTTGATGGCTGCGCGGGCGGGCTTCAGATACTGGCGAGGATCGAAATGATCGGGATGCTCTGCGAAATACTCGCGGATGGAGGCAGTCATGGCCAGACGCAGGTCAGAGTCAATGTTGATCTTGCAGACGGACATGGAAGCAGCCTTACGCAACTGATCCTCTGGCACACCGATGGCGCCGGGCATATTGCCTCCGAACTTATTGATCTTCTCCACGAACTCCTGAGGAACGGAAGAAGAACCATGCAGGACGATGGGGAAACCGGGCAGACGCTTGGAGACTTCCTCCAGAACGTCGAAGCGCAGCTGGGGCTTCGTGCCGGGCTTGAACTTGTAAGCACCGTGGCTGGTGCCAATAGCAATTGCCAGAGAGTCACAGCCGGTCTTGGAGACGAACTCCTCGACTTCCTCAGGACGGGTATAGGAGGAATCCTCAGCAGAGACCTTCACGTCATCCTCAATGCCAGCCAGAGTGCCCAGCTCTGCCTCGACCACAACGCCGTGGTCGTGAGCGTACTCGACAACCTTCTTGGTGATCTCAATGTTCTCCGCAAAAGGCTTGGAGGAAGCATCGATCATAACAGAAGTGAAGCCGCCGTCAATGCAGGACTTGCAGGTCTCAAAGCTGTCGCCATGATCCAGGTGCAGGCAGATAGGCAGGCCGGTCTCAATGACAGCAGCCTCAACCAGCTTGGTCAGGTAGGTGTGGTTTGCATAAGCACGGGCACCCTTGGAAACCTGCAGGATCAGGGGAGCCTCCAGGTCCTTTGCGGCCTCGGTAATACCCTGAACGATCTCCATGTTGTTGACGTTGAAGGCACCGATTGCGTAACCGCCGTCATAAGCTTTCTTGAACATCTCAGTAGAAGTAACCAGTGGCATAATATTCAACTCCTATAATGATATTTGTCCCGCCCTTTTTTATCCGTTTTGCGCTTGATTTCCGTGGAAACCATGGCTGCTGGAACAGATGGTCAAATTCTGGAATTCAACAGGACGAAAACGATTTTCTTCTATGATAATATCACACATAAATTAAAATGCAAGTATTTACAAACCATTTTTTGAATGATATGATAAGAGTACTATTTCTGAGGAGGATTTTTCCAATGGGTGAACTCAAAGGTGCATGCATTGTCGGTCAGTCTGGCGGTCCGACTTCTGTAATCAATGCCAGCGTTTATGGTGTGATTGACACCGCTCTGAAGAACCCTAACATCACCAAGGTGTTTGGCGCTGAGCATGGCATCAAGGGCGTTCTGAATGATCGCCTGTTCGATATGGGCGAGGAAGATCCCGCTGAGCTGGAGCTGCTGAAGTATACTCCTTCTTCTGCTCTGGGTTCCTGCCGCTATAAAATTGCCGATCCAGACGTGGATGACACCGATTATAAGCGTATTCTGGAAGTCTTTAAGAAGCATGACGTCCGTTACTTCTTCTATAACGGCGGCAACGACTCCATGGACACCTGCAACAAGATCAGCAAGTACATGCAGAAAGTCGGCTATGAGTGTCGCGTCATGGGCGTGCCCAAGACCATTGATAACGACCTCTTTGGTACGGACCACTGCCCCGGCTTTGCTTCCGCTGCCAAGTACATTGCTACCAGCTGCATGGAAGTCTATCAGGATGCCCGCGTGTATGATACTGGCATGGTCTGCATTGTGGAAATCATGGGTCGGCACGCTGGCTGGCTGGCTGGTGCTGCTTCCCTGGCTACTGCTTTCGGTGCTGGCCCCGATCTGATCTACCTCCCCGAGGTGGACTTTGATATGGATCAGTTCCTTGCTGACGTGGATCGCATCTACAAGGAGAAAGGCAACTGCATGGTTGCTGTCTCTGAGGGCATCCACTACGCTGACGGTTCCTTTGTTTCTGAGGCAAAGACCTCTGCCACCGATGGCTTCGGTCACGCTCAGCTGGGCGGCCTGGCTGCCACTCTGGCGAACATCGTGAAGGAGAAAACCGGCGCTAAGGTCCGCGGCATCGAACTGAGCCTGCTGCAGCGCTGCGGTGCTCATCTGGCCTCTGAGACTGATATCGAGGAGTCCTATATGTCCGGTAAGGCTGCTGTTGAGAATGCTGTCAACGGCATCACCGATAAGATGGTAGGCTTCGAATGCACCCGTGAGAATGGTGAGTATGTCTGCAAAACCAAGCTGCTGAATCTGACTGACGTGGCCAACACTGAGAAGAAGGTTCCTCTTGAGTGGATCAATGCTGCCCATAACGGCATTGAGCAGTCCTTTGTAGACTATGCACTGCCTCTGATTCAGGGCGAGCCCAAGCTGCCTAAGGAGAGCTCTCTGCCCCGCTTCGCCAAGCTGAAGAAGGTTCTGGCAAAGTAAGTCAACGTTCAAAAAGAACACCAAAAGCCCGGGATGTCAATCCCGGGCTTTATCATACTTACTGGTATGTCAGAGTGCTTGTTTTTGGATCGATGATACAAACGTAACTTGTGCCGGCTCCCAGCGTCAGTGCTGTGCCGCTCTCATCGGTATAGAGAAACTGGCTGTTCCGGTCCTTTTTGCTCCAACGGATGGGACTGGCTTTGCCGCCGCAGAAAAGGGTGCCGTCACCCTCCCCAGTGAGTTTGACAGCCTGACGGCCTTCCGTATCGTCCTTGATGGAATAGATTGAGGTATTCAGAACCAGGACATTGGTAAAGCCGGGCTGTTCTCCAGTGTTACCGTCGATGTAGGCACTGCCGTACTGCCTGGCTAGGTATTTGCCAGAGACCGCATCAAAGTCAAATGTGCCAGCTCTCTTATACTTAGAGAAATTGATGGTAATATGCTGGGCAGGGGCACCATTGACAGGTGTGCCGTCTTCAGCAAAGGACTGCACGTAGGTGTAGCCGTCAGCATGCTCTGTGCGATAGCGTCCACCGGACAGATACTCCAGAACAGCATCACCAGAGGTCAGGAGGCTGTGCTCATAGCCGGCTGTCTTTTTACGTTGGGCGTCACGCCAGAAAATCTTGGCATCTGAGCCGCCCCGAACGCCATCCATGTTATCTACGCCCCAGGCTGGGATATCCTTATATGCGTCAGGACTTCCTCCTGCGTGAACCAACAGTGCGTCATGCCCCAAAACCAGTTCCAGATAGTACGGACGGGTAGAACGCACACTGCCTAAGTTTCCAACGCCCTCCAAAGTCTGAAACAGGCCCACCATGCGAGTAATGCCGCCTTCTGTGGGAACCTCGTAGATGATATCTGCCTGGCTGATGCCAAGCTGAGGCTGAGCTGCTTTCAGATTGTTGAACATAACCGCAATGGGACGATTCATTTCATATTCCGGCGCCATGGGGAGTCCTGTCAGTGGGTTGATGCCGCTTGGCCCTTTCGGCTCCTCGGGCACGGGGGCCAGACCCGCAACAGTTTCCTCGCCTTTTACAGGCGCAGGGGTATGCTCTTTTGGGTCCTCTGGATGATCACAGGCTCCCAGTAAGCAAATCATGCCAACCGCAAGCAACAAAGCGATGAGATGTTTTTTCATGCTGCCGCCCTCCTTTTCCATTGCAACTATGATACCAATCCTGTCGAAAACCGTCAAGTACGGCATGAAATTTCAATTTGAGGCTATACAAACAGCCACTAGATGCTGTATAATATATTCCGTCGAAATCAATATCTGGAGGTATCCTTTATGTCAGGTTTGGGTTTTATTCATGATAAGCTGGAAATTAAATTTCTGATTCTTTATATTGCAGCTCGTGTCATCGAACCGGTGCCCTTTGATACCGTGCTTGATCTTACCATGTGTGATGACGGTGTGGACTATTTCGACTTTTCTGAGTGTCTCTCTGACCTGGTCAAAACGGAACACCTCTCTTTGAATGAAGGTGGGCTCTATGCAATCACGGACAAGGGACGCCGCAACAGCGAGATTTGTGAGAGCAGTCTTCCCTACTCAGTCCGTTTGCGGTGTGATAAGAACATCGAGGACTGCAACCGCAAGCTGCGGAGAAAAAGCCAGGTGAAGGCCTCCTACTCCAGACGCTCCAATGGTACATATTCTGTCAGTCTCTCTCTGGATGACGATGTAGGCAGCGTGCTGAACCTGCAACTGATGGTGATTCGGGAGGACATGGCCGCTATGCTGGTGGAGCGGTTCCGTCAGTCCCCTGAAAAAATTTATAACGAGATCATGACTGCACTGATCAAAGAGGATCTCAATCCATAAGATAGACAATCTGCATCCAGAACTCGTCTTCAAGGCGATCTCAAAAGTTGGATGATATCTCCGATTAAAAAGGCGAATGCCAACATAATGTGTGTGTTTCAATTTCAACTGTGTAA
>JAHHSA010000045.1 GCA_020025475.1 Oscillibacter sp.
GTCCAGAAGAAGCTGACCCAGGGCATGACCGTGGGCGGACTGAAAGGCTAAGGTGACAACGTATGCGTTATTGGAAAGAACATATGGGCCTCCGTGCCGTTCTGATGGCCGTCTTTTTCCTGGTGGGCATGTGCCTGCTGATTATCGGCTGGAAGATGACCGGTCAGCTCAAGGGCCTGGGCATCATGGTGGTTGGTCTCATTCTGCTGCTCACCGCTCTGCTGCTTTACAACAAGCCCTTTGAGGACCCCAAGGAGTAACCCTCCCACCGTTTCAAGTTTTTATTTTATCGTATTAGGAGAAATACACTATGAGTGACGTATTGAACAAAGGCCGCGTTACAATCCCCACGGACCTGGATGTGGTTCCCGAAACTCTAAGCCTGCTGGAGCGCTGGGGCGCTGACGCCATCCGTGACTGCGATGGCACAGACTATCCCGAAGCTCTCAAGGACGTGGACGCCAAGGTCTACTCCACCTACTACACCACCCGTAAGGATAACGCCTGGGCCAAGGCCAACCCCGATGAGGTGCAGCAGTGCTACATCATGACCGGCTTTCATACCGCCGCAGACGGTGCCCTGTCCATCCCCCTGATGAAGGGCATCAGCACCGAGCTGATGCAGGTCAACACCCGGGACGACATCAAGCGCTGGTGGGAGGTTGTGGACCGCACCACCGGCGAGCCTCTCTCCCCCGATGCTTGGCGTTGGGACGAGGCCACCGGCTGCGTGATCATCGACGCCCCCGCAGAGTTCCACGAGTACACCGTCAGCTTTCTGGCTTACCTGATCTGGGACCCCGTCCATATGTATAACGCGGTCACCAACGACTGGAAGGACTTTGAGCACCAAATCACCTTTGACGTCCGCCAGCCCAAGACCCGCAAGTTCACCATGGAGCGTCTGCGCAAATTCATCACCGAACATCCCTACGTGAACGTCATCCGCTACACCACCTTCTTCCACCAGTTCACCCTGGTGTTTGACGAGCTCAAGCGGGAAAAGTACGTGGACTGGTATGGCTACTCCGCCTCTGTCTCCCCCTACATTCTGGAGCAGTTTGAACGGGAGGTAGGTTACAAGTTCCGCCCCGAGTACATCATTGACCAGGGCTATTACAACAACCAGTACCGCATCCCTTCCAAGGAGTTCAAGGACTTCATGGCCTTCCAGCGCCGTGAAGTGGCCGAGCTGGCCAAGGAAATGGTGGACATCACCCACGAGATGGGCAAGGAAGCCATGATGTTCCTGGGCGATCACTTCATCGGCACCGAGCCATACATGGACGAGTTCAAGTCCATCGGTCTGGATGCCGTGGTTGGCTCCGTTGGCAACGGCTGCACCCTGCGCCTGATCTCTGACATCCCCGGCGTCAAGTACACTGAGGGCCGGTTCCTGCCCTACTTCTTCCCAGACACCTTCCACGAGGGCGGTGATCCCGTCCGGGAGGCCAAGGAGAACTGGGTCACCGCGCGCCGCGCCATTTTGAGAAAGCCCATCGACCGCATTGGCTACGGCGGCTATCTCAAGCTTGCCTGCCAGTTCCCGGACTTCATCGACTACATTGAGAGCGTCTGCAAGGAGTTCCGCCAGCTGTACGTCAACATTAAGGGTACCACTCCCTATTGCGTCAAGCGGGTCGCCGTGCTCAACAGCTGGGGCAAATGCCGCTCCTGGGGCTGCCACATGGTCCACCATGCGCTGTATCAGAAGCAGAACTACTCTTACGCCGGTGTGATTGAGGCCCTGTCCGGTGCTCCCTATGACGTGAGCTTCCTGAGTTTTGATGATCTCAAGGCCAACCCCGACGCGCTGAAAGACATGGATGTTGTCATCAACGTGGGTGACGGCGATACCGCCCACACCGGCGGTGCCATCTGGGAGGATGCCCAGATCTCTTCCATGGTGAAGAAGTTCATCTACAACGGCGGTGGCTTCATCGGTGTGGGTGAACCCGCCGGCCACCAGTATCAGGGCCGTTATCTCCAGCTTGCCGGCGCCATGGGTGTGGAGAAGGAGACCGGCTTCACCCTGAACTATGACAAGTACAACTGGGACGAGCATCCCGATCACTTCATCCTGCAGGACTGCACAAAGCCTGTGGACTTTGGTGAGGGCAAGAAGAACATCTACGCGCTGGAAGGCGCCCAGGTCCTGGTCCAGAAGGAAAAGGAAGTGCAGATGGCCGTCAACGAGTTCGGCAAGGGCCGTACCGTGTACATCTCCGGCCTGCCCTATAGCTTCGAGAACAACCGCATTCTGCACCGTGCCGTGCTGTGGAGCAGCCACTCCGAGGACGAGCTGAACCGCTGGTTCTCCTCCAACTTCAACGTAGAGGTGCATGCCTACGTAAAGAACGGCAAATACTGCGTGGTGAACAACACCTATGTGCCCCAGTCCACCACCGTCTACCGCGGCGACGGCTCCAGCTTCGACATTGACCTGGCAGCCAATGAGATCCGCTGGTACGAAATCTGATCCGTCTTTGAAAAAAGCGCATCCCAATGATGGAACAGCAGTTCCTCTCCTGTCCGCTTCTCGTTCATAAAACTCCTCCCCGGTGCCATCTGACACCATGCCATTTCCGAAACAGCAAAATGAAGCGGTAAGTTTGCATCCATGCGCAAAATTTCTGTTTTGCTTTCATAAACAGGCCGAACATTCTATGTCAAAAGGAGCGCATCACAGCCCTTCCCACAAAACCCACGGCTGCCCGAGCCGCAAGCTTTTCCACAGGCTGTGGAGAATCTTTTGAAATATTCAGACGTTTCAAGCCGCTATGGCACAATCCCTGTTTCCATTTTTCTCGCATAATTGAAACATCTGGGCAGATACTAGGAAAAAGCCTGTTTAAGGAGGAGTTTTATGAAAGCAACTGGGATCATTCGGAAAATTGATGACCTTGGCCGCATTGTGATTCCCAAAGAGATTCGTCGCACCATGCGAATTCGGGAGGGCGACCCCCTTGAAATTTACACCAATCACGACGGAGAGGTCATCTTTAAAAAATACTCCATGCTGGAGGGGATTGAAGACTGTGCCGGGGATCTTTGCGGCGCTTTGAACCACAGTACTGGCGGAATGTGTATTGTGACTGACCGGGATGTGGTGATTGCCGTTGCAGGCGGCGGAAAGCGTGATCTGCTGGACCGTCGGATCTCCCGGGAGCTGGAGCAGCTTCTGGAGCGCCGGAGCACCTATCGCTGCGACGCCGGGAGCGCCTCTGTTCCCGTCACCGATGCCACTGACAAATACACGGTCCTGGCTGCCTGTCCCGTGCTCTCTGAGGGGGACCTGGTGGGAAGTGTACTGCTGGCTGGCACAGAGCAGGCCCCCGCCCAGGAGGTGGACTGTAAGCTGATCGAGACCTTCGCTGCCTTTCTGGGACGGCACCTGGCGGAGTGACGCTGTTTTCTCCTCCCACGCCAGGGACGTCCCGGTTTTGCGCACGTCCCCCCATGATGATGGAAAACGCTTTGACTGTCGGCGGAGGCCCCCTCCCCGGCAGTCTTTTTTTGTTCACCCACGGGCAAATACGGAACAAATCCATCATTTCCGGCAAAAAAGTCGTAAACTTTTCGTGACGCCGTTGCATTTTTTGTATTTAATGATATGATTAGCTGTGATCGAAAAAATTTCAGATAAAGGACTGAATCTTATGACGAAAATTGATATTGTCTCTGGCTTCCTGGGTGCCGGCAAAACCACTCTTATTAAAAAGCTTCTGAAAGAGGCCTATCCCAATGAGAAGCTGGTCCTGATTGAAAACGAATTCGGCGAGATCAACATTGACGGCGGCTTCCTGAAAGAGTCCGGCATTGAGATTTCTGAGATGTCCGCCGGCTGCATCTGCTGCTCTCTTGTGGGTGACTTCAACAAGTCCCTGAAGGACGTGGTCGCGCAGTTCCATCCTGACCGCATCCTCATCGAGCCCTCCGGCGTTGGCAAGCTGTCCGACGTGATTGTGGCTGTTGAGAACACCGTGGCCGAAGTCCCCGAACTCAAACTCAACAGCTATGTCACCGTGGCCGATGCTTCCAAGGTCAAGGTCTACATGAAAAACTTCGGTGAGTTCTACAACAACCAGATTGAAGCCGCCGGCACCATCATCCTCTCCCGCACTCAGAAGTTGAGTCAGGAGAAACTGGAAGCCGCCGTTGCCATGCTGCGTGAGAAGAACGCAGATGCCGCCATCCTGACCACTCCCTGGGATCAGCTGGACGGCAAGACCATCCTCTCCGCCATTGAGAAGGTCTCCCTGGCTGACGAGCTGCTGGCCAAGATGCGTGAGGCCCATGAGGCGGACGCTGCTGAGCATGCACACCATCACCACGAGCACGGTGAGGCGTGTGGCTGCGGCTGTCATGACCACGAGCACGATCATGAGCACGAGCACGGTGAGGAGTGCAGCTGCGGCTGCCATGACCACGAGCATCATCATGAGCACGAGCACGGTGAGGAGTGCGGCTGCCATGACCACGAGCATCATCATGAGCACGAGCATGGTGAGGCGTGCGGCTGCGGCTGCCATGATCACGAGCATCATCACCATGCCGACGAAGTGTTCGGCAGCTGGGGGATTGAAACGCCCAGAACCTACTCCAGGGCCGAACTGGAGCACATGCTCACGGAGCTGGATTCCGGCAAGTACGGCAAGATCCTCCGTGCCAAGGGCATCGTCAACGGCACCGACGGTGCGTGGCTGGAGTTTGACTACGTCCCGGAGGAGTTTGAGGTCCGCGCTGGTCACCCCGACTACACCGGCCGCCTGTGCGTCATTGGCGCCGAGCTGGATGAGCACAAACTGACCGAGCTCTTTGGTCTCTAATCTGGAAAAGGAACAAACAATATGGCTGATATTCCTGTTTATCTGGTCGCCGGATTCCTGGACGCCGGCAAAACCAATTTCATCAACGGTATCCTGGAGGACGGCTTTGCCCGGGAGGACCCCACGCTGCTGATCTGCTGCGAGGAGGGCGAAGAGGAGTACAACCCCAATGCCCTGGACAACGTGACTGTCATCAACTTTGAAGATGCCTCCCAATTGAACCCCTCCAACCTGAAGGCTTTGGAGAAGAAGTATTCCTTCCGTCAGGTTATCATCGAGTACAACGGTATGTGGTCTCTGCGGCCCTTCTATGAGGGTGCTCTGCCCACCAACTGGGTGCTCTATCAGATCATGACCTTCGTCTACGCTCCCACTTTTGAGCTGTACGCAGCCAATATGGGTCAGCTGATGATGGAGAAGATCATGAACACAGACCTGTTGGTCTTCAACCGCTGCACTGCGCAGCTGCGGGAGAGCCTGCGGTCACGGAATCTGCGGATGGTAAACCGCCAGGCCGAGATCTATCTGGAAAATGAGGACGGCACCAGCGAGGATTACCAGCTGGGCGACGAGTCTCCCTTCGACCTGGACCAGCCGGTGATCGACATTCCTGACAACGACTTCGGCGTCTGGTATGTGGATGTGATGGACCACCCTGACCGTTACGACGGCAAGACGATCCACACGAAGCTGGTCATGTGTCATTCCAAGAAATACCCCGGTGTCCACTGCCCCGGCCGCTTTGCCATGATCTGCTGTGAAAACGACATCCAGTTCCTGGGGCTGATTGCACGGGGAGAGATGCTGGATGACTACGAAAACCGCGACTGGCTGGAAGTCACCGCTAAGATGTCTCTGGAAGACCACTCCGCCTACCAGGGCAAGGGTCCCGTGATGAAAATCCTGACCGCTGCTCCCTGCGAGAAAGCTGCTCAGGAGGTTGTTTCCTTCTGATGCCACATATCCGGTGAGTTTATCCTCCGGATACAACGCCGACCGGTCCTTCGGGACTCAGGTCGGCGTCCCGGTTTTTGCCCTTCTTTTCACTACATCTTGTTATTATTCTATCTTGCAATACGTTTTGTAATCTGTTTTTTTAGATTTCAGGCGTGTCGCCCATTGGAAAGGATCACCTGTTTTGAAACTACATGACCGTTTTCCGAAGTATCGTCTGCCCCTGTGGGCAAGTCTGCTGGCAGCCGTTCTGGTCTCCGGAGCCATGACCCTGCTGGCGCTGTGGTGCCAGCCAAACGCCCTGCGGGTGGTCCTGCAGCACATGAAGGCCCAGCCTCTGCTGATCGTGCTGAACGCCATGCCCATCGGGATGCTGGTTCTGCTGTTCACAGCCCTGTTCCGAAATGTGTTTTTTGGTGCCGCCCTGGTGAACTTTGCCGTCTGTGCCCTCTCTGTCGCAAACCGAATCAAGCTGGAAGTGCGGGATGAACCTGTGTTTCCCCGGGACTTTGCGCTGCTAAAAGAAGTGGGCAGCGCCATGAGCAGCTACGACATCAAATTCCCCATGGCTGTCATCATCATAGTCATTCTCAGCACGCTGGCCCTGGTGGCAGTTGGCTTGTTTGTCGGCTGCAAGCCCTTCCCCATTCCCCGCCTGCGTGGCTGGGTGGGCAGTCTTCTGGGGGCCGCGGGCAGCCTGGCCGTGCTGGTGGGGCTGATCCTCACCGTGTACGCCTCGGTCCCTCTGTATAACTCTTTCCGGGTCTCCAACGCCTACTACATTCCCGCCGTATTCAACGAGCTTGGCTTTCCCTACTGCTTCTGCCACCAGTTCACCACCTACCCGGTGGATAAGCCCGTGGGCTACAACCGGGCGGAAGCCGAATCCTGGGAAACCGGCAACAATCCAGGTCAGGGCAAGCCGGTCCATCTCATCATGATTATGAATGAGGCCTTTTCGGACATCTCAGACAGTGAAATGTTTGCCTATACGGATGAAACAGAGCCTCTGCCCACCATTCACGCCCTGCGGGAAGATCCTCACGCCATCTCCGGCCATCTGATCGTCCCCGGCTTTGCAGGCGGCACTGCCAATACGGAATTCGACGTAATGACCGGTATGCAGACCAATGCCATCTCCAGCACCATCACCTCCGCCTTCCGTGTGGTGAACCGGAATCTGGACAGCGTGTTTCGGGTCTTTGGCGCAGACGGCTATCACACCTCCTATGTCCACCCCGGCGACAACTGGTTCTACAACCGTGAAAATGTGCTCCGCTGGATGGGCGCCGAGGAAACCGTGTTCATCAATCAGATGCAGGACGTTGACATGAAGGGCCGCTGGGTCACGGACGACTACATGGCCGATTATATTGAGACTTTGTTTGAAGATGCGGTGGCAAAGGGCCAGTTTCTGTGCAACTACACCACCACCATCCAGAATCATATGTCCTATACCCCCGACAAATATGGTGTTGACTACCCCTATGCACCTGTACCGCTGACCGTGGACGTCTCTCCTGAGACGGAGAGTCTGCTGCGGGTCTACATCGAGGGTGCCCGGGACGCCGATGCCATGCTGGGCCGGCTGGTGGACTACTTTTCCCAGCGGGAAGAGCCGGTGGTTCTGGCCTTCTGGGGCGACCACCTGCCCTACCTGGGTGACAATATGCAGGCCTACCGGGAATTGGGTCTGGAGGTTGCACTGCCGGAAAAGGAACGTGAACATCCCCTCTGCTCCTATGAAACTCCCTTTGTGATTTGGGCCAATGACGCTGCCGCAGAGACACTGGACTGGGAGTCCGCTGTCTCCCACTTGGCTCTGCCCGAAAACGGGAGACTCTCTGCCGCATTCCTGGGTGCCTCCCTGCTGGAGCTGACCGGCCGGGGCAAGGAGTCCCCCTGGTTCTCCTTCCTGACGGACCTGCGCCGCATCAGTCCCGTCATTCAGAAAAAGACTGTCATGCTGGCTGACGGAACCTATGTCGAAGACACGGAAGTTGAAAATCCCGTCTTTCACGACATGCTGGCGCAGTGGCAGCAGTGGAGCTATTACAAGCTGCGCTATAAGGACGTGAAATAATGCACGTCAAAAGCCGTCAAATTGCTCTCAGCGGCATTTTGACCGCCCTGGCAGTGGTAATCCTCCTGCTGGGCGGCCTGATGCCTCTGTCCACCTTCTGCTGTCCAATGCTGGCCATGCTGGTCCTGCTGCCGGTGCAGGAGGAATGCGGTCCCAGAATTGCCGGAACCGCCTGGGCCGCCGTCTCCCTCCTGGCTCTGCTCCTGGTGCCGGACCAGGAGCTGGCCCTATTCTATGTTGTTTTCGGCTGGTATCCTCTGCTCAAATCCCATGTGGACAAGTGCGGCTCCCGCCTGGTCCGCATCCTGATCAAGCTGCTTTTCTGCGCCGGCTCCATCGTCCTCATCTACGCCCTGCTGATCTTTTTGTTTCAGTTGGACGCCCTGGCGGCAGAATTCCGTGCCGCTTCCCTGGCCCTCACCGCTGCCACGCTGGGGATGGGCTTTGTCACCTTTCTGGTGCTGGATGAATTGATAGGACGAATGCAGTGTCTATGGCATCAAAAACTCCGCAAGCGGTTTTTTGGATGCTGATTGGTATGCTATCCTGTACTATTTCCCTTATATATTGTGCAAAAAGCAGGTCTGCATCTCAGATGCAGACCTGCTTTTGTCTCAATTTATTTTTCTCACAGACCTTCCGGGCGGATATCCAGCACATACAGTTTGGCTCCGTCCACCCGGAAACGAACCTCCACACCGGCAAACTGAAAGCCATAGACCCGGTCTGGGTCCTGCTGGTAATGGGGTCTGGGGTCCTGCGCCAGGACACCCCGCAGGGCCTCCCGCCGGTTCTCCGGCACCAGTCCCAGCAGTTCCTCCGGAATCATGACATGCAGAGTCTCTCCGGCAGGTGTGGCCGCAAAGCCGCCCACGGCATCAGGATGGGCGTCGGCATAGGGGATGTAGGGCTTAATGTCCAGAATGGGTGTCCCATTCATCAAATCGGCGCCCCGGAGCACCAGCACCGGCCCCTCCTCCGTCTGGCGAATCTCCTGGATCTGCACCGAGGACAGGCCGATCGGATTGGGCCGGAAGGGGGACCGGGTAGCGAAAACGCCCATCCGTTGATTGCCGCCCAGCCTGGGCGGGCGAACCGTGGGAGACCAGGTCTCCCGAATGGCCTGATCAAAGACCCAGACCAGCCACAGGTGGGAAAACCCCTCCAGGCCCCGCAGGGCATCCGGATTTCGATATTCCGGTTCAAACACCACTGTTGATTCCAGAGCCTCCACCAGACCGCTCTGGCGGGGAACACCGAACTTTGTGGAAAAATCAGTATGAATGCGTGCGATCACCTTCATCGAAAATTCCTGGCTCATGGACAGTCCCTCACTTTCAAATCTCCGGAACAGTATACATGAACTGACTTAAAAAAGAAAGTCCCTGCTGCCACGAAAATGGGGAAGAATTTACGTGCAAGGGGTCTGAACCCCTTGCACGCATCCCCTTGTGCTCACCTGTGGAACAGCTTATAGACAGCCTTCAGCGGCCCCGGATGATGCCGGGACCGCTGAAGGCGCTGTCAGGGATCACCGCATACCGGTCATTGCATCGCCCACGTCGTCAAGGCCATCCCGGACGGCGTCGCCCATATCGTCCACACCCCGGCGAACAGCATCACCGGTGTCGCGGACTCCGCGTTCGACTGCGTTACCGGCGTCATCCATACCATCGCGGATTGTATCGCCGGTATCATCCACCATGTTTCCGTCTGTCACAGGTCCGCCGTCTGACGGATTATTGGTACAGGCGGTCAGGGACAGGGACAAACACATTGCCAGGAAAAAAATTGCTGCTTTTTGCATACGTGATTTCCTCCTTTGAAACGATACCCGCTCTCTAGTATCTCCCGGTTTTCAGATTCTATTGTCATTCACACACTCAAAAATGGATTGACACCGGAAAATGCTTGATTATTGCGTCGAAATGTGTCATAACTAGAAGTAACAAATCTGATGGTTTCCTGCACAAATTCAGGTGCCACACAAAATTTTGAATTAAAGGAGGATCCTTGCATGGATCTGAAAGGTTCTAAAACCGAAGCCAACCTACTGTATGCCTTTGCAGGAGAGTCTCAGGCACGCAATAAGTATGACTACTATGCCAGCCGTGCCAAAAAGGACGGCTATGAGCAAATTGCCGCCCTCTTCCAGGAGACCGCCCTCAACGAAAAAGAGCACGCCAAGCTGTGGTTCAAAGCCCTGGGCGGCATTGGAAGTACTGAGGAAAACCTCGTTGCTGCCGCTGCCGGTGAGCACGAGGAGTGGACCGAGATGTATGCCGGTTTTGCCCGCACCGCTGAAGAGGAAGGCTTTCTGGCTTTAGCCGCTCAATTCGAAGGCGTTGCCAAAATTGAAAAGACCCACGAAGAGCGCTATCTGAAGCTGCTGGAAAACCTGAAAAACGGTGAAGTTTTTAAGAAGGGTGAAAAGGTCATGTGGTTCTGCCGGAACTGCGGCCATGTGGAGATCGCCGAAAACGCCCCTCTGGTGTGTCCCGTCTGCAAGCATCCTCAGGCTTACTTCCAGGTAAAGGCCACCAACTATTGATTTTCCGCTTCAACACTGCCCAAAATTTACAGTGCCTCCCCGTTGAGGAGGCCATGAAACGTGTCTGCGATTACTGTTATTTTATTGTGGATATGACCAATTTCCAGAACATCGCCGCAGGGTTATTTCGGTAATATTTGTGAAAAACGTCATTGACGGAATAACAAAAAAAAGATATGATATTATATAGAATATGCACATGATGCGATGATGTTCAAACAGACTTGGTATAGAAAAGGAGAGCTGTATCATGTATACACAGGAGATCACCGTTAACAATGAAGTAGGTCTGCACGCAAGACCTGCCACTTTCTTCATTCAGAAGGCCAACGAGTTTAAAAGCGGCATCTGGGTTGAGAAGGAAGACCGCCGTGTCAACGCCAAGAGTCTTTTGGGCGTTCTGTCTCTCGGCATCGTGAAGGGCACCAAAATTACCCTGATCGCTGACGGAGCGGACGAGAAGGAAGCCGTCGGTGCTCTGGTTGACCTGGTCAATGACAACTTCGGCGAATAACAGCGAATTTCTGATGCGGTCCTGCCTCTGCAGGACCGCAATTTTTCTTTCCACTTACTTCTGGCAACAAGGAGGCCCCCATGACCAAGGACGAACTGCGGGAAAAGGCCAATGACCTGCCCCTCACCCCCGGTGTCTATCTGATGATGGACAAAGCCGGTACCGTCATTTACGTCGGTAAAGCAAAAAAACTGAAAAACAGAGTGAGCCAGTACTTTCAGGACAGTGCCGCCCACAACGCCAAAACCCGGCAGATGGTCTCCCAGGTAGATCACTTCGACACCATCTTTGTCCGCAGTGAGTTTGAAGCCCTGGTACTGGAAAACTCCCTGATCAAGCGGCATATGCCTCACTACAACATCCTGCTCAAAGACGACAAAGGCTATCCGTTTATCCGTCTGTCCAAGGAAGCGTATCCCCGCTTCTCCCTGGCCAATCGCGCCGTAGGTGACGGTGCCCGGTACTTTGGTCCCTTTGGTGGCCGGTACGAGACCCGCCAGGCCTTGGACGCTGTCTGCACCGCCCTGCGGCTGCCTACCTGCAACCGGAAATTTCCCCGGGACATCGGACTGGACCGCCCCTGTCTCAACTTCCACATGGGCCGCTGTGATGGCTTCTGCCGAAAGGAAATGTCTGCCCAGGAGTACCAGAGACGCATTGCCCAGGCTGTGCAGCTCCTGGAGGGCCACAGCCGCCAGCTGCTTCAGGAAATGACCGCCGAGATGGAGGCGGAGGCGGAGGCGCTGCGCTTTGAGCAGGCCGCCGCCCTGCGGGACCGAATCAACGCCATCAGCGCCCTGTCCAAAAAGCAGACCGTGATTGCAGGTCTCTGCGCCGACACAGATATCTGGGGGCTTTACCGTGGCTCCGGTAAATGCTGCTGCGCCATTCTTCACATTGAAAACGGTGACCTCACAGGACGGGAGACCCAACTCTTCTCCGATCCCATGGAGGAGAGCGAAGAGGAAATGCTCTCCACACTCACTGCGCAGTATTATTTGCCCCGTGCCATCCTGCCCCACGAGATCCTGCTGCCCTATGCCGCCGAAGGACACTGCGAGAACCTCTCTGAGGTCCTCTCTAAGCGCGCGGAGCGCCGAGTCTGGGTCCATGTACCTCAGAGAGGAGAAAAGGCAGAGCTGCGTTCTATGGCCCAGCAAAATGCCGCCGAGGAGGCGGAGCGGGCCACCACGGTTGAGGAGCGCTCCGCCCACACCCTGACCCTGCTGCAAAAGCTGACAGATCTCCCTGCTCCCCCCAAACGCATGGAGTCTTTCGATATCTCCAACACCGGCAAATCTGACATTGTGGCTTCCATGGTGGTCTACAGCGGAACCCGCCCTCTCAAGAGTGCCTATCGCCGCTTCCGGATTCAGGATCTGGACGGACACCCGGACGACTACGCCTCCATGCAGGAGGTCCTGCGCAGACGGCTCCAGCGAGCCGCAGACGGCGACGAGAAGTTCCTCCCCCTGCCTGACGTTTTTCTCATCGATGGCGGCATTACCCATGCCAACGCCGCCTTGGCGGTAGCCCGGAAATTCAACTGCACCATCCCCATTTTTGGCATGGTGAAGGACGAGCGCCATCGGACCCGAGCCCTGGTGACGCCGGAGGGACGGGAGATCGGCATCAGCAACTATCAGGCCGTGTTTTCTCTCATTGGTCAGATTCAGGAGGAGACCCACCGCTTCGCCATTACCTACCACCACGAAAGTCATCAGCGCAGCACCATGCGCTCCGCTCTGGATGGAATTCCAGGGCTGGGTCCCAAGCGTCAGGCCGCCCTGAAAAAGGCCTTTGGAACCATTCGGGCGATCAAGGATGCCGATGTGGAGAGTCTGAAAGCTGTGCTGCCCCAGGCGGTAGCCGAAGCTGTCTGGCACCGCTTCCACGACGCTTGTTCCAGCTAATGTTTTCTTTCATATCAGCTTATTTGGCCATGCCCAACTTGCACATGCAAGTTGGGCACCGGTACCGTGGAAATCCGTTCATGGGCGCAGTGGCAACTGGCACCAGGAATGCTTTCTGAGGCGTCCAACAATCCACTTTTTCATGACTGTTCCTCCAAACACAGCAAAGCCCCCTTATGTAGTTGTCCTACACAAGGGGGCTTTTGTCTATTGTGCGTTTTTACTGGATTGGTTCACCTGGAAGCGGCCTTTTCAGACACGCTACATGGAGCTTGTCCAGTTCTTACTTCGCAGCCTTGGCCTCGCGGATTGCCTGGGTCAGCATGGGAGTGACCT
>JAHHSA010000046.1 GCA_020025475.1 Oscillibacter sp.
ATCCAGTGGGACGTGGAGCATCTGGAAACAGTGGAAAGCCCTTGCGGTGCAAGGGCTGCAGCTACCCTCCTGTGATCCACACCCTGTAAAACAGGGCCCCGGTCCCGCTTGGGGATAGTATCCCATACCACTGGGTGTGATGATGGGTGTGTAGTTACCGAGCACTTACTCTTATTCAGCGTCTCCCCCACGCTGCTGCGGACCAATACTTTCAGCTGCCCCTTGATCACTTCCTCATTTAGCTGTACTATTTTTCAGACATGGTTTGCTTTTTTCTTTCAGAATGGTGTCTCGCAGCTTCATTCTGCCAAGGATCTGCAAATCATGTCTATTTATTTTTGCGCAACTTATTATGCCCTATCGATTTTTTCATATCTATATGTTATGATTTTTTAACATGAACGATTTATTTATGTGATCGGGGGGCGAGGGAGAGAAGTTATGGAAACCGCAGAGTTTGGATGTGAAAATTCCGAAACCATCTTTCTGCTGCACGGCGGTGGGCTTTCATGGTGGAATTATAAGAATGTTTCTGCTATCTTATCAAAGAAATATCATGTAGTGATCCCTCTGCTGGACGGACATGCCGGAAGTGACAGTGATTTTACGACCATTGAAAATGCAGCAGAAAGGCTCTGTGAATACATCCATCAAAAGTATGGTGGGCAGGTATTTTTCATCGGAGGGCTATCCCTTGGTGGACAGATCCTTGCAGAAATGCTTTCTGTGGAACCCCATATTTGCCGCTATGCGATGATCGAAAGCACACTGGTGATCCCCATGGCACTCACCAATTTGCTGATCTCTCCTATGGTAAATGCGAGTTACGGTCTGATTCAGAAACGGTGGTTTTCCAAGCTGCAATTCAAACAGCTTCGTATGGACCCGGACTTATTTGAGATTTATTACCGGGATACCTGCAAAATCAAGAAGGAAAATATGTTAGCGTTTCTGAATAGCAATTCTTCTTACGCACTAAAAGACTCTTTCCGGAACTGCAGGGCAAACGTCCTCATCGCCGTGGGGGAAAAAGAAAGGCGCCAGATGAAAAAGTCAGCAGTTCTTATGAAACAAAGTTTGCCGGGGAGCACATTACACATCGTGCCTAAATATCACCATGGAGATCTCAGCATCAACCATCCAGAGAAATATGTAGAACTGCTGGGATCTTTTATCGGGTAGAATTCTATAAAGGCAAAAAGCAGCCCCGCTGCCGAAGTGAGCTCCGGCAGCGGGGCTGTCTACTTTTATCTTGGCTTTCGTCCACTCTCAAAGGCGCACGTCTGTTTCCGGACAGTACAATCGCCGGCTTTTCCGGTGGTGAATAAGCGCGCCCTTAGGTAAGTTACGATCGCTTATTAGGCATACGAGTAATATCATATAAGGAACTTTTGTCCACAGATCAACTCTTGACGGCTCCATTCTTTCGTATATGGGATCAGATGCTCGTCAGCGACCGACCCCGGAAAGGCTTTAGCAGATTCTGATTCATTACATATACAGCTGATCCAGGCTGAATCTGTGAGTCCGCAGATAGAACTTCAACACATCCTGAAGTGCATAAACGGGGACTGGTCCGACCAAATCGCAATCCACGACCCCTACACCGTACTGAGACGCCTCGCTCTTGATGGTCTCAAACACCCGGTGGATGGGGGTCTTCTCGTAGTTAGTCAGATTCATGGAGACCTGGATGATGCCATCCCGATCCTCTAGGGCCAGGGCAATGGCACGGACATACTGATAGCCGCCCGTGGCCGCACGCACGGCCTTCACGATCTTCTTGCCGATGTCCAGGTCCTTGGTCTGCAGATTGACGTTGAATGCAACCAGGGGGAACCGGACTCCGGTAACGGTGGCGCCGCTCTTGGCATTGAACTCCTTCGGACCTTCATCGGGAGCCCAGGCAGGGTCTGCCATCTTCTCCTTCAGCCCCTCATACTGACCCTTTCTGATTTTGGGCAGGCTCTTGCGCTCCTCGCTGGTGGCGGCATCCTCATAGTAATAAACGGGGACACCCAGTTTACCCATAAATTTACCATAGGCGTTGCAGATCTCGAGGGCTTCCTCTGTCGTTACATCCTTAACGGGAATGAAGGGGACCACATCCACTGCCCCGATACGGGGATGTGCACCGGAGTGGGTGGTCATATCGATCAGTTCCACCGCTTTTGCAGACAGTCTCTTGGTGGCAGCCAGAACAGCCTCCGGATCCCCCTTGAAGGTAAATACGGTCCGGTTGTGGTCCGCATCAGACGATATCTCCATGAGGTCGATGCTTGCACCATCCAGCATTGCGTCCCGGACCTGATCGATCAGGGCCTGATCTCTGCCCTCACTGAAGTTTACCTCGGCCATTAAGCACTTCATGTTACATTCCTCCTGTCTATATTGATTTTTTAATAGCAGATCGCCTTGAGCAGAAGATCGAGCATATCCTCCTTCAGTTGGCTGATGACCACAGGATCTTTGATCATACCCAGATTGGCCTGAATATTCAGGACGCAATCTTTCACGCCCCCCTCAGCCAGATACAGAGCACTGGTAAGATCAGACAGGCAGGCGGGGTTGGAGTTGCCCACCAGCATGGCGCCCAGCTCATGGACCCGTGCGCACATCATGCCGTTATCACGGGGGACCTCAGCCGCTTTTACCGCCGCCGCTTGGACAGCCGCACGCCGGGCAGCCAGTTCCTCATCGGTCCCCTTGGGCAGCTTAAAGGCATCGACGATCATGCAATAGGCCTTTGTGTCATCCACACAGCCCTGCTGAAGCTGGTTCACCAGATCATCGCACTCAGAGGCGATCTCATCATATTTTTCAGTTGTGAAGTTCACAGGCTTTTTTTGGGACAGCTTTGCAACCATGGAAATCATTCCGGCAGCCATGGCTCCGGACAGTGCAGAAGCGCAGCCACCGCCCACGGTAGTATCATTGGAATCCAAAACCTTTGTCAGTACATCAGTCAGTGCAGGGTTCATTTCGGTTATCCTCCTTTGGATCGCGACGGGTATGGTGCGCCGCATGTTATGGGGCAATATTTAGCGATGCTTACTTCAGACTTCCAACTGCATCTTCAACAGCGCGGACGAACTTGCCTTCACGCAGCAGTTCCACCACCTTGTTGGTATCCAGATAGATGGCTCTGTCTGAATCCATGAAGGAGACAACGCTCCGGACCGTGTCATAGGCGGCCTTGGTTCCGGGAGCCAGCTTTTCAGCGCCCTTGAAGTCGGCGGCCTGGGAGGCACAAATCAACTCAATGGCCAGCACGTGCTGTACATGGTCGATAATGGTCGCAGCGTTGCGAGAGGCAATTGTACCCATACTGACATGATCCTCCTGGTTGGCAGAAGTGGGGATGCTGTCCACGCAGGCGGGGTGCGCCAGGATTTTATTCTCAGAGACCAGGGCGGCAGCGGCATACTGAGCGACCATAAAGCCGTCGTTGATGCCCTCGACAGGGGTAAGGAAGCCGGGGAGACCGCTCAACTGAGGATTGACCAGACGCTCGATGCGGCGCTCAGCTACATTGGCGTACTCGGCCATAGCCAGCCCCAGGGTAGACATGGCCACGGAAACAGGCTGGCCGTGGAAGTTTCCGCCGGAGAAGATATCGCCGTTGTCAGGGAAGATGAGAGGGTTATCGGTTACGGAGTTCACTTCCGTCTCGATGACCTTGCGCACGTAGTCATAGGCCATGCGACTGGCACCGTGGATCTGGGGCAGGCAGCGCAGGGTATAAGCATCCTGTACGCGCACGCCGCCCTGATGTACGGTGAGCTTACTGCCAGACAGGATCTGGCGGAAGTTTGCTGCGACATCGATCTGACCGGAGTGGGGACGGATCTCCTGGATACGAGGATCGTAGGGGTCTACAATGCCCTCCAGTGCATCCACGGTCAGACAGCCGGAAATATCGGCCGTCTTGAGTAGCACCCCGGCATCATAGACGGCCAGGCTGGCCACGCCCATCATAGCGCAGGTACCGTTGATGAGCGCAAGTCCTTCCTTAGCCTTTAGCTTGACGATGGGGATGCCGGCTGCATTCATGGCGTCAGCACCGGGCATGCGCCGCCCCTGGTAGACGGCCTCACCCTCACCAATCATGGGCATGACCATATGAGCCAGGGGGCACAGATCGCCGCAAGAACCCACGGAGCCCTTTTCAGGGATCACGGGATGAACTCCCTTATTCAGCATTTCCAGCAGGGTTTCCACTGTGGAAAGACGGATGCCTGAGAAGCCCTTTGCCAGTGCATTGGCACGAAGCAGCATAATGGCTCTGGTCACATCTTCTTTAAAGGGGTCGCCCACACCGCAGGCGTCAGAGACGATCAGGTTATACTGAAGCTGGTCCAGGTCATTTTCAGGAATGGCAACGTTCACAAATTTACCAAATCCCGTATTCAGTCCATACACGACCTTCTTCTCAGCAATATTCTTTTCGACGATATCTCTGGAAACCCGGATGGCATCAATGGCCTCCGGCTTCAAGGCGACCTTTGTGCCATGACGGCATATATCGACCACATCCTCCAGCGTCAAGCTGTTTCCATCCAAATATACCACTTTTTGTTCCACGTTGACTCCTCCATTTCTTCGTTTAGTATACATATTTGTATGATCCGACAGCTTCTTATCCTGTGTCGGTGCACTCTTTAGTCAGCATACTCTGCTTCGGTCGATAAACCGTCGAATGTATCGCCGTGAACAGGATAGATCCAGTTCGGTTTCTTTATCTTACCATATAAAATGACTAAATTTACAAAATTCGGCAATTTATCTAAGTAGTGAACAAATGAATCAACGATATGCACAAGCAGAAAAAAGGGGCCAAAGCACGTTTATCGACGCTTCCTCGTCGATAAAGGAGTATATATAGACCATATCAAAATACTTTTCGGAGCCATAAGGAGTAGAGAGGGGGATCTGAGTTTTAACGGAATGTGTAAGTTGTAAGGGTGAAACATCTACCGACACCTGAAGACCAACAAGAAATGGAGTGTGAAACTAAATGATCGATATTATTACTAACCCCGTGACGCTGTCTGTTATCGTAATGTGCGGCCTGTGCTTGCTGAAATTAAACGTCATCTTGTCGCTCCTGGTTGCTGCCTTCGTCGCTGGCCTGGCCGGAGGTATGATGCCCGGAGATATCATGGGCAATATCATTACCGGTCTAAACGGAAACGGAACCAATGCCGTTGCTTATTTGCTGCTGGGTACCTTTGCCGCTGCTCTAGCTGACACCGGTCTGGCAACCATCTTGGCAAAAAAGATCATGAATCTGGTGAACGGGAAAAAATGGATCCTGCTGACCACCATGGTAGTCTGTGCCATAATCTCCGGCACCATCATCCCCATCCATATTGCGTACATTCCCATTATCTATCCTGCACTTCTGATGATGATGAACAAAATGAAAATGGATCGTCGTCAGGCCGCCTGCGTGACCGAGTTTGGGCTCGTTGCACCCTATATCACCATCCCCATCGGCTACGGGCTGATCTTCCAGGGTATCGTCGCAGATAACATGACCGCCAACGGCTGGGCTATTGACCTGATGGACGTTTGGCCCCATACCATCATCCTGTTTAGCGGCATGCTCGTCGGACTGGTCGCCTCCTGGTGGTTCTATCGCAAGCCCCGTGAGTACGCAGACGTTGCTATTACAGAGCATGAAATGACAGCTGAGGAAACGAAGCTTAACAAGGACCATATCGTGGCCTTGATCGCCATTGCCGGCGTGCTGTTTGGCCAGCTGTACTGGGATTCCATGCCTCTGGGTGCCCTAATCGGTCTGATCATCCTTCTGCTGGGCGGCACCATTAAATTAAAGAATTCCGATTCTACGATGGCTGAGGGCATCAAACTCATGGGCATGATCTCCTTTGTCATGCTGATCGCAGGCGGCTACGCCGCCGTGGTCAAGGCCACCGGCGCTGTTGACACCCTGATCGATGCAACCATGGCGATCCTGGGCAACAGCAAGCCTGTCTTTGTGTTCGTTCTGATTCTGATCGGCCTGGTCATTACACTGGGTATCGGCACCTCTTTCGGTACCGTCCCTGTGATCGCGCTGCTGTATGTCCCCATGTGCCAGCGCATGGGAATGAGTATCGGTGCCACTGTATGTCTGATCGCCTGCGCAGCTGTTCTGGGCGACGCCGGTTCTCCCGCATCCGACTCTACCCTGGGCCCCACGTCCGGCCTGAATGCAGATGGGCAGCATGACCATATCTGGGATACCTGCGTCCCCACCTTCCTGTTTTACAATATCCCCCTGGTCGTTGCCGGATTCATCGGTGGTATGATCCTGTAATTTGTCCGTAAGGTAAGACCAAATATTTCTACTTCTCTCCGAACAAGTAAACACAAAACAGCTGCCTCCTCCGGTTTATCTGGAAGAGACAGCTGTTTTGTGTATGTAGGTTTTAAAGCCGGAGTGTGCCCCGGTGCTCCCTTTGCGGCAGTCACAGGCCTTTGGCAGATTCAGGCCCGGCCCAACGCGCGGGTATCTGTGATGCGTCTTCTGCCCAAAATATAAATCACGCTTGCTCTTCTTTGATCTGACCGTTCTCTACGGATACCTTGCCGTTTTTGATGACCATGGAAATATGGTTTGTGCCATGGCGGTAGACCACGTCCTGGAAGCGGCTGACGTTGAAAATCAGTAGATCGGCAACCTTGTCTGTATCCAGCACGCCGCGGTCGGTCAGGGTCAGGGCCTTAGCACCTCCGTAGGTGGCGGCCCGGAAGGCCTCGCTGGGGGAAAAGCGGTGGCGGCGGCAGGCCAGATCCAGGATAAACTGCATGGACTCCACCCAGCAGCCGGGGTTGCAGTTGGTAGCCAGCGCTACATCCATGCCGCAGTCCAGCATAGGACGTGGGTCAAGGGGGCGTTTATGCTGCACAGAATAATCCGTCCCGACCAGCGCAACTCCGACCACCCCGGCCTCCTTCATCTTCGGGAACAGCGCAGGGGGCGTGTAGTTCAGGTGGCCTGCATTGGCTGCATGAAGCGCAATGGCCACGTCGGCACCGCCTACATAGGAGTACGCCTCAGAATGGATACTGGGGATCAGACCGTGATCCAGACCGGCCTGAAGAATACGCTCGCTTTCTGCGGCTGTGAAATTACCTTCATCGCACCAAACGTCGTTGAACGAGGCCATATGGAAGGCGGAGACCTGGGGGATCATCTCCTTGCAGAGCTTATCAATATACCAGGCCTTGTCCTTACCCTCCTCCCAGCCGTGGCCGCCCAGGAAGGTGGGAACAATGTCAACAGGAAGCGTGGCACTGAGCAGGCGGTTGACCTCCAGCATCTTCATCTCAGCGGGCAGAGTCAGACCATAGCCGCTCTTGCTCTCGATGGTTGTAGTGCCGGACAGGATCATTGCTCTCATACGCTGTTCTGTCTGAGCAGCCAGCTCCTCCACTGGAAGCTCCTTGGTCATGTTCACAGAGGCATAGATGCCGGTCGGGATACCAAATTTTTTTAACGTCTCGGGTCTCTCATCGGTCAGCTTGATGCAGTACTCCGCCACACGGGAGCCTCCAAAGACCACGTGCGTATGGCAGTCTACAAATCCCGGGGTCACGACCTTGTCGGTGGCATCAATGCGCACGACATCGTCAGAATTTCCTACCAGGGCATCGATCTCCTCCTTGGTTCCCACTGCCTTGATGGTCGTGCCCTCAATATAGACAGAACCGTGCTCGATCATGCCCACATCGTGATTTTGCTCCCCTCGCATGGTAAGCAGCTGTGCGGCATTGTCGATCAGGAGCTTGGAGACGGTATCATTCGAGGTGCTGTTTTTCATTTTTTCGACCAGCTTTCAATATTAGTATTCAGGTGCAGAAGGGGCGCAGCGCATATGCGCTGCGCCCTTTCTGTTTCGAGGGGTAGGGAAAAAACAAATGATCAGCGGATGTAGCTGCCCTCGGGGCCAAAGGTGACCTTGTCGGCAGGCTCCCACCACAGAGGAATCTGGATGCTGTCGCCGCCAGCGATCTTGCCCTTGCCGTTGCAGACGTCCTTGGCGGTCTGGTATCCGGCCTGAGCGTGTCTCACGACACCGATACCGGAGTCGGTGACCATGCAACGAGACAGACGGAAGGCGGCCTCCTCAGTACCATCAGCAATCATGGTGACACCGGTGTGGACAGCTTCACCCATGGAGTAGTTGGCCTGGATAGCGATCAGGTCGCACATACCGGCACAATCCAACAGGCCGTTGAGCATGGGCCAGTCGGAGATATAGTCTCCGCCGTCAGGCATGTTCTCGGACTCGAAGGTGGGGTTGACGATGGAGCCGGAGTCCAGGTTATCCCGGGAGAAAGCGACAGGGCCCTTGACCTCGCCCTTTGCGATCAGATCATTGACCGCCAGGCCGAAGCGGACGCGCTCACCAAAGCCCATGTAGCAAATACGGGCGGGCAGAGCCTCGATGGGCAGGTGCTTGCGGGCCAGGTTGATCCAGCGCTCGACCAGAGCGTCGCCCTTGCAGATCTCCAGGGCCAGATCGTCCAGACGAGCCAGATCGGCAGGATCGCCGGAGATGCAGGTCCAGCGGAAGGGGCCTCTGCCCTCGCAGAAGAGGGGACGGATGTAACCGGCAACAAAGCCCTCGATCTGCTTAGCCTCAGCCTCGGGCATACCGGCATCGATACATTCCTTGCGGATGGAGGTACCGTACTCGAACACCTCAGCGCCGGCCTTCTTCAATGCGATCATGGCGCGCAGCTGGCGCTTCATGGTCTCGCGGGCAGCGGCCAGATAGCCCTCACGGTCCTCACCGCGGAACTTGTCTGCAGCCTCACCCAGATAGCCGGAGGGGATATAGGAGATAGGATCGTGGCAGGGGCACATCTCGGTGCAGACATCGGGGATATAGCCCTTGGCCAGAGCTTCCTCAAAGACATCAGCGGCATTGCCGATAACAGCGATGGAGATGGGATCATCATCCTCGACATGCTTCTTGGCAATGGCCCAGGCCTCATCCAGGGTCTTGACCTTCATGTCCATGTAGTCCTTCTCGATACGGCGATCGATGACGCGCTCATCGGCGTCGACTACGATGACGGTGGCGCCGTGCATCTTGCCGGCCCAGGTCTGGTTGCCGCCCATGCCGCCGGCACCAGCAGTCAGGTAGATGCGGCCGTGCATGTCATTATCCCACTGCTTCTTGAGCACGATGGCGGACAGGGTCTCGAAGGTCCCCTCGATAACGCCCTGGGTGCCGATGTACTCCCAGGGAGAAGCGGTGTACTGAGCGAAGATCGTCAGGTTCTTGTCCTGAAGATCATAGAAGCGCTCCCAGGTAGCCTTCATGATATTGGTGGTAGCCATGACTACGGAGGGGGCCAGAGCATGGGTCTTGAAAACAGCAACGGGCATACCGGACTGAACAACCAGGGTCTCGTCGTTCTCAAGATTCTTGAGGGTCTCAACAATGGCGTAGTAGGACTCCCAGTTACGGGCGCACTTGCCGTTGCCGCCATAGATGATCAGCATCTCAGGGATCTCGGCATTCTCCATGTTGTTCTCGAGCATACGCAGGATGGTCTCCTGTTTCCAGCCTTTACAACGCAAGGTCTCGGGCTTGTCAAAGCCGCCGCGCTGTGCCTTTACAGAGTACAGGACCTCAGGCTTACCTTCCTTTGCCGCAAACATATTGCCGCCGTTCATAGACATGTTAAAATTCCTCCATTCATGATTTTAGATTTCCGATTTACTACAAACACGTTTTTGTGTTTTGTATCGTTTACAAGTTACACTATAGCAGTGAGATGTCGATAGGGCGTCGATAGAACTGCCGATTATAAAAAAATACAAAAATATTTTTGGACACCATGGGACATTCGTGACTTCTATAAAATTACAGGGCAGTTTGGTTTGGAGGAACGGATCTATACAGCATTTAAATAAGGAAATTTCAATTAAGAAACCAGCGTCTCTGGCGTAACATCTGAGATCGCCCGTCTGAAAATGCCGCGGAAGATCGTGCAAAACATAGTGATCTTTTGGATCATTATCACCAGTATAGACAGAATGAACAACGAGGGATATAATACTATTACTTTGTCTATATGAAAACACATCGGAAAGGAGTGGACAGGATGGCAATTAGAGTTACGTTGATGGGTTCCCCTAAGATAAGCATCGACGGCCGGGATCTGGTGTTCCCTTATCGTAAGGCTGAAGGTCTGTTTTACTACCTATGTGTAAAACAGACGATTTCCAGAGATGAGGCTGTCGGGATCTTCTGGGCCGACAGTGATGAGACATGTGCCAGAAAAAATCTTCGGGACGCCCTTTACAACCTGCGCAAGCTGATGGGGCGCGAGATCATTGCAGTGGAAGGAAATAATCGCATAAGGCTGATTCGGGAGCATATCGACTCGATCGATTTTGAAGAACTGAATTCTGAAAATCTCTTTGAACGCTATACCGGAGATTTCCTGGGATATTTTTATGTGAAGAACTGTGTCGAATTTGAAACATGGGCCACAGAGATCCGGGAAGAGCTGCAGCGGCAGTATCATAAGGCTGCCGTGGAGCGGGTCACCTTTGCCTCCAGACAGTCTGGTCTAGATCCCATCATCACGCTGGCCAACACCCTTTTGAGAAAGCGGTTTTATGATGAGGCGCTTTACCGAGAGCTGATGCAGGCTATGATGGATCGGGGCGGCTGCCGGGAGGCGGAGGCTCTGTACGAAAAGCTAGCAGCCATCCTTCAAGAGGATCTGGAGGCCGAACCGGAGCAGGAGACCCAGGATATTTTCCGAAAAGCCGTACAACTGAAAAACGAGTGTCATCCTATGATCCAGCAAAAGCCGGAGCAGAGCTATTTTTTCGGACGGCAAAACGAAATCAAGTATCTACTCGACAATATTCGCAGCTTCCGCAACAATTCCCAGGCCTTTTCCATCCTGCTTGAGGGGGAGCCGGGGGTTGGCAAATCCACGCTGTTAAATCGAATTCTGGAGCTTCTGCCCGAAAACAGCTATGTCACCATGTCCTACCAGTGTGTCCAGACGGAGGAGGGCCTGTACCTGAAGCCGTGGAACGATATCATCAAGCACGCCGAGCTGCTGTGCTATGATTCCGATCGGACGATCCCCTCCCTGCCCGATCCGTTCCGCCGGCAGGGAGAGCCGCCTCTGTACGCCACACAGTACGAGCTGTTCTGCCGGGAAACTCTGGCCCGTCTGATCGAACGTCTGAATGGGAAAAAGCTCATCCTGGTCCTGGATGATATCCAGTGGATGGATCTCTCCAGTCTGCGTATCCTGAGCAATCTGATTTTTTGGTCCGGAAACCGTTCCATGCTTGTTCTAATGGCCGCTCGGAACGATCGAAAGGATCAGTTGGCAGAATTTTGTGCGCCGCTGCTGAGCAAGAATCTGCTTCGTGAGCTGGAACTCTCCCGCTTTACACTAGAGGAAACGGAGCAGATGGTGTCCGAATGTGCCTCAAAGGACATGAATAACAGCCAGACCATTCAGACCCTCTACCAGCGGACCGGTGGAAATGCACTTTTCCTGACCGAGTTTATTAAGGCTTTTGAACACGGCGGGGACATCAGCCAGCTATCCTCCAAGGTGACCAGCATGATCCAGAGTCGGCTGATCGGTCTGACCGCGCAGGATTATCATATCCTTGAATATATTTCCCTGTATCCACGTTTCGCCACACTGGAAGACCTGCAGGTCTCGGCGACCCAGTCCAAGCTAGATATCCTGAGGAGTCTGGAAAAGATGCTCTCCCGAGGGCTGATCTGTCAAAGCCATACTTTTAATAGAACAGGGTATGGATTTTCTCACCAGCTGATACGGGAATATGTGTACGACCATATGCTGAAGGATACCCGCTTCACCCTACATGCCATGGCCGCCGAGGCCTACGAGGCCTCCTATAAAAACAGTCATGATCTGAGCTGCTGTCCCATGCTGATCTACCACTTTTCCAAGTGCCACAATCGGCTGAAGACCTATACATACCAGTTGGAATATCTGAAAACCTTTTACAATGTCGCCCATGAGATCTACCCCTCCGTTTTAAATTTACAAACCGATTATACTGCACAGGTGCAGCAGCTCAGCGGTGAGGACGAGCTGGTTTCGCTGGCCGAAAATATCCGGGAACTCCACCGGAGCTGTCCTGAGGCCGCCTCTCTGCGGATGAATGTGGAATTTCTCGTGGGCCGCTTTGACCTGTTTTCCGGAAACTATGAAAAAGGTCTGAAAAATATCGAGACAAGCATCCAGCTGGCAAATGCCCTTGGAAACAGTGAATATCTGATGGAAAACTATCTCCAGCTCGTATTTCATGCCATTCAGATCCATGACCTGCCGATGCTGGAAAAGTACATCGCAGCCTGTGAGGCTCTGCTGGAACGGGGCACCTACCCAGAAGAAAAGGTCTGTACTGTTCTGCGGCTTCACGGTGTCTACTATATGAAGGTTAGGCAGTATGAGAAGGCCAGGGATATTTTTTATAAGGTGATCAAGCGCATGGAGCCGTTTTACCGGATCAACATCTCCTACTGCATCAGCCTGGCGGCCTGCTACAACTACATAGGGGAGAGCTATCAAGAGCAGGGCGATATCCAGAAAGCCCTCTCCTATTACCGAAAGGCCCTTTCGTTCTGCGAAAATCAGCCGCTCACATGTGGAACCGGCATCTTTTTTGCCAATGCGGCACATACACTCTGCCAGCTGAATCAGCTGGAGGAGTCAAGGCACTATATGGAGCTGGCGATCTCCTGCTTCCACAGACACGGAGCGGTGTGGGGACGGGCCAAGACAGAGGCCTATGCAGCCCTGCTGGCCGCCAAATGCGGGGAGATGAAACAAGCAGAGCAATATCTAACCTCCGCACGCAAGGCAGCCGCCTGCGGGGAAAATGAGATGATCATTGCCATGGTCCGTGACGCGCAAGAAGAATTGTCACAGTACAAGGCGTCAGCTTCCGGTGACAAAGCAGCCACATCTTAAACCGAGCCATAAGGTACACGCCCCTGTTTCTCAGGCCTGCAAGGATCAGGAACTAACCTGCCCATTCGCAGGTCGCTCTGCAACAGTTGGTCAGAGGTCGTTTTTTACATCTAAATGTGCAAACCAGCCAGGGTGCCTCAATGC